>DAIOFZ010000007.1:0-32493 GCA_036745475.1 Actinomycetota bacterium | reverse complement strand
AGGTGTCCGAAGCCTTCGAGAAGGGCGAGATCACCTCCGCCGACCGGGCATCAGCGATCGATCAAGCGCTGCTCACGTTCGCGGAAGCACTTCGCGACGCCGAGCAGTGACGGCATGGCGCCGCGCCCGGTCCGAACGCTCGGGTTCGAACGCCCCGAACCCGATCGATCAGGCCGCGGTGGTGCTCACCAGATCCACGCCCTCCCGGACGAGCGGCGCCGCGAGCGCGTGGATCACGCCCGGCAACCGGCGGATCTGGTCCACGATCGACTCGAACGCGTCCCCGCCGGCGTCGGAGCGCACGAGCGCGAGCGCGTCGTACGGCCCGCGGACGTCCTCGGTGAACACGATCCCCGGGAGCGGTCGGAGCAGGTTGGCGATCCGGCCGTCCTGCCTCGCGGTCTGCACGAGCACGTATGCGGTCATGGTCTCGGACTCCTCTCCGCGAGTCACCGATCCCGGGCGTTTCGCTCTGTGTGCCAGCTGCATGGGACCGGCTCCTCCATCTCGACAGGGCTCCACCATAGAACGTCGGCTGCCATTTGGCAACCCCTGCCAGATTGCACTCGACGCCAAGTGCTATGCTGTGCCCGTGGATACATCGATCGGTCTCAGGGAACGGAAGAAGCTGCGGACGCGCGTGGAGCTCTCCGACGCCGCATTCCGGCTGTTCGCCGAGCGCGGGTTCGACGAGACGACGATCGAGGACATCGTCGAGCAGGTCGAGGTCTCCCCCAGGACGTTCTTCCGATACTTCGATTCCAAGGAAGACGTGGTGATCGGGTTCTTCGACGACCTCGGGCTCGAGCTGCGGGCCATGCTCGCCGTCCGGCCGCCCGAGGAGCCATCGTTCACTGCCCTGAGGGCAGCCCTCGGATCGCTGATCGACCTGTACGAGGAGCGCCAGGATCGGGTCGTGGCCGCGAAGCGTCTGGCCCACGAGACACCGTCGATCCGGGCGCGCCTGCTGGACAAGCACGCGCGGTGGGAGAACGGGGTGACCGAGGAGCTCGTGACCCGCAGCGGGGGCGACCCCTCGCAGGAGCCCCGCATGCGGCTGCTGGCGGCCGTGGCCCTCGCCGCCTTCTCGACCGCCGTGTCGGGGTGGTGCACGAGTGAAGGTCGAGCGGATCTCCACGCCCTCGTCGACGACGCGCTCGGCGCCGTCGGGGACGGGTTCGACGAGCCCCGACCCTCGGACCGTCGGGCGCCCCGATCGCCGGTCCGCGAAGCGAACGACTGAGCCCTACGGCACCCCCGGCCTGCGGGGAGCGTCGGTGACCGGTTCCGCGGCGTGCCACACGGCCTCGACGTTGTTGCCGTGCAGGTCGTTCACGAACGCCGCGTAGTAGCGCTCCGAGTACTGGGTCCACACCCCCGGCTCGCCTCTGACCGTGGCGCCGTGTGCCATCGCCGCGCCGAAGAACGCGTCCACCGCTCCTCGGTCGGCGGCGTCGAACGCGACGTGCGCGGCCGTGGTCACGGGCTCCCCCCGGCAGATCGTGAAATCGTCGAGCCCGTCCGCCCCGTAGGAAACGCAGTCCTCCTGGACGTACAGCTCCTCGTATCCGAGCGGTGCGAGCGCGGCCGTGTACAGCCCCCTGCTCGCCTCCACATTTCCGACCACGAACAGCACGTGGTCGACCACGACCCGCCGGACCGCCATGGCGACACGATACGTGTCGCACCCGGCTGTCGAAAGCGGCGGCGACCGTTCGTCGTAGGGATGACGGACGGACAGGCCGAGAGGCCGGAAGGAGGTATCGATGGCGGACTTCGTGCTGCTCTACAGCGGCGGGAGCATGCCCGAGACGGACGAGGAGAGGGCTCGCGTCATGAAGGCATGGGACGGCTGGTACGCGGAGCTCGGCGGGGCCATCAAGGACGGGGGCAACCCCTTCGCGCCTGCGGCAAAGGTCATCGGGAGCGACGGGAAGGTGGGCGACGTCACCGGCTCGCCCCTCACCGGCTACACGATCCTCCAGGCGGACTCGCTGGACGCGGCGACCGGGCTGGCGAAGAACTCGCCCGTCCTACAGGGCGGAGGCAGCGTGACGGTCTACGAGGCCTTCGACGCCATGTAGGGGGTCGAGGCGGTCGCGGGGTCTCGATCCCCGCGACCGCCTCATCTGTTCCCCCCGATAACGCGATCAGGTCGCGTCGACGTTCGACCGAGCTAGTCGAGCAGCGCGTCGAACGCCCTGAGCGAGTCACCCAACCGCCCCGCCAGCGTGGTCGCAAGCCATCGGTGGAGCGCGGCGGCCAGCTGCGGATCATCGGCCTCGATCCGGTCGATCGAGCCCTTGCCGAGCCGCAGGACCACGCTCGATCCCTCGGCCACCACGTCGGCGGTGCGCGGGTCCCCCGAATACATCGCGACCTCGCCCACGACCACGCCCGGTCGCAGCGTTCGAAGGCGCATCCGTGTTCCTCGTCCGGTCAGGGTTTCCACCCGCAGGCGGCCGGTCTCCAACACGTAGACGTCGCCGGGCGTCCCGCCCTGGCGGATCAGCACGGTGCCGTCGGCGAGCTCCATGCGTTCGAGGTAGGCGCGCAGGCCCGACGGCATGCCGGCGAGCGCGTCGCCATCATCGATCGAGACGGACTCGGACAACTCGACCACCTCGTCCCGCAGCAGCCCCTCCTCGCACCGCTGCAGGCCGCGGTCCAGATCCGGCTCGAACCGTACGAGCTCGGAGGCGACCACTCCCCCTCGCGCCAGCTGGCCGCGAACCGCGTCGGAGGCCCCGGTGAACACCAGCTCGAACCCGGAGGCCTCGGCCAGGTGCATCACCTTGACGAAGGCCACCACCGCCGAGGAGTCCACGCCGGTGACGCGGCCGAGGTCGATCACCAGGAACCGCGGCGGGGCCGTTTCCGCTCGCTGTCGGATCCGCTCGAGCAGGCCGTTGGCCGAACCGAAGAACACGAACCCGTCGATCCGCAGGATCTGGACACGGTCGCCCTTCGTGTGGAGCAGCGCCCGCTCCGCGGGCGGGCGGTCTACGTTGGAGTGGTAGGTCTCCCCGAAGGCGACCTCGCGCACCAGCTCGATCCGGCCGTAGTTGATCGCGAACAGGACGACCGCGAGCACCAGGCCGACCGCCACGCCGGGCAGGTACGCCCTGCCGATGACCACCGCCAGGATCACCAGCACGACCCCGTACTCAATCGGTGGCAGGACCTTGCGCTTGTCCCAGACCCACTCGACCATGAAGGCCAGGCCCAGGAAGACCAGCACGCCGCCCACGATCATCCGCGGGATCAGCTCGATCACCGAAGCGCCGAAGATCACCCCGGCCAGGGGGACCGCGGCGGCGATCAGCCCGGCCACCCGGGCGTCCACGCTCATGCGTTCGGCGAGAGCCGACAGGCTGAGGGCGTGATAGCCGGGGATCCCACCCAGCGCGCCCGAGACCACGTTGAGGACCCCGGCGTCGCGGAGCTCGCGGTTGGTGTCCAGGTCCCGGTGCAGGACGATCTCGGTCCCGGAGATGTTGAACAGGATCGCGATCGTCGCCACGAACACGGCCGTCAGGATCCCGGTCCATTGGCTGAGCACCGCCGACCAGTCGGCGCCGGTGATCGCTCGAAAGGCCCACGGCTGCCACAGCCGGACCGACTCGAACGGCCCGAGCAGCCATCGCCCGTGCTTGGCGGCATCGATCGAGGAGCCCGTCACGAGCATGCCGATCGCGAACAGCACGATCCCTATCCCCAGCACGATCGGGATGACCAAGGGCTTCTTCACCCGCCGGACCGCGACGAGCAGGATCACGCCGAAGGCGAGCGCGGGCACCCACCGCTTGAGCGTCACCGGGCTCACGAGGAGGTCGAACGTGCGGAGGTGCAGCTCCACACCGGAGGCGATGTAGATGCCGCCCTTGAAGAGCAGCCATCCGGTGCCGGCCAGGAACCCGCCGACGACCGGATACGGGACGAACCGGACGAGGTTGCCCAGCCGGAAGGTCCCGAACACGAGGAAGATGGCGCCGCATGCCACCGTCACCACCAGCGTCGCCGCCACGACGGTGAGGAAGACGTCGGGAGCCTCGCACGTGCCGACGGACGCGGTCCGGCAGATCAACACGATGTTCGCGGCCTTGTACGCCGTGCTCAATGCCAGGATCGAGAGCACGGCCGTCGCTGCGTCCTGCACGCTGCCGACGACGCCGCGCACACCCGCCCTCCACGCCAGGAACCCGAGCGTGAGCGCGGCCGCGACGAGGTACAGGCCGATGCCGTCGCCCAGGTGGGGAGGGATCGCGCCCGCGAACACAAGGGCCGCGAACGCGACCGCGAGGACCACCTCGACGCCGCCGATGATCAGCCCGGCGGCGAGTTGTGCCGGCCAGCCCTGCGATCGTCGCTCCTCTGACACGTCCCTCCCGTCTTAGTCGAGCAAGGCGTCGAACTCCCGCAGGGTGTCGCTCAACCGTTCCGAGAGCACACCCGCGAGCCACCGGTGAAGCGCCGAGGCGAGTTCCGGGTCCTCCGCCTCGAGTCGTTCGATCGACGCCCTGTCCAGCCGCAGGACCACGCTCGATCCCTCGGCCACCACGTCGGCGCTGCGCGGGTCCCCCGAGTACATCGCGACCTCGCCGACGACCACGCCGGGGTTGATCGAACGCACCCGCATGCGCGTCCCGTCCGGCGTCTGCATCTCCACCTGAAGCCGCCCGGACTCCAGCACGTAGACGTCGTCGGGCGACTCGCTCTGGTGGATCAGCACGGCGCCGTCGGACAGCGATTCGCGTTCGGTGTACCGCTCCAGACCCGGCGGCATCCCGGCCACCCCTCGGCCGTCGCCACCGTCCCGCTCGTCGACCACGCCGGGCGCGGCCGGCGCCTCGCCCCGCAGCAGCCCCTCCTCAGCCCGCTGCAGGCCTCGGTCCAGGTCCGGCTCGAACCGCACGACCTCGGAGGCCACCAGGCCGCCGCGCGCCAGCTGACTGCGCACCGCCTCGGAGGTCCCGGCGAACACCAGCTCGAACCCGGCCGCCTCGGCCAGGTGCATCACCTTGACGAATGACACCACCGCCGAGGAGTCCACGCCGGTGACCCGGCGGAGGTCGATCACCAGGTAGCGCAGCGGGGCAGCCTCGACGCGCTTGCGGATCCGCTCGAGCAGGCCGTTGGCCGAGCCGAAGAACACGAACCCGTGCACGCGCAGGATCTGCACGCGGTCGCCCATCGTGCGCAGCAGCGCGCGTTCGACCGGCGGGCGGTCCACGTTGGAGTGATAGGTCTCCCCGAAGGCGACCTCGCGCACCAGCTCGATCCGCCCGTAGTTGACCGCGAACAGCACGACGGCGAGCACCAGGCCGACCACCACCCCGGGCAGGAACCCGCGGGCGATGATCGCCGCCAAGATCACCAGCACGACCCCGTACTCGAGCGGCGGCAGGACCTTGCGCTTGTCCCAGACCCACTCGACCAGGAACGCCAGGCCCAGGAACACGAGCACCCCGCCCACGATCATGCGCGGGATCAGCTCGATCACCGAGGCGCCGAACGCCACCGCCGCCAGCGGCACCGCGGCGGCGATCAGGCCGGCAACCCGCGCGTCCACACGCATCCGTTCGACGAGCGCCGTCGCGCTGAGGGCGTGATAGCCCGGGATCCCGCCCAGCGCGCCGGAGATCACGTTCAGCGTCCCCGCGTCGCGGAGCTCCCTGTTCGTGTCCAGGTCCCGGCGCAGCACGACCTCGGTGCCGGAGATGTTGAACAGGATCGCGATCGTGGTCACCAACACGGCGGCCAGGATCCCGGCCCACTGGCCGGCCACCGCCGACCAGTCGGCGCCGGTGATCGAGCGCAGGGTCCACGGCCGCCACGACTGGAACGAGTCGAACGGTCCGAGCAGCAGCCAGTGACCCGATCGGGCGCTCGCGATCGAGGATCCGGTGAGGAGCATCCCGACCGCGAACAGCAGGAGGCCGATCCCGAGCACCACGGGGATCACGATCGGACGCCTCACCAGGCGCGTCGCGACCAGCAGGATCACCCCGAACGCGAACGCCGGGCCCCACAGCTCCAGCACGGAGGCCTGGAAGAGGTCGCCGATCGGCGTGAGGGACGGCAACACGTCCGCGGACACGTAGACGGCGCTCTTCACGAGCAGCCATCCGACGCCGGCAAGGAAACCGCCGACGACCGGGTACGGGACGAACCGGATGAGGTTCGCGCGCCGGGATGTCCCTAGCGTCACGAAGACGATCCCGCACAGGACCGTCACGACCAGGCCGGCGGCGACGACGCTGAGGAAGGCCCGCTCGATGCTCCCGAACGTGGTGACCGCGACGGTCGCTGCGACGGTCGCGAGCACGACCGCCGTGGCCGGCTGGAGTCCCCCGACCACACCGCGGGGCCCCGCGAGCCAGGCGAAGATCGCGAGCGTCAGCGCCGCCGCCCCCAGGTACAGGCTGATGCCCTCGGCGATGTAGTCCGCGATGCGGCCGCCGAAGACCAGGGCCGCGAACGCCACCGCGAAGATCGCCTCGACGGCGCCGATGATCAGCCCGGTCGTGATCCAGGCCAGCCATCGGCCCGTGCGTCGCTGCTCGGCCACGGTCCCCTCCCGTGCGGACTGTAGGCCGAACGGCGAGCAGGCGCGCGGCGGGGGTTCAGCCGTCCTTCTGGATGACGCAGAACAGGTTGCCCTCAGGGTCGGCGAGCACGATGAAGTCCTCGTCCGGCTCTGGGGTCCTCGGATACCGGTTCGCTCCCAGTCCGAGGAGCCGGTCGACCTCGGCGTCCCGATCGTTCGTGTAGAGATCGAGGTGGAGCCGATTCTTCCCGACCCTCGGCTCGGGCACGACCTGCAGCGAGACGTTCACGCCCGCGCCCGATGGATCGCGGAGCACGACCCAGTCGGGCTCCGGCTCGTCCCGAGGGACGTAGCCGAGCGCTTCCCGCCAGAACGCGAACGCCCGCTCGAAGTCGTTGCAATCGATGACGACCGAGCCGACCCGCACCGCCGGCGTCGTTGGTTCGCTCACGGCACGACCCTACCCGAGGCAGCTTGCTGCAGCGATCACGCCCGTGGCATGTCCAGAACGGAAGCGATACTAAAAGCGCATCGGTGCTCCGCGAGGTACGGTCGGTCCTACTCGGAGGTCCGAAGTCCGCGAACCTCGTACGCCGGGATCGGCCGCCCGAACCCCTTCAGGTCGAGGCCCCCGACGGGCTCGGTGAGGACCGACTCCTCGACGGCCGCGAAGACCCTTGGGCCAACCAGAGTCTGGCCCGCCACGGCGTGGGTGCTGAGCCGTGAGGACAGGTTCGTCACGGATCCGAGCGCCGCGTAGTCGTATCGCCCCTCAAAGCCGATGCGGCCCACCGTGGCGTACCCGGCTTCGATCCCTATCCCGAGTCCGAGGTCGGTGTCGCGCTTTCGCCACGTCCGAGCCAGCTCCTCGAACCGCTCCTGCGCCGCGAGCGCGCGCCGGACCGCCGCGAGCTCGTGGTCGTCCACCACAACGGGGTCGTTGAAGAAGACCAGGATCCCGTCGCCCGCGAAGTGCTCGAGCGTCCCGCCGTAGTACGGGATGAGCTCGCCGATCGTCTCGTGGTACGGCCGAAGCACCTCGAACAACTCTTCGGGCGCGGCCGTTTCGGCGAACGACGTGAAACCGCGCAGATCGGAGAACAGACAAGTGATGTAGGCGCGATGTCCCGCGAGCAGCTGTTCGCCCTGCTCCGAGGAGATGAGCTCGGCCACCTGCGGCGAGAGGAAGCGCGACAGCTCCATCCGCTGACGCTCCACCGTGTCGAGCAGACGCGCGTTGGCGATCGCGATCGCCGCCTGGTCGGCGAATGTCTTGACCAGCTCAACCTCTCGTTCGGTGAAGGGCCCCGGGACGCTGCGGGCCACGCTGACGACACCGATCAGCTTGTCGTCCAGGATGACCGGAACGCCGAGCAGTGCGCGATAGCCGATGATCGCCTGCGCGCCGAATGAGTAGTCGGCGTCGGCCAGGACGTCGGGGATCTGTACCGCCTCCCCGGCCACCGCCGCCCGTCCGACGACGGTGGTCCGGTCGCGCACGTGCGGATGTTCCGTGGCGTAGTCGTACGTCTCAGCGAGGTCGGCGACCTGCGAGGCGATCACGAAGACGTCGCCCTCCGCTAGGTAGAGCTGGCCGTAACTCCCGTGACACAAACGGGTAGCCGCCTCGATGATCGCGTCGAGCACCGGCTGGAGCCCTTCGGAACGCGCGACCGCTCGGAGGACCTCGTCCAGCGCCTGACGTTGCTCGCGGAGGTTCTCGTTCTCCCGGATGAGCTCTTCGACGTCGAGTGACTCGCGGCCTCCCACCCGGGGGACTCTAGCTCAACCGCCGGGGCGAGCCGCGGGAGACGGACGCCGACCCGCCGGTCGTGTCACGCGCTACGACGATGTCCTCGAGCGTTCCTCGGCGAGCCGCGCGAGGTTCCGGAGCTGCTTGCGGTCGGCGCGATCGACCCACGGCCGGAAGATCGTTCGGATGCCGGGCTTGAGCCAGTAGGGCACGTAGTTCACGCGCTCGACGGTCTCGGTGTACACGATCCGGGAGAGGTTACCTTCGTGCCGGATGTCGTACCGGTGCGAGAAGTGCGCCTCCCACGTCTCGGCGCTCCTGCGTTCCATGCTCGCGTCGGTCTCGATCACGAACACGTGCGGTCGCGAGGCATCCGTGACCACCGACCGGTCGTGGAACGTGTCCTTGCCGGCGGTCCCCGACGAGGTGAACGTCGTGCCGACGATCGCCGTGCCGTCGGGTGCCTCGAGGCTCAGCATCTTGAACCTGTCATCCTCCGCGCGTTCGCCCGACCAGACGAGATGGTTCCGAAGATCGGCGATCACGTCGTAGATCGCCTCCGGCGACGCCGTGGACATCACGGAGGGCTGCGTTCGGAACATCAACGGGCGGTCGGCCATGCGCGGTATTTACCCGACGGGGCGTGGGCCGTGCAAGTCCCCCGCGTTCGGAGCGCATGCAGCATAATCCGCGCGTGACGGACTCCGACATGCCTGGTGACCCGCACGGGAACGACGCTGGGGCCCAGATCCGGACGTTCCTGATCGCGGATGTGCGCGGCTACACCCTGTTCACGCAGGAGCGCGGCGACGAGGCCGCGGCGAAGCTTGCCGCGAAGTTCGCCGACATCGCGCGCGAGATCGTCGAGGCGCGCGGCGGAACGCTCCTCGAGCTGCGCGGGGACGAGGCGCTCTGCGTCTTCGCCTCTACCCGCGAGGCGATCCGCGCCGCCGTCGACCTTCAGCAGCGCTTCGTGGAGGAGACCCTCGAGCAGCCGGAGCTCCCGCTCACGGTGGGGATCGGGCTCGACGCCGGTGAGGCCGTTCCGGTCCAGGGGGGGTACCGGGGCGCCGCCCTGAACCTCGCGGCCCGGCTGTGCGGTCAGGCTCGCGCCGGGGAGATCCTCGCCACTCGCGAGGTCACGCACCTCGCGCGCAGGATCGAGGACGCCAGATACGTCGATCACGGTTCGCTGACCTTCAAGGGCATCGCCGACCCGGTCGTGGTGGTCCGCGTCGTCCCCGAAGGCGAGGATCCGGCCATACGCCTCCGGCCGTACGCGCCCGCGCCACCGGCGCCACCCGCGAGCCCCTCCCGGCGTTGGGTTGCGATCGGCGCGACCGCCGCGGTGCTCGCACTCGTGGCGATCTCTATCCCGCTGCTCTCCTCGGGCGACGACGCCGCCGTGGACGTCGGGACGAACTCCGTCGCGCGCATGAACGCGGAGGACGGCAGCGTCCTGCTCACGGGTGAGCTCGGCCAGCGTCCAGGCGCGAGCGCGATCGGTTTCGGAAGCCTCTGGGTGGCCCAGCCCGACCGTGGGGTCGTGGCCCGCCTGGCGCTCGACACCGGCTCGGTCACGGACACGATCCGGGTCGGGAACGCTCCCTCGGGCGTCGCGGTTGGCGAGGGCGCCGTGTGGGTGACGAACGCAGGGGACGGCACCGTGAGCAGGGTCGATCCCGACACCAACGAGGAGAGCCAGCGACTGAAGGTCGGCTCGTCCCCGACCGGGATCGCGGTGGGGGACGGCGTCCTGTGGGTGGCGGACTCGGTCGGCGGCGCACTCCTCCGCGTCGATCCGACCACCCAAGACGTCGTCGAGGTCGCCCTCGCCGGGCTGCCTTCCGCCGTGACGTTCACGCCCGATGGGGTGTGGGTCTCGGTCGCGCCGAACACCGTTGCACGCATCGATCCCGACGAGCAGAACATCGTCTTCTCCCAGTCGGTCGGCAACGGCCCCACAGCGTTGGTCTCGGCCTTCGGCTCGATCTGGGTCGCGAACCATCTGGACGGCACGGTGACGCGGCTCGAGCCCTCAACCGGACGCGCTGAGGCGACGATCCCGGTCGGTCAGGGCCCGAACACGCTGGCTGCGGCCGGCGGGTCGGTCTGGGTCGGCAACGAACTCGAGGACACCGTCGTCGCGATCGACCCCACGACGGAAGACGTCGAAAAGACCGTTCCGGTCGGCTCCGCGGCGGCCTCGCTCTCCACCGACGAGGAGGGGCTGTGGTTGGCCGTCGGTGCCTCGGCGACCGAACATCGGGGCGGAACGTTGACGGTCTCTTCGGAGGAAACGGCGCCCGAGTCCCTCGACCCGGCGAGGGTCTACGACTCCGAGGGCTGGCGGATCCTCACCATCACCAACGACGGACTGCTGGCATACAAGAAGGTCGGTGGGCCCGACGGCGCCACGCTGGTCCCGGACCTGGCCTCGGCACTGCCCGACGTCTCGTCGGACGGCCTCACCTACCGATTCCCTCTGCGAGGGGGGATCGCGTATTCGACGGGCGAGCCGATCAGGCCGGAGGACTACCGCCGCGCGATCGAGCGGACGCTGGTCCTGCACCCGGCCGGGTACCTGCTGAGCGCGATCCAGGGGGCGGGAGCATGCTTGGAGGAGGCGCCGGCCGACTGCGATCTGTCCCAGGGGATCGAGACCGACGAGGAGGCCGTCACGTTCCACCTCGCGACGCCGGACGCGGACCTTCCGTTCAAGCTCGCCCTACCGTTCACCTTCCCGGTCCCATCGGACACCCCGGCCGAGGATCAAGGCCTCCAGCCGCTTCCCGCGACCGGCCCATACATCGTCACCGAGGCCGGGCCGAAAGGCGTCGAGATGGAACGGAACACGACGTTCGAGGAGTGGTCCGCCGCTGCGCAGCCCGACGGGTTCGTCGATGCGATCTCATGGCGGTTCAACGAGGAACTTCAGGGGGCGTTCTCACGACTCCAGGCCGGCGACCTCGACGTGATGGTCAGCGAGCCGGGACCGCAAGACCTGGCCGTCTTGCGGTCGACCCACCCCGATCAGGTCCTCACGTGGCCGGCACCATTCACGATCTTCGTCGGGTTCGACACGGTGAAGCCGCCGTTCGACGACGAGCGCGTGCGGCAGGCCGTCAGTTTCGCACTCGACCGCGGGCATCTCGTCGACCTCCTCGGCGGTTCCACGATCCAGCGCCAGACCTGCCAGATCTTGCCGCCGAACTACCAGGGCTACCAGCCGTACTGCCCTTACACCCTCGAACCCCACAACCTCATCTGGTCGGCCCCGGACCCAAACCGAGCCAAGGCATTGATCGAGGAGGCCGGAGCCGCGGGAACACCCGTAGACGTCCTGGTCGCCGACAAGGGCTTGCCTCCCGGTTCAGTCGACGTCATGGAGTACGTCACCGACGTCCTGGCCGAGATCGGCCTCGAGCCGGACCTCGAAAAGGTGCGCGGGGCTAACGCGTACTTCCCCCGGATCCTACCGCCGGCGGGTGGCGAGCCCGGTACGTTCGCAGGGACGCCCCGACACCCGAACGTCTTCCTGAGCGGTTGGATCGCGGACTATCTCGGGGCGCGCAACTTCATCGAGCCCCAGTTCGCGTGCGGTGAGGCGGGGTTCGCCAACGGACACGGATGGTGCGACGAGACGCTCGGCGGGCGGATGGACGAGGCGAGCGCGTTGCAGGTGACCGATCCCGGCGCGGCGAACCGCGCGTGGGGCGAGATCGAGCATCAGCTGGTCGACGCCGCGGTCCAGGCTCCGATCACCAACCCTCTCACCACCCACGCCGTCTCCGATCGGGCGGAGAACGTGCAGGTCCACCTCCAGTGGGGGCTCATGCTGAGCCTGATCTGGGTGCAGTAGGCGGGGTCTCAGGTCGGATGGCGGTCGAGATGGGCGTCGAGGCGCGCCGCGAGGGCATCGAAGCGCGCATCGAGCGCGTCGAATCGCCAATCCTCCGACCGATCAGCGTGTCGAACCGAGCATCGACGTGATCGAAACGAGCATCGACGTGATCGAAACGAGCATCCATGCGGTCGACCTGGCATCGGTCCTCGCCGCGAGCGCGTCGATGCGAGCGCCCAGGTACAACAGCGTGCCAAGCGACACGGCGGCGAGGATCGCGAGCGCGGTCCAGACGGCCGCATCCATTTCTCTTTCGCGAGCGTAGCACCGCTGGGTGAGAGGTCGGCTGGCAACTTCTCGAGCGAGGCCGATACCGGAAAGACGGTATCGGGCGGCCGCGAGAAGTTCGAAAGGTCGCCGGGGCTACTCGAGGTACCCGAGACCGCGGAGGTGCTTCTCCATCTCGTCGGCCTCCGTGTCGCTAACGTTCGACTCCTCGGAGCCCGTCGGCATCCCTGGGATCTGCGCGGCCGGCTTCGTGGGCTCTGCCTGCGAGACCTTCGCGTCCGCGCCGACCACCTCGTGCAGCACGCGGCCGGTGTGCTCGATCGAGGCGGGCGCATCGAGCGCGGCCAGGATCGTCGGGGCCATGTCGACCAGCAGCGGCGGCTGTTCGAACGGCTTCACGCCGGGCCCGGCCGCGACGATCACGCCCTCGAGCCTGTGGTCGCCGCTGATCCAGTCGGCGTCCTCGAGCGCGGACTTCGCGTGCGTGAGCGAGTACTGCTCCGCCGGCTCCATCAGGATGTCGGGGGCCGTGTCGGCGTGCTTGCCCTTGAAGATCTCCTCGCGCCGGTAGATCGCCTTGACGGGCTTGCGACCGGTCTTGGGGTCGACGAAGCTCGAGAGCGCGTCCATCACCTGGTCCCGCACCTTCTCGAAGTCGGCCGGGTCGACGATGCCGTCGGGGTCGCGCCCGGCGAGGTTGATCGAGACGCCCTCACCGGTCGAGCGGATCGTCGTGAACGCCTTGGTCTTGGACCAGTTCACCGATTGCGGCAGCGAGACCTTCCCGTGCAGGCCGAGGAAGTCGTACGCCTTGCGTGCCACCTTGCGTACCGGGCCCCACTGCATCGGCCCGAAGACCACGTTCGACGCGCTGAACTCGAGGAAGCCGAGCTTCTTCAGCAGGTGGTCCATCTGGATCGTGCGCGTGACCGACTGGAACCCGTGGTCCGAGATGAACAGGACAAGGTCGTCTGGCCGCGTGCGCGAGACGAACGAGCCGATCGCGTCGTCGAGCTGCGCGTAGACGTCTCGAACCATCCAGCCGATCCGCGTCTCGCGGTTCTTCGCGGTGTCGGGGTGGTCGGGCGCGACGTAGTTCGAGAGCGCATGCTGGGTCCGGTCGACCGAGACCCACACCGACATCATCAGATCCCAGTCCGAGTTGTCCATCAGCCACTCGGTCGCCCGGATCCGCTTGCCGGTGATCTCGAGCGCCTCGTCCAGGTACTGCTCTGGCCGGTTTCGGTAGGTGGTCCAGGACATGCCGTTGATCACCCACGGCACGCCCGCCTTCTCGAGCTGCTCGGGCAGGTCCGCCGGCTGCGTGTAGGTACGACCCTTCGGTAGCACGCCGCCGGCGGCGATCTTCCCGTCGATCTTCGGCGGCGGGAACAGCAGCGGCACATCGGCGTACACCCCGACCTTGCCGGCCGCCGAGAGGTCCTCGACGAACGTCCGCTCCTTGATCGAGCGGTAGGTGACGGGGTACTGCTTGTGGGTCCCCGGCACGGTCTCGAGGATGTCGTAGACCCCATGATCGGCCGGGTCGACCCCGGTCAGGAACGACGGCCACGCCGCCCACGAGTGGGTCGGCACCGTCGAGCGCAGGACGTCCTTCTGCCCCCGATCGATCAGGGCCTGCAGGTTCGGCAGGGCGCCCCGCTCGAGCAGGGGTTCGAGGATGCGCCAGTCGGCGCCATCCCATCCGATGAGTAGCACTCGTGGCAATTTCCACCTCAGAAGTAGTTTCGGGAACGGCGGAAGTCTAGCGTTGCCCCACTAAGCCAGCACGTCATTCCGGCGTGCGTCAGCCCGCGCTTCTAGCATGCTGGCAAAATAGGCGGCCCGGAGGAAGAGCCCTGTCAGACCGAGATCGGGTCTCGATGCAACGAGATCGGGTCTCGATGCAAGACGTCGAGGTCATGGTCCCTAGGGCTGCCCAAGACCGCAGACTCGCCCGCGGAGTTCGCCAACGTGCCGGGGAGCTACCCGATCGCCCAGTCAGTGGCGGGGCTCGCCAGACAGCTGCTGAGCGAACTCTCGGATGAGGTTTGGCCCCGGTCTTCCGCGGACTCCCCCGACAGCCGACTCTCCCGCGCTGTAGCGATATCGACGACTTCGATCAACACTTGGACCCGGTCATACCAGCCCAACACCTGGACGCATATGAATATCTAGCTCCCTGCTTGCAAAGGATACGGCTCGCGCGCGAACTACAAGGCGACCTCTCAACCCGGGAACCTCTCTTTCCAGCTCACGCGCGAGGCGCGGAGCTCTCGATTAGCCGGGCGTTTGCGGAGCACCAGTCCGGCCTGCGCCGTGAGGTTGCGGACGACCCCGCTTTGTCGACGAGTTCATCGGGTGACTCACTGACTCATGGAGTCCGTCTGTCCGGCGTGCCTGGGTCAGCTAACCGCCGACCAGACGACATCCGCCACCCTGCGGAGCGACTCACGCAGCTCGTCCGGCTCTCGGACCGTGAATGACCAGCCGAGCGAGGCGAGCATCCTGGCCGCTGCGTCGAGGTCGTCCGAGTGCGCTCGGAGGAGCACCCCCTCCTCGATCTGTTCCGGCTCCCCGACCCATCGCGGGATCCGGCGTTTCGCCTCCTCCAGCGTGGTGTCGAACACGATCTCGAGCCGCCATCCCCACGGCGTCGCTGCGATCGAGCGCTCGACGTGCTCGATGGCGTCGAAGCCCTCCGGCGGGCTCGCGCGTTCGGGCCGCAGCTCCGCCGAGCGCACCCGGTCCACTCGGAACGTCCGGATCTCGCCGGAGCGCTCGTCGTCGGCCGCCAGGTACCACTTCGCCGCGTGGAACACCAAGCCATACGGCGCCACGATCCGGTCGGTCTCCTCGCGGCCGGGCGTCGCGTACCGGATCAGGGCGCGCCGTTTCCGACGGATCGCGGCGGCGAGCGTGAGGACGATCTCGGTCGCCGGCGGCTGCGGCTCCCTCGGCCTCGAGGTCCAACCCAGGCTCCCCTCGAGGGCGCCGACCCGATCGCGGAGCTCGGTCGGGAGCACCCGCGGGATCTTCGCGAGTGCCTCGTCGACGGCCGACCCCTCGGTCGAAATCCCGGTCTGACGGCTCACGATCAGCCCGAGTAGCACCGCCGTCGCCTCTCGTCGGTCAGCATCAGCGGCGGGAGCTTGAAGCCCGGCCGGAGCCGGTAGCCGCCGTAGGGACCGCGCTCGGCCTCGACGGGATGCCGAGCTCCTCGAGCTTGACCGCGTAGCGACGGACGGTGCGCGGGTCGACCTCGAGCCGCTCGGCGAGCTCCGCGGCCGCTCACCGTGCCGCGGGCCTGGAGGACCTCGCGCATCGCCAGGAGCCGTGTCGCGCGGCCTCGACGCTCCGGATCCGTTCACGGTGCGAGGATATCTCGGGAGCAGGACCGAAATCGTCCGCATCTCCCCGTAGCGTGCAGCGAGGGGCCGCGATAGACGTGGCTCAAGAGAAGGAGGAGGAGCCATGCCTGACGTCACGAACGCGGAAGAGGTCCGGCCATTCCGGATCGACGTCTCCGATGCCGACATCGAAGACCTGCGCGAACGGCTCGCCCGGACGCGGTGGCCCGACGAGCTGCCGGGCGTCGGCTGGAGCTACGGGGTCTCGCTCGACTTCGTGAAGAACATGACCGAGCTCTGGCGGACCTCGTTCGACTGGCGCAAGCAGGAGGCCATCCTGAACGAGTTCCCGCAGTTCACGACGACGATCGACGGCACCAACGTGCACTTCCTCCACGTGCGCTCGCCCGAGCCGAACGCGATGCCGCTGATCCTCACGCACGGGTGGCCTGGCTCGGTCGCCGAGTTCCTCGACGTGATCGGTCCGCTGACCGATCCGGTCTCGCACGGCGGCGACGCGGCTGACGCGCTCGACCTGGTAATCCCGTCGATCCCCGGCTACGGGTTCTCGGGGCCGACGAACGACACCGGCTGGGACAGCGCGCGCGTCGCGAAGGCGTGGGACACGCTCATGAAACGCCTCGGGTACGAGCGGTACGGCGCGCACGGCGGTGACGCAGGCGCCCTGATCACCCGCGAGCTCGGCATCCTGAAGCCGAAGGGGCTCGTCGGCGTGCACGTGCTCCAGATCTTCGCGTTCCCCTCCGGCGACCCCGACGAGATGGCGAAGATGGACGAGTTCGAGAAGGATGGCATGAAGAACCTCGAGAAGTTCGAGGCGAGCTCCGGCTACCTGAAGATCCAGCAGACGCGGCCGCAGACGCTCGCGTACGGGCTCACGGATTCGCCCGCCGGTCAGCTCGCGTGGAACACCGAGCTGTTCGCGGGGTTCGGCGGCGAGAACGCGGGCAACGTGGATCGCGACCGGTTCCTCACGCACGTGTCGATCTTCTGGTTCACGGCGACCGCGGGCTCGTCGGCGCGCGAGTATTATGAGGACGCGAAGTCGGGCGCCGGCTACCGCGAGGTGCCGAACGAGACGCCGACAGGCGTGTCCGTGTTCCCGTACGACTTCCGCTCCGTGCGGGCGTTCGCCGAGCGTTCGAACAACATCGTGCACTGGTCCCAGATGGATCGCGGCGGGCACTTCGCCGCCTCGGATGCGCCCGATCTGCTGGTCGATGACCTGCAGACCTTCTTCCGCCGCTTCCGTTAGGAGCTCGAGCGACGTCCTGATGGGGGCTCCGGGCTCTGGTAGAACCTCATCGGAGCAGTGAAGAGCGTGGCCCGGACCGGAGGAGGCACACGATGGGCAGCGTGATCTACGACAAGAGCGCGTCCCTCGACGGCTTCATCGCCGGGGCGAACATGCGACTCGAGGCGGGACTGGGCGACGACGGGGAGCGGCTCCACGACTGGGCGTTCCGGGACGAAGCCGGCAAGGAGATGCTCGAGGGCGAGATCGCCCGGCTCGGCGCGGTGATCTGTGGGCGCCGCACGTACGACATGTCGATCCAGTACTGGGACGCGGACGGTCCGACCGGCTCGGCTCGCGTCCCGCTGTTCGTGCTGTCGCACGGCGTGCCGGACGGTGTCCCCGAGGGCGGCGTGTACACGTTCGTCGACGACCTCGACAAGGCACTCGCGATGGCGCGAGAGACCGCGGGCGCCAGGAACGTCAGCGTCATGGGCGCCGACGTCGGACGCCAGCTCATCAACGCCGGCGCGATCGACGAGATCTCGATACATGTCGTTCCCGTGCTGTTCGGGAGCGGCACGCCGATGTTCGGTGAGGGCGTGGACCAGCACGTCACGCTCGAGTTCGTCGGGGTGACCGAGAGCCCGCACGCCACCCACCTGCGCTACCGCATCGCCCGCGACGGTTGACCGGGCCCGTCGTCGATAAGCATCGTGACCGGATGCCCCCGCCCCCCGTCCTGACGAAGCGCGCGCTGAACCGGGCGCTGCTGGAGCGCCAGCTGCTCCTGCGACGGCGCCGGGTGCGGGCGCTCCAGGCCGTCGAGCGGCTCGTGGCCCTCCAGTCGCAGGTGCCGCGCGATCCCTACGTCGCGCTCTGGTCCCGGGTCGAGTCGTTCCGCGCCGAGACCCTGTCCGACGCGCTTCAGGAGCGCCGTGCCGTCCGGATGACCCTGCTCCGCGGGACACTGCATCTCGTCACGGCTCGCGACGCGATCGGCCTCCGCGCGCTGGTCCAGCCGGCGATCGAGGGCGTGATCTACGGCTCGAGCCCGCTGCGCAAGGCCGTCGGCAGCGTGGACATGGACGAGCTGTTCCCGGCGCTCTGCGGGTGGCTCGAGGAGCGTCCGCGCACGCGTGCCGAGCTCGTGAAGGAGATCGCCACTCGTTGGCCGGACGCCGACGCCGACTCGCTCGGCTACGCGATGTACGCATTGCCGACCGTGCAGGTGACGCCGCGCGGACTCTGGCGGCGGAGCGGCGGCTCGGCGTTCACGACGATGGAGGCGTGGCTCGGCGCGTCGCCCGATCCCGCGGTCGACATCGAGACGCTCGTGCTGCGCTACCTCGCTGCGTTCGGACCCGCGACGCCCGCCGACGCGCAGTACTGGTCGGGCGTGGGCGGCCTGGGTGAGCTCTTCGAGCGGCTCCGACCACGGCTCCGCACCGTCCGCGACGGGGAGGGCCGGGAGCTGTTCGACGTCCCGCGCGCGCCACTCCCCGACCCGGACGTCTCCGCGCCGGTCCGCTTCCTCCCCGAGTACGACAACGTGACGATCGGCCACAAGGACCGGACCCGGATCGTCCCCGAGGGCATCCCGCGGTTCACCGAGGTCGGCTGGGGCTCGGTGCTCGTCGACGGGATGGTGGCCGCCCGGTGGCGGCTCTTCGCGACGAAGACGGACGCGAGGTTGCGCATCGAGCCGTTCCGCCGCCTGACGCGCGAGGAGCGCGCCGACACCCGGGACGAGGCCGCGCGGCTCGCGGTGTTCCTCGCGCCCGAGACGGAGGTGCGCGTCGACCTCCCGGCCGTCCCGCGATGACGGTGAGGGTCCTCGCTCAGAGGCTCGGGGTCGCTGACGACAACGCGCGCGACTCGGTCCGACTCTCCGGCTGATGAGCGGCGACGGCGGCGCTCCGGTACTGCGTCGGGTTGGCGCCGAACGCGGCGAGGGCGCGCGGCGCCAGGCGACGATCGACGGCAGATCCGCGATCGCCGTGGAGTCCAGCCGATCGGAGACGGGCGCGCTGTTCGGCACGATAGGCGTCGAGGAGCTCGGGTGAGCTCGGTCCGTTCGAGAGTCCAGTCGCGCGGATGACCCCGGCTCTGATCGTCGGGTACCGCTCGGTGACCTCCTCGCTGTAGGCGAAGAGCCCGATGCCTCCCTCACTCCCGCGCATCGACGTCTCCGACTCCGATGATCGGCCGCGCCGGTGGGCGCAGCCGACCACGGGACCCTAGCGGCCGCCCCGAAGGACCTCGCGCCGCTGCCGGTACTCCTCGACCGTGATCTCCCCCCGTGCGTACCGCTCGCCCAGGATCTCCTCGGCCGAGTGCGTCCGCCCTCGCTCGTCACGACGACGGAACAGGAACCACGCCCCGACCAGCAGGGCGATCCAGAACAGCGGGAACAGCAGGAACCACGGTCCGCCGTGCCAGCCGGTCACGGCCAGGATCGTCGCCATCATCTCGGACACCTCCTTCGATCTCCCTTCATCCTCGGCCCGAGATGTCCTGGCGTCGTCGGCCCCGGGGAGGCTTCGAGAGCACTCCCGAAGGGAAGGATGGCCGAAGGGGGATACCCCAGGAGGCGTACGCGCGGCCACGCCCGGGCGCCGATGACGCTTCTCAGCGCCGACCCTAGGCTGCGATCGAGATGGCGATGGACCTGGTGCACGACCCGGAGGTGGCAGCGCGGAGGGCCCGGGGCCTGGACGCCCTGATCGCCCTCGGACTCGCGGTGTTCATCGTGGCCGGCACGTACTTCGCTTCGCACGGGCAGCCGGCGCGCCGGGGGTTCGATGCGGGCACGGTCGTCCTCCTGGTCGCCGCGGCGGGGGCGCTGGCCTTCCGGCGTCGATGGCCCGTCGGCGTGCTGTGCCTCGTCTTCGGCGTGTCCCTGATCTACTTCCTCCTGAACTACCCGGCGGGCCCGATCTGGTTCACCCTCGTCGTCGCCTCGTTCTCGGCCGTGGTCGAGGGGCACCTGCGGGCGGCGGCGATCGTCGCGGCTACGGGGTTCGTCATCTTCCCGTGGCTGGACTTCCTGCTTCGGGACAAGCCGGGGCCCCCGATCGCGAACCTCATCGGCCTGGCCGCCTGGCTCCTCGTGATCATCGGCGCCGGCTGGTTCGTGCGCGTCCGGCGGGAACGGATCGCAGAGGCCTCGCGGATGCGCCGGGAGGAGGCGCTCAGGCGCACGAGCGAGGAACGGTTGCGGATCGCCCGGGAGCTCCACGACGCGCTCGGCCACCAGCTGTCCTTGATCAACGTCCAATCGGGGGTCGCGCTCCACCTGAACGAGGAGCTCCCCGAGCCGACGCGGGCCTCGCTCACGGCGATCAAGGAAGCGAGCAAGGAGGCGCTGGGCGAGCTCCGCTCGGTCCTCGAGATCCTTCGCCAGGGCGGCGAGCCGGCCCCGCGAACCCCCGCGCTGACGCTCGACCGGCTCGACGACCTGGCGTCGCAGGCGAAGACGGCCGGACTCGAAGTTCGCACCGAGACCGAGGGCGAGGCGCGCCCGCTGCCCTTCGGCGTGGAGTCGGCCGCGTTCCGCATCATCCAGGAGGCGTTGACGAACGTGACCCGCCATGCGCGCGGGGCCACTGCGACGGTGCTCGTCACCTACGGTGCGGACGATCTCATCGTGGAGGTCGACGACGACGGTCGCGGCCCCGTCGTCCCGAACACCACGGGCGGCGGCAAGGGGATCCTCGGCATGCGCGAGCGCGCAGCGGCGCTGGGCGGAGAGCTCGAGGCCGGGCCGCGGCGGGAGGGCGGCTTCCGCGTCAAGGCCACGCTTCCCCTGGACGGCGCCGCGTGATCCGGGTCCTGCTCGCCGACGACCAGGCGTTGGTTCGGGCGGGCTTTCGGGCGCTGCTCGACGCGCAGCCGGACATCGAGGTCGTGGGCGAGGTCGAGGACGGCGAGGGCGCGCTTCGGCAGGCGGTCCAGCTCACCCCGGACGTCGTGCTGATGGACATCCGGATGCCCGGCATGGACGGGCTCGAGGCCACGCGGCGGATCCTGCAGCAGGAGCGCCTGGACAAGACGCGGATCGTGATCCTGACGACGTTCGACGAGGACGACTACGTGTACGAGGCGCTTCGCATCGGGGCGAGCGGCTTCCTGGTCAAGGACACGGAGCCGGAGGCGCTCCTGCAGGGTGTCCGGACCGTGGCCCGGGGAGACCCGCTGCTGTCGCCCGGCATCACCCGGCGGCTGATCGGGGCGGTGACCGCGCGAGAGGCCGACGCGTTCCCGTCTGCCTCCGAGCCGGACAGGATCCTGGCCACCGTGATGTTCAGCGACATCGTCTCCTCGACGAAACGAGCGGCGGAGATCGGCGACCGGAACTGGCGCGACGTGCTGGATCGGCACGACGAGTTGGTGCGCAAGCTTCTGACCGAACACGGCGGACGCGAGATCAAGACGACGGGCGACGGCTTCCTCGCGCTGTTCGACGCGCCGACCCGCGCGATCCGATGCGCGCTCGCGATCCGCGACGAGCTTCGGGCACTCGAGATCGCGATTCGCATCGGGATGCACTCGGGCGAGGTCGAGCTGCGGGGCAACGACGTGGGAGGGATCGCCGTGAACCTCGGCTCTCGGGTGGCCGCCGCCGCGTCGCCCGGCGAGGTCCTGGTCTCGAGCACGGTCCGCGACCTGGTGGGCGGCTCCGGGATCGGGTTCGAGGATCGCGGCGAGCACGAGCTCAAGGGCGTCCCCGACCGGTGGCGGCTGTTCGCCGTCACCGTTCCCCGGACATGAGCGCGGGTGCCGATGGTGAGCCATCGATGATCCGCGTGCTGCTGGCCGACGATCAGGCGCTGGTGCGGGCGGGGTTCCGCTCGCTCCTGGACGCGGTGGACGACATCGAGGTGGTCGGCGAGGCGAGCGACGGCGATGAGGCCGTCCGCCTTGCGACGGATCTCAAGCCGGACGTGGCGCTGATGGACATCCGGATGCCGGGGCTCGACGGCCTGGCGGCCACGAGAGCGATCGTCGAGGACGAGAGCCTCCCCGACCTCAGGATCGTGATCCTGACCACGTTCGGCCTGGACGAGTACGTGTTCGAGGCGATCCGCTCGGGAGCGAGTGGCTTCCTCGTCAAGGACACCGAACCCGAGGAGCTGATCCAGGCCGTTCGGGTGGTGGCGGGGGGCGACGCGCTCCTATCGCCTGGGGTGACCAAGAGCCTGCTCGCCGAGTTCGCGACGCGCGCGAAGGAACCGCCCCCGACGGGCGGGCTCGACGAGCTCACCGAACGCGAACGCGAGATCGTGGCATTGGTGGGAGAGGGCCTGTCGAACCAGGAGATCGCGGAGCGACTGTTCCTGAGCCCGGCGACGGCGAAGACGCACGTGAGCCGCGCGATGGGCAAGCTCCGAGTTCGGGACCGCGCGCAGCTCGTGGTGATCGCCTACGAGTCGGGCCTCGTGCGTCCCGGCTGGCTCGAGTAGGTCCGGGGACGCTCGTCGGGCGGTCGGGGACTCGTTGGACCCGTGTCTGGGGTGCAGACTCTTCGACATCCCGAGTGAAGGGAGTGACCGTGAGCGAGGACTCGGAGTACGAGCATGCCCGCGAAGAGGCGAGGCGAGCGACCGGAGAGGCGCTGGCGAAGGCGGACGAGGCGAGAGCCGATGCGGAGGGGTTGAAGGCCGAGGCGCTCACCGGAGAGATGCTGCATGAAGGTCTCAGGCAGCAGGGGCTGATCTACGGCGGTCTGATCGGGATCGCCGTGGTCATGGTGCAACCCTTCCTCATCGCGACGTCGCTCGACACGTCGGCCACGATCTGCATCGTCGCGTTCTCTGTAGCCATCCCCTTCCTGGCGGCGCTCGTGTTGGTCAACCGGCAGGAGGTCTTCCGTGGCCGCCACACCCCGTCCGTCACGGTCACCGTCACGCAGGCGATCGCCCAGCTGGCAGCCTTCGTCGGGATCGTCGCCGGCTTCTGGCACATCACGTGGGTCGCGGGCGTGGTGATGCTGGCCGCCGGGCTCGTAGCGGTGCTGGTCCACTCGGCGGGCTTCGTGCGCCTGGAAGTGACGCGAAAACCCACTCCCTAGATGTAGTTCCCTTGTCCACGGGCACCGGGCGGTGCGCGAGAAGGAGATGCGGCCGTGTCGAGGACCGCCCGGCCGCTCCGACCAACTGGTGGGAGCACCCGGGTGACCGAACCAGTCGTTCATGGCCAGTCGTTCACGGAAGAGGGGGAGGCACATGGCAGACGAGACGCAGGCGCAGGTTCCGACACCGGATCCCGCCCTTCGGCGCCTGGACCGCTTCGTCGGGCGGTGGAGCATGAAGGGTCACCTCGTCGGTTCGGACGAGACCAGGGTCAAGGGGGAGACGTCGTTCCGTTGGCTGCCGGGCGGCTTCTTCCTCGAGCAGCGCGCGACGCTGAACTTCCTGGGGATGGAGATCGAGAGCCTGGAGCTGATCGGCTACGACCCCGAGACGGAGACGTTCCCCTCGACCGTCTTCTCGAACCTGTCCCCGACCCCCCTGCCGTACCGGTGGGCGGTCGATGACGACACCCTGAGGATCTCGGTGTCATACGGCCCGTTGGACGCGACGTTCACGGGCAGCTTCGACGATGACGGCGAGGGGTTCCGAGGCGGGTGGCGCCCCAACCCCGGGGCCGACGAGACGGTGAACGTGCCCTACGACATCGGCGGGCGGCGCCTGAAATAGGCGAATGAGGCGGCGACGTCGCTCGCCGAATCAGTCTGCGGTCGGAGTGCTCGGCTCCGCTTAGGGGACGATGTCGTGAGCTGGAGGGCGGGTCTACAGTCCGGCATGTGACTGCCGAGTCGGGCCAGGGGTGGTTCGAGGCCGACGCGCCTCGCCGCCTTGTCCCGATCGTCGCGCTCGCGGTCGCGCTCGTCGCCGCCGTCACGGAGCCGTCGACGGTCCCGGACCTTCTTCTCGTATGCCTGCCCGTTCTCGGCTTCACCGTCTGGGCCTACGTGCCCGCCACGCCGCTCCTGGCCCTCTCGATCGCCGTGATCGTCCCTGTGGTCGTCGCGCAACGCTTCGGCGAGCTCGAACCGATCATGTTCGAGGCGTCGCTCCTCGCGTTCGTCGTGGGGCGCTGGTCGCCGTCGCTCAAGAGCGCGGTGTCGCTCGGCGTGCTCGCCGCGTCGTCGCCGATACTGGTTGCTCTGGTCCAGGAGCCGGCGCAGGTGGCGGTCGCGATCTGGATCATGGGGATCGCCTTCCCCTGGGTCTTGTCGCGAGCATTCGTCCGCCAGGAGCGACTCACCGATCAGCTCGCGGACACGAGGCGCGAGCTCGCGGAGAGGGCGATGGTCGCCGAACGGCGAGAGATCGCGCGTGACGTCCACGACTTCGTCGGCCACGGGTTGGCCGCCGTCATGCTCCAGGTGACGAGCGCCCGGCACGTCCTGCGACGCGATCCCGAGGCGGCCGAGGAGGCGCTGCGGTCGGCCGAGGAGGTCGGGCGCCGCAGCATGCAGGAGCTCCGGCGTACGGTGACGCTGCTGCGCAGCGACGAGACGGGCGTCGACCCGCCGCTCCCGTCCGTCGCCGAGATCCCCGCGCTCGTCGAGCAGGCGCGGGCGGGAGGTCTCGCCGTCGAGCTCCAGACGCGAGGAGACCTGTCCGCGATCCCGCCCGGTATCGGGGTAGCGGTCTATCGCATCAGCCAGGAGGCGCTGGCGAATGCGGCCCGCCACGCGCCACGTGCCCGAACGACACTCGGGCTCGAGCTGACGGATGGACGGGTCGCCATCCTCGCCGAGACCAGGGGTCCGGTGGTCACCTCCTCTTCCTCCTCCGAGCGCGAACGGCCGAGATACGGGCTGATCGGTATGCAGGAACGGGCGACCGCGCTCGGCGGCGACTTCGCGGCAGGGCCGACACCCGATGGATGGCGGGTTAGCTGCCTGCTTCCGGTGGGGGACCGGAGGGGCCCATGATCCGTATCGCGCTCGTCGACGATCAGGCCATCGTTCGCGCGGGGCTCGCGCGGATCCTCTCGCCCGCGGACGGGTTCGAGGTCGTGGCCGAATGTGCCGACGGCAGGCAAGCGGTCGAGGAGCTCCCGGCCCTGCACCCGGACGTGGTCCTGATGGACATCCGCATGCCGGCGCTCGACGGCGTGTCGGCGACGGCGCAGCTGCGCGGCGTGGAGGACCCGCTCCCCGTGCTCGTGCTCACGACGTTCGGTGAGGACGAGGTGTTGTGGGGGGCGATCGAGGCGGGAGCGGCGGGGTTCGTGCTCAAGGACAGCTCCGCGGAGGACCTGATCGCCGCTGTTCGGGCCGTCGCCGGCGGCGGCGCCTGGTTCGATCCGGGGGTTGCGCCGAGGCTGCTCGACCGCTATCGGCGGGTGGTGGCGCCGGCGGCGCGCGACTCGGCCCGGCTCGATCTGCTCACGGACCGCGAACACGAGGTCCTGCGGCTGATGGCTCGGGGCGCGACCAACGCCGAGATCGCCGTGACGCTGCACGTCGCCGAGGCGACCGTGAAGACGCACGTGGGCAGCATCTTCGGCAAGATCGGCGTACGCGACCGACCCGCGGCGATCGTGTTCGCCTACGACCACGGCGTCGTCACACCCGGCGCCGCCCCGCCGTAGCAACCCCTCCACCTACGGTCGGAGCACGATTCGGGCCCGTGGGCCGACGTCAGGCCGGCCGTCGAGGGCTAGCGTCGGCGACATGGACGGGCGCGATGACACGCAGGGGCGACCCCCGACGCCGGATCCCGACCTTCAGCGTGATGAGGCTCGGCGGTGGGTCCGCAGGAAGCGGATCTTCTACACGGTGGTGGGCATCTACCTGTCCCTCAGCCTCATGTGGTTCGCGATCGACCTGCTGGACGACTCGAGCGGCTACTGGTTCTACTGGCCGATGCTCGGCACGGGCCTCGGCGTGCTGGTGACCGGGATCGTGCTGGGTGGCGTCGGCGGTCTGTTCGGGAGAGATTGGGAACGGCGCCAGGTCGAGAAGTACCTGGGCCAGCAGGGCGATCGCGGGAGTGGACCCGATGAACGCCCATAGTCGGGCCTACAGTCGGGCGCATGGTCGGGATGGAGTCGCCATCCAGCGACGGTGGCTCCGGAGACTGGCCGCCGGCATCGCTGCGGCGGTGCTCCTCGTGCTGGGCGTCTACGCCTGGGCATGGGCATCGCTCGACCGATCCTCGATCGCGCGGGCGATGTGGTGGACCGAGGCGGACGTCGGGGATCAGTTCCGGTTCCCGGCTCGAGTGATCCCCGCCGGCGAGGAGGCCGGTCCGCTGCCGGTCGGCGCCGAGATCACCTTGGCGCCGCCTTCGGGTGGCGTTCGGACCTTCGACGGGTTCCTGCGGGAGACCGACACTCGAGCGTTCCTGATCGTCGATGACGACGAGTTGGTTTACGAGCGCTACGTCGGCGGCGCCGATCGCGACGCGCGGCAGACCTCGTTCTCGGTGGCGAAGTCGTTCGTCTCCACCCTCGTGGGGATCGCGATCGACGAGGGCCTGATCGGAAGCGTGGACGATCCCGTGACGGACTACGTCCCCGAGTTGGCCGAACGGGACCCTCGGTTCGAGCGGATCACCCTGCGCCATCTGCTCACGATGACCTCGGGCATCCGGTACGAGGAGCAGTCGCTCCCCCTTCCATGGGGTGACGACGTGAACACCTACTACGGCACCGATCTTCGTGACCTCGCCCTGAGCGCGACCGAGATCGTGAGCCCACCCGGCGGCGGGTGGCTCTACAACAATTACAACCCACTGCTGCTCGGTCTGGTGCTCGAGCGCGCCACCGGGAAGTCGGTCTCCGAGTACATGGCCACGGAGCTCTGGCAGCCCCTCGGAGCCGAGGCCGACGCGACCTGGAGCCTGGACTCGGGCGACTCGGGCTTCGAGAAGATGGAAAGCGGCCTGAATGCGAGGCCCGTCGACTACGCGCGGTTCGGCCTGCTGTTCCTGCACGACGGCGAACGGAACGGCACGCGGATCGTCTCGAAGGAATGGGTGCGTGAAGCGACGACCACGGACACGAGCGGCGCACCCGCCGGCAACTACTTCGCCGACAGCTACCAGTACTTCTGGTGGATCGATCCCCTGCGGCCGGGGCGCTTCTACGCCCTCGGGAACTTCGGCCAGTACATTTACGTGGCGCCCGACGCCGGCACGGTCATCGTTCGCAACGGCGCCGACTGGGGGGCCGACAACGATACGTGGCTGGGACTGTTCCGCGACATCGCCGATGGCCTGCGAGGTCCGTCGTGATCGGCGTCCGCCTCGACGCCGAACGCCAGGTCGATCCGCGATCCCGCTCCTGGGCGGAGACGGTGCTTCGGAACCAGGGGATGCCTCCCGACGAGCTTCGGGCCGTCCTCACGACCGTTGATCGCGAGCTCGTCCGGCGGCATCTCGAGCTGCACCTGGAGCGCCTGGAGGAGCGGCTCGTCACGCAGCGGCGAAGGGTGGCGGCGATCGAACGGATCCTCGCCGATCCGGAGGGCGGCCCCACCTGAGGTGACGGACCGACGGCTTCTCTTTCCTTGACAAGGAAGAGTTTCGGTGGCACCGTGCAGGGTATGTTGGATCTCGCGGTGATCGCGGACCCGGCCGTGGCCGAGGTGTCGCTCGACCCCGTCCGATCGCGGCTCCTCGCCGAGCTCGCCGAACCCGCATCCGCGACGATGCTCGCCGGCAAGCTCGGGCTCCCGCGCCAGAACGTCAACTACCACCTGCGGGCGCTCGAGGAGCACGGCCTGGTGGAGCTCGTCGAGGAGCGGAGGAAGGGCAACATGACGGAACGACTGCTTCGAGCGACCGCCCTGTCCTACGTGATCTCCCCCGCGGCACTCAACGGGGTGGAGCCCGATCCCTCGCGCGCCCCCGATCGGCTCTCGGCGCGCTGGATGATTGCCGTGGCGGCCAAACTGGTGCGCGACGTGGGGGAGCTCATGGCGGGTGCGACGAAGACACGCAGGCGCCTCGCGACCTTCGCGATGGACGGCGAGATCAGGTTCGCCTCGGCCGCGGACCGCGCCGCGTTCGCGGAGGAGCTGGCCGTTGCCGTGACTTCCTTGGTGGGCAAGTACCACGACGAGGCCGCGCCTCGCGGCCGGGACCACCGCGTGGTCGTCGCGGTGCATCCGAGCCTGAGGCGCGACGACGAGGAGACCGAACGGACGACGGACACGGAGGGGACCTGAGATGGCACACCCGTTCGAGCTCAGCCACGAGATCGAGGTCGACGCCTCGCCGGAGGAGGTCTGGGAGGCGATCGCGACCGGTCCAGGCGTCGACGCCTGGTTCATGGGCCGCAACGAGATCGAGCCCCGAGTGGGCGGCGCGACGCGGATGGCCTTTCGAGGCTCGGCGGAGGAGACGACGGTGACGGCCTGGGAGCCGCCGACGCGGTTCGCGAGCCGCACTGCGGAAGGTGAGGACGGCTCACTCCATGCGTTCGAGTACGTCGTCGAGGGGCGCGACCAGGGCAGCACGGTCGTCCGCTGGGTGCACAGCGGGTTCCTCGGAGAGAACTGGGAGAAGGAGTACGAGGGCCTCTCCGAGGGAGACCCGATGTACTTCGACAAGCTGCGTGTCTACCTCACCTACTTCCGCGGCCGGACGGCCACGCCGGTGAACGTCTTCGGCGGCCCGGTGGTGCCCGACCGGGATGAAGCATGGAAGCGATTCCACGAGGCGCTGGGTCTTCAGGGACCGGTGGCCCTCGGCGACCCCGTGCATCTCACCCCGGACGGGCTGCCGGAGCTGGACGGTGTCGTCGACTGGCTCTCCCGGGACTTCCTCGGGGTCCGTACGGACGACGGCATCTACCGGTTCATGCACATCAGCGTGTTCGGCGGCCCGACCGGCGTCGGCCACCACATCTTCATCGACGGCCTCGATCAGGCTGAGACCGAGGCCGCGTGGGAGGACTGGCTGACGAAGGTCTTCCCTTCCTAGGAGAGGGGGTCTCCATGGAAACCGTCACCTCGCAGGACGGCACCACGCTCGCGTTCGATCGGCTCGGCCAGGGACCACCGGTGGTGCTGGTGTGCGGCGGCTCGGTCGACCGCACGGCCGACGCGGCCATCGCGCAGGAGCTCGCATCCGACTTCACGGTCCTGAACTACGACCGCCGCGGCCGTGGGGACAGCGGGGACACCCTCCCGTACGCG
Organism: Actinomycetota bacterium; assembly: GCA_036745475.1. Classification (GTDB taxonomy): domain Bacteria; phylum Actinomycetota; class UBA4738; order UBA4738; family HRBIN12; genus DASSJM01. Next base: position 3,290 of record DAIOFZ010000007.1, on the reverse strand, counting down.
ATCGACCGAGAGGTCGAGGACATCGAGGCGGTGATCGATGCGGCCGGCGGATCCGCCAACCTCTGGGGGTCGTCGTCGGGGGCGGTGCTCGCGATGATCGCCACCGCGAGCGGCGCCCCGGTCGACAAGCTGGCGCTCTGGGAGCCCCCGTTCATGCTGGACGAGAAGGCCCGCCCGCCCGCCGACCAAGTCGAGCAGTACGAGCGGATGATCGCGGAGGGCCGCCGCGGCGACGCGGCCGAGTACTTCTTGTCGAAGGTCGTGGGCATGCCTGCGGAGTTCGTCGCCGACGCGAGGAAGCAGCCCTGGTGGGCGGGGCAGGAGGCGATCGCCCACACGCTGGCCTACGACGCCCGCATCATGGGCGACTACTCGATCCCGACCGAGACGGCGGCGTCGGTCAAGGTCCCCACCCTCGTGCTCGCCGGCGGCGCCGACATGCCGTTCATGCGCGAGACCGCACAGGCGTTGGCGAACGCGATCCCCGACGGTCAGGTCCGCTTCCTGGACGGTCAGGGGCACAACGTCGACCCGACGGTCCTGGCGCCGGCGTTGAAGGAGTTCTTCTCCTCGTAGGGGCGGGGCCGCCGTCAGAGGTCGTCGCAACTCACCGGGCCGAACGACTCCTCCGTGAATGTGGCTAACCCGAAGCCGAACAGGCCGGGTGGCAGGATTGGGGCGGCGCTGACCGGGTCCTACGCTGCCGGCATGGATACCTCGATGACCCTCCCAGCACCTCCCGCCCAGGTCCGTACCCCGAATCCGCTTGTCCGCGCGCTGCGGGGGCCGTTCGAGATGCGGACGTGGAAGGAGACGATCCACCTCCTCCTCAACATGCCGATCGGCATCGCGACGTTCACGATCGTGGTGACAGGCTTCGCGTTGGGGTTCGGCCTGCTGATCACGCTGATCGGCATCCCGATCCTGATCGCCATGCTCTACGTCTCGCGCGGCATGGGATGGTTCGAGCGAACCCGCGCGAAGGTGCTGCTCGACGTCGACGTCCCCCGCCCGTACCGACCGGATCCAACCAGCGATCGTTGGTGGCGCGTGCCCGTGTCGCGCCTGACCGACCCGGCCACCTGGACCGAGATCGTGTACCACCTCCTGCTGCTCCCGATCGGCGCCCTCACGTTCACGGTGGCATTCACGTTCTGGGTGCTCGGGGGCTCGCTCCTGTTCCTCCCCGTGTACGCGTGGGCCCTGCCGGAGCCCGTGCACGCGTTCGACTCCTGGGTCAAGGTCACGCTCGATGCCCGGCCGAACCTCGATCTGGTGGGCGGCGGGAACGGCTGGGTGATCGACACGCCGATCGAGTACGCGGCACTGGTCCTGATCGGGGCCGCGATCCTCCTGCTCACCCCGTGGGTCGTGCGCGGTCTCGCGACGGCGAACCGCTACCTCGTCCACGGCCTGCTCGGCAGCGACGTGTTCGCGCGCGTACAGACGTTGACCGACTCGCGAGCCGCCGCCGTCGATCTCGCCGCCGAGGATCGCCGCCGTATCGAGCTCGACCTGCACGACGGAGTGCAGCAGCGTCTGGTCTCGCTGGCGATGGACCTGGGGCGGGCGAAGGAGAAACTCGACACCGACCCCAATCGCGCGAAGGAGCTCGTCAACGAGGCGCACGAGGAGGCCAAGCGCGCGATCACCGAGGTTCGCGACCTGGCCCGCGGGATCCACCCGGCCGTGCTCACCGATCGGGGGCTCGACGCCGCCCTGTCGGCGCTGGCGGCACGTTCCTCGGTGCCGGTGCAGGTCCGCGTCGACGTCGCCGAGCGGCCACCGGCGTCGGCCGAAGCTGCCGCCTACTTCGTCGTGAGCGAGGCGCTCGCCAACCTCGCGAAGCACGCGAGCGCCACACGCGCGAACATCACCGTCCGTCGGAGCGGCGATCGCTTGACCGTGCAGGTACAGGACGACGGCGTGGGCGGGGCGGCCCTCGTCGAAGGCTCGGGCCTCGCCGGCCTGCGCGACCGCGTGGGTGCGCTCGACGGGGAGCTACACCTGCTCTCGCCGGAGGGCGGGCCGACGGTGCTGATGGTGGAGATCCCGTGCGGATCGTGATCGCCGAGGACAGCGTCCTGCTCCGCGAGGGCCTCGCGCACCTGCTGGCCGACGAGGGCCACGAGGTCGCGGCCTCGGTGGGTGATGCGCTCGCGCTCGTGGAGTCCGTGGACCGCGAGCGGCCCGACGTCTGCATCGTCGATGTCCGGATGCCGCCGACCTTCACGGACGAGGGGCTGCGGGCCGCGATCGAGATCCGGTCGCGCCGGCCCGACACCGCGGTCCTCGTCCTCTCGCAGTACGTGGAGGAGCGGTACGCGGTCGAGCTGCTCTCGGGCCGGACGAGCGGCGTCGGTTACCTCCTGAAGCAGCGCGTGGCGGATGTTCGCGACTTCTTGGACGGGCTCGAGCGCGTCGCGGACGGCGGAACGGCGCTCGACCCCGAGGTGGTCGCCCAGCTCCTCGCCCGCGCGCGCCGGCACCCGCAGGACGAGCTCACGCCTCGCGAGCACGAAGTCCTCGCGCTCATGGCCGAGGGGCTCTCGAACGCGGGGATCGCGCGGCGTCTCGTGGTGACCGAGGGCGCCGTCGAGAAGCACGTGACGAGCATCTTCACCAAGCTCGGTCTGGAACAGGCCGAGACGGACCACCGAAGGGTCCTCGCAGTGCTCCGGTACCTCGAGGATCGCTGACAACGCTGGATCAGCGCACGAACCGCCGGTCCGGCACGAACCACAGCAGCGCGACGGCCACGTAGAGCGCGTACGAGATCCAGGGGCTGACGAACGCGAGCGGAACTGCCGCCGCGTAGATCACGAGGGAGGCGTTGCCCTTCACGTCCGAGCCGATCGCCCGAGCCATGGCCGATTCCCGTCCGTTCGCCCGGATCAGCGAACGGACGAGCAGGGAGTAGGCGAACCCGGATGCGAGCAGGACGACCCCGTACGCCGCGGCCGGCAGGGGATACTGGTATTCCTCGCGCAGCCACTCCGTCAGCACGGGGATCAGGGAGAGCCAGAACAGAAGGAACATGTTCGTCCACATCACGGCGCCGTTGATCCGTTCGGCGGAGCGGAGGAGATGGTGATGGTTGTTCCAGTAGATCCCGACCAGGGTGAAGCTGAGCACGAAGACGACGAGTCCCGGCAGGAGGTCCCTCCCAACGTCGGCCAGCGTGTGCCCCCGCGGCGCCCTCAGCTCGAGGGCCATGATCGTGATGATCACCGCGAACACGGCGTCGGAGAACGCCTCCAACCGCTCCGAGCCGAGCTCCGTCCGGCCGT
>DAIOFZ010000006.1:9321-33295 GCA_036745475.1 Actinomycetota bacterium | reverse complement strand
CGTGTCGGAGGGGGGATTTGAACCCCCACGACCCGTGAAGGTCACTAGGCCCTCAACCTAGCGCGTCTACCAAGTTCCGCCACTCCGACGTAAGCCCGGCGATTCTAGCAACCCGGCCGGAGCGCTCCGATCAGCCGCCCCACTTCCACGACAGCCAGAACGTCGACGCGCCGAAGACCACGGACGTGATCACGGTGATCTTGTCGAGGCGTCGCTCGAGGGCGGTGCCTCCCGACAGGCTCGACGTGCCGCCGAACATGTCCGACAGGCCGCTCCCCTTGCCGGAGTGGAGCAGGATGAACACGATCAGGAACAGGCTCGAGAGCACACAGAGCACGAGCGCGATGACGTTGAACATGGCCCGTCAGTGTACCGGCTCGCTACCCGCCCGCCGGGGTCTCCATGAGCGCGCGATCCTCGAGCGGGAAGTGGCACGCTGCGACCTGGCCGGGATGGTGCGGCAGGAGCTCGGGTTCGTCCTCGCTGCACTTGGGGAACTGGGCGTTCGGGCAACGGGGGTGGAACCGGCAGCCCGAGGGTGGGTCGATCGGGCTCGGGACGTCGCCCTCGAGGATGATGCGCCTCTTGGCGGCGGCCAGATCCGGGTCCGGGATGGGGACCGCCGAGAGCAGGGCCCCGGAATAGGGGTGCTTGGGGTTGCGGTAGAGCGTTTGCCCCACGGCCATCTCGACGATCTTCCCCAGGTACATCACGGCCACCCGGTCGGAGACGTGCTTCACGACCGAGAGGTCGTGCGCGATGAACAGGTAGGTGAGGTTGAACTCCTCCTGGAGATCCTCGAGCAGGTTCAGCACCTGGGCCTGGATCGAGACGTCCAGCGCCGAGACCGGCTCGTCGCAGACGATCAGCTTGGGTCGCAGCGCGAGTGATCGTGCCACCCCGATCCGCTGGCGCTGCCCGCCGGAGAACTCGTGCGGGTAGCGGTTGTAGTGCTCGGGGTTCAGACCCACGAGCTCCATCAGCTGCTGTACCTCGCTCTTGATCTGCTTGCGGGGGACGACCTTGTGGAGGCGGTACGGCGCCCCGATGATCGAACCCACCGTCTTTCGCGGGTTCAGTGAGGCGAACGGGTCCTGGAAGATCATCTGCATCTCGCGACGCAGCCCGCGGAGATCTCCACCCTTCACGTGGGTGATGTCCTGGCCCTCGAACTCGATCGAGCCTTCGGTCGCGTCGTACAACCGCATCAACACGCGAGCGAGCGTGGACTTGCCGCACCCCGTCTCTCCCACCAGGCCGAGCGTCTCGCCTCGGTGGATCTCGAGATCGACGCCGTCGACGGCGTGGACGTCGCCGATCCGCTTCTGGAACAGGATCCCCCTGGTGATCGGGAACAGCTTGCGCAGGCCGCGGATCCGGACGAGCGGCGTCTCGGACGTCGACGGTTCGGGCTGGGGCCGTTCGGTGACCTCGACGCTCACGAGCGCGCCATCACCTCTTCCTGGAACAGGCGCTCCTTGTCCGCCAGCGGGAGGTGGCACCGCGATGCGTGGTGACCGTCCGCAGGCAAGAGCTCGGGCACTTCCATCCGGCATCTGTCGAACACATGGGGACAGCGCGGGTGAAACGCGCAGCCCGGAGGCACGAAGATCAGGGAGGGGGGAAGACCTCGGATCGGGTGAAGGCGCTCCTTCGTGTCGCTCTCGTCGAGTCGCGGGATCGATGCCAGCAATCCCCAGGTGTACGGATGGTGGGCTCCGTAGTAGATGTCGCGGCGGTCGCCCGCCTCGACGATCTTGCCGGCGTACATGACCTGGATGTGGTCGCAGTGCTCGGCCACGACCCCCAGGTCGTGTGTGACGATCACGATGGCGGCGTTGAACTCCTGCTTCAACCGGTCCAGCAGGTCGAGGATCTGGGCCTGCACTGTCACGTCGAGCGCGGTGGTGGGCTCGTCGGCGATCAGCAGGTCCGGGTTGAGCGACAGCGCCATCGCGATCATCGCTCGCTGGCGCATGCCGCCGGAGAACTCGTGCGGATACTGGTCCGCTCGTTCGTCGGGGCGAGGGATGCCGACACGCCGGAGCATCTCGACCGCCTGCTCGTGAGCCTCCTGCTTCGAAACCCTCTGATGCACCCGAATGGCTTCGGCGATCTGATCGCCGACCTTGTAGTACGGGTGGAGTGAGGTCATCGGGTCCTGGAAGATCATCGAGATCTTCTCGCCCCGCACGGTGCGCATCTCGTCGGCCGGGAGCTTCAACAGGTCCTGGCCCTGGAAGATGATCTCGCCGTCGATCACGGCTTGTTTGGTGTTGACGAGACCCATCACCGTCAGGAACGAGACGCTCTTGCCGGATCCGGACTCGCCCACGACGCCCAAGGTCTCGCCCGGTAGCAGGGAGAACGAGACGCCGTCGACCGCTTTTACCAATCCGTCGTCGGTCGGGAAGTGGACCGTGAGGTTCTTGACCTCGAGGAGCGGTTCCGCCACTACGTGTACCTCACCCGCGGGTCGAGGAACGCGTAGGCGATGTCGACGCATAGGTTGGCGACCGCGATGAAGAACGCCGCGAACAGGGTGACACCCATCACGGCGGGGAAGTCGTTCAGGAAGATGCTCCGCACCGCGTACTGCCCGACGCCCGGCAGACCGAAGACGGTCTCCGTGATGAACGCACCGCCGAGCAGGACGGCCAGATCGAGCCCGAACATCGTGACGACCGGCGTGAGCGCAGCCCGCAGTCCGTGCTTGTAGATGACCCGCTTCTCCGACAAGCCCTTCGCGCGAGCGGTCCGGATGTAGTCCTCGCCCATGGTCTCGATCAGGTTCCCGCGGACCATCCGCGCGTAGAAGGCGGCGAACGTCATCGACAGCACGATCCAGGGCAGGATGAAGCGACCCGAAAGCACGGCCTCGAGCACCGACTCCCCGATCGGGATGCCGGAGGGCGGCGCCCATCCGAGCTTGAACCAGAAGATGTACAAGAACAGGTACGCGAGCCAGAACACGGGCGCCGACACGCCGATGAGGGCGAAGACCATGGCGCCGCGGTCCCAGACGCTCCCCTTCCTGACCGCGGAGATGATGCCGATCGGGATCCCGACCAGGGTCCACAGCGCCGCGGCCCCGAGCGCGAGGGCGATCGTCACCGGCAGGCGGCTGAAGATCTCCTCCTTCACCGGGACGAAGTTGGCGTACGAGTAGTAGACGTCCTCGTTCAGGAACAGCCCGGGCCAGGGGATCAGGCCCTTCGCGAACCGGCTGTACTGGACGTACAGCGGCTTGTCGAGCCCGAACGCGTGGCGAGCCGCCTCGACGTTCTCGGGGCTCGTCGACTTGCCGACCGCACGCCTGGCCGGATCGGAGGCGGGCAGCTTCACGAAGATGATGAACGTGATCAGGGACACGATGAACAGGACCAGGATCATGAACAGCGTCCGCCGGATCAGATACCTGCCCATCGCGCCTTCCGAAGTCTACTCCACCGGGGGAAGGGGGCCGTCCCCTCGGAGCGGCCCCCTCCCTTCGCGGTTCTGCCCCTTCCTTGCGGTTTCTTGCCCTTTCCCTCCTACTGGGCCTCGGGAGCGATCGCCAGCTGGTCCCAGGCGGCGAGTCCCGAGAACTGGTCGAACGAGTAGTTCACGATGCGCTCCGAGTAGACGTCGACGTTGTTGTCGAACAGGTACGGCACCCAGGGCACGACCTGTTCCATCAACGTGGTGTCGAGGTCTGCCCAGCCCTGGTACCGGGCGTCGCCCGTCTGCTGGTTGGCGGCCTTGATCTGGTCATCGACCGATGGGACCTCGGTGATGTCATAGCCGGCCTTCGACAGCAGATCGGGACTCGCTCCCACCAGTCCGTAGTTGCAGCAGCTCGGGAAGATGGCCGCCGATCCGAACAGCGGATCAGCGAACGTGTAGCCGTCCGGGAAGTCCTTCCCCCACGCGGGGGCGAGACAGATGGCAACGTGCGCCTCCGGCTCGTTGCACTTCGAGTACATCGTCGTGCGCTCGAAGGACTTCACGTCGAACGTCAGCCCGAGCGGCTCATAGTTCTGCTGGATCAAGGCGGCCTGGTCCGGGTACGGATCGGCCTCGTCGGTCACGGCGAGGATGTCGGAGCACTCCGGCGCGTCGCACACGCCGTCGCCGTCGGAGTCGTACGCCGACTGAGCCATCTCTTCCTGGGCCGCGGTGAGGTCACCCGCGGAGTTGGGCGTGGCGTATGGGTCGTAGTCGGCGAGGAGGTTGTTCTCGAGCGCGTTCACCATGATGTGACCCGCGATCTCGCCGACCGACTCACCACCGCGGAACGTGCGCATGCCTTCCTTATCCAAAGCGAGGTTGAGAGCCTTGCGGACGTGCACGTCGTCGAACGGAGGGATCGCCATGTTGAACGAGATGTACCGAACGGCGTCCGACGGGTTGATGTGCAGTCGCGGTTGCAGCGTCGGGTCCGTCGAGTACGTGCGCAGGACCGGTGGAGGCACGATGCCGTCCACGACACCATCGAGCTCGCCGGCCTGGACCTTGTTGTACAGATCGTTGTTGTCTCCACCGATCGTGATGTTGAACCCTTCCGGATAGGCGGGACGCAAGCCGTCCGTCGCCGGGTCGTAGTTCGGGTTGCGCACCAGCTGGATCGACTTGCCGGGCTCGTAGCCGGCGACGGGCTTCTGATCGTCGGCGGGCACCGAGAAGTCGAGGTTCTCGGCTCCCGCGAACTGATACGGCCCGCTCGCCACCAGGAACCGGCCGTAGTCCCTCGTGTGCCCCTCCGCCACACCCAGTGGCTGGTCGTTGAGCGGTGGGATCGGAGCCGTTGCCGCCATCGCGAACAGGTACGGCAGGTAGCCGGCGGGCTCCGTGAGCGTCACAACGAGGGTGCTGTCGTCGGGCGTCTCGAGGCCGGCGATGCTGTCGGCCTTGCCCTCGCCGAAGTCGGCGAACCCGTCGATGACGTTGTAGTAGAAGTTGTAGCCGCCGACCGATGCGTCGGGGTCAGCCTCCCGCTCGAGCGCTCGAACGATGTCGCCCGACGTCACCTGTACATCCCCGAACGGGTCCCCGTAGTTGATCCCGCTCTTGAGCGTGAACGTGTACGTCAGACCGTCCGACGAGATCTCCGGCAACGCACTCGCGATGTCGGGCTGCAGTTCCGTGCCGCCCTCGGCGGTCGTCACGCCCGTGTACGACAGGAGTGTCCGGAGCAAGCAGCACCGGTACCACGACCACGTGACGCTGTAATACTCCTTCTGCGGGTCGAACGATGCGCTGACGTCGCCGAGCATCCCGAGCTCGACGGTGCCGCCGGGCTGAAGCTCGCCGGTCGCGCCGGTCGCCGTGGCTCCGGTCGCACCGGTGCCACCCTCGTCGTCGCCGCCACATGCCGCGGCGACGAGGCCGAGTACGGCGACGAGCGCCAGTACGCTGAGATATCGCCTCACGTAACCCCCCTCTCCTCGTCCAATTCCCACCGCTGCCCGGGCCGCGCCCGGGTCCATCTACTCCTGTTCAGGCACGCCGTTCCTTCCCCTCCTTTCAGGAAAGCTGCCTCCCGTGTAGATACGGTCAGCCGCCCGTCCTGGGATCGAGGGCATCGCGGAGCCCGTCCCCGACCAGATTGAAGGCGAGCGTCGTGAAGAAGAGGAACAGCCCTGGGAACAGCATCATCCACCAGGCGTAGGTAAAGACCGGACCTGCGTCCGCGAGCTGGCGGCCCCACGAGGGCGTCTCCTGCGGGACCCCGATGCCGAGGAACGACAGGGCCGCCTCGAACAGGATGTTGTTCGGGATGATGAGCGTCGTGTAGACGATGATCGGAGCCGCCACGTTCGGCAGGACCTCGCGGAACATGATCCGCCGGTTGGTCGAGCCCAGGGAGCGCGCCGACTCGATGAACTCCTTCTCGCGCAGGGACAGCACCTGCCCGCGCACGATGCGGGCGAGGTAGGGCCAGGTGAACAGCGCGATCACGTAGCTGACGAGGAGCAGGCCCGGCTTGATGATCCCGCCGAGGCACCCGTTCGGCGACAGTCCGCACGCCGACACCAGCCCGAGCGACAGCAACAGCACCGGCAGTGAGAGGACGACGTCGATGGTTCGTGAGATCAGCGTGTCGACCTTGCCCCGGTAGAAGCCCGCCAGCATCCCGAGGGTCACGCCGATCAGCGAGGCGAGCCCGGTCGCGAAGAACGCGATGAACAGCGACGTCCTGGCGCCGTACGCCACGCGGACCATCAAGTCTCGACCGGCCGTGTCGACGCCGAACGGGAAACCGGACTGGGGACCCGTGGGGATCCCGAAGGAGTCGAGGCGGTCCAGGTGCACCTCGTTGGGTCCGTGCGTAAACCCGGCGATCACGGGTGCCAGGAGGGCGATCGCGAAGATCAAGATCACGATGAAGGCCCCGCCGATCGCGAACTTGTCCCGGCGGAATCGCCGCCAGAAGAGCTCCCACGGAGAGCGCCCGACGACCTGCTGCGAAACCTCGACGCTGGTCGCTTCCGGATCGATGGGCGCGTCGGGACCCGAGTCGCTGGGCGCGTCCTCCACGTGGGCTCGTGCCATCTGGTGCGCCTGCACCCCTTCCCGGATCGGGACGGCGCATCTTAGCCCTCGGTCCCGTGGCCGGGCAATGCGCCGGAATGCCAACTATACGCCGCCCGGAAATCTCGGGGTTGCGGCATCTTGCGGTCGGCCGTGCGAAGGTCGAGGCGCGGCGTCAGTTCCGTAGGAGTGCGGAGATGCGCGGGAGGATCTCGATGCCCTTCAGCGCACCCAGCTTTCCCGAGGCACACGCACGTTCGCCGAACGCCTCGGTTCCGTCCGGACGAACCGACCCGCCCGTCACCATCAGGGGGACCGGCTCCGCCGTGTGGGCCTTACGAAGGCAGGAGGTCGCGTGGTCCGCCGTCACGGCCACGATCGTCCTGGCGGGATCGATCCCCGGAAGGAGCTCGCCGAAGAACGCCCTGTCGATCAGCCCGATCACGTCGCGCTTGTCCTCGGCCCGGCCGTCGTGGGCAGGGACGTCCGGACCCTTGATGTGGATGTACAGCGCGTCGAAGCCCTCGAGCGCATCGATCGCCAGGCGAGCCCAGATGGCGTAGTCCTCCTCGGTAAGCAGCCGGGGGGCGTCCACGGGCTCCATGCCCAGGATCAACGCGATCCCGCGTTCGACGGGCATCTCGACGAAGCATCCCCACGATGGCCCGAACCGCTCAGCGATCGGTTGCAGGGACGGCAGGCGGTCGCCGCCGTCCCGCGTCAGGATCAGGTTCGCCGGCAGCCTGGCCGCCCGCCGTCGCGCGGCGTTGACCTCGGAGGCGTCGAGGATCTTCGCGGCGTCCTCGACGAACGCGTTGGTGAGCTCGGCGGCCCGTCGGGCCTCCGACGTGTCGTCGAGCGGCTCGCACCGCGCCACCACCGGCTCGAACGTCTCGAGCGCCACCCCGAGGTGGCCGTCCTTGCGATACGCGGGGTCGGTATTGGAGACCTCGGCAGAGAGCGTGTCCTCGTTCGCGCGGATCACCAGGACGCCCCGATGCTCCACCGTGGAGCGCAGGTCGAACGTGGCGTTCGGCAGCGAGAGCTTCGCGTTCACCTCGTCCGCGAGGGCACCCGCTTCGTCGGAAGTCAGATCGCGGCCGACGCGCCGGTCGACGATCGTGGGCCACTCCGCGGTCGCGAAGTTCACGCGGTACGCGAGGTCGCCGTCGCGGAAGTCCATCCCCACTCCAAGGGCCTCCACCACCCCCCTCCCCGGATGCTCCTCGCGCGGGTCGTACCCCAAGATCGCGAACACCGCGATGTCCGACTCCGGCGCGATCCCCTCGCCGACGGTCGTCACGGTCCCAGTTCTGCCTCGACTCGCAAGCGCGTCGAGGAACGGCGTGTCGGCCGCCTCGAGTGGGGTGCGGCCGTCGAGCTCTGGGATGGGGTCGTCGGCCAGGCCGTCCAGGCAGACGTAGAGCAGCCGGTTCACCGCGTCACCGATACTTCACGATCAGCGCGAGCTCCTCCGGATCCAGGCTGGCACCGCCGACGAGCGCTCCGTCGACCTCGGGGTGCGCCATGAAGTCGCGGATGTTCCCCGCCTTGACGCTCCCGCCGTACTGGATCCGGACCGCCTGGGCCAGGGCGCCGTCGTACAGATCGGCGATCGTCTGCCTGATCAAGGCGATCACCTGGCCCGCGTCGGACGGCTCGGCGTTGCGACCGGTGCCGATCGCCCAGACGGGCTCGTAGGCAAGGACCAGCTTCGCGGCATCGGACGACGACACGCCCGCGAGGGCCGCGCGGACCTGCGAGGTCACGCGCTCCTCGGTGGCTCCGACGTCGCGCTCCCGCAGCGTCTCGCCGACGCACAGGATGGGGGTCATCCCGTGGGCGAAGACCGCACGCAGCTTCCGGTTCACGGTCTCATCGGTCTCGCCGAACATCGAACGTCGCTCCGAGTGTCCGACGATCACGTAACCCACCCTGAGCGCCCCCAGCATCGGGGGCGAGACCTCGCCCGTGAACGCGCCCTCGTCCTCCCAGTGGACGTTCTGCGCGCCCAGACCGTACGGGAGCCGGTCGCTGTCGATCAGCGTCTGCACCGAACGCAGCGACGTCGTCGCCGGACAGATCACCACCTCAACGCGCTCGGCGTCGGCCTGATCCAGCAGGTAGGAGAGCTTCTGTACGGCCTGGATGGCCTCGAGATGCGTCTTGTGCATCTTCCAGTTGGCCGCGATGATCGGTCGGCGCGCGCTCACGGGGCCGTCTCCCGGCCGCTCACGAGGCGACCTCCAGGACGGCGATGCCGGGCAGCTCGCGCCCCTCGATGAATTCGAGCGTCGCGCCCCCGCCGGTCGAGAGGTGGTCGAACCCGTCCTCCAGCCCGTACCTCTTCACGGCCGCGAGGCTGTCGCCGCCACCGACGACCGAGTACGCGCTCGCGCCGGCGATCGCCGTGGCGACCCCGCGGGTCCCGCTGCTGAACGGCTCGAGCTCGAAGACCCCCATCGGGCCGTTCCAGACGATCGTCTTGGCGTCGGCGATAGTCCTCGCGAACTCCTCCACCGTCCGCGGCCCGACGTCGAGGCCGAGCTCCCCCGCCGGCACCTGCGAGCTCGGCACCGTGTGGCGAGGGGCGTCCACGCTCTTGGAGGCGGCGGCGACCACGTCTTCGGGCAGCTGCAACACGACGCCACGCTCGTCCGCCCGGGAACGAGCGGCTCGCACGGCGTCGAACCTCTCGGGCTCGACCAGGCTGTCCCCCACCTCGCCGCCGTCCGCGGCGAGGAACGTGAACGCCATCGCCCCCCCGATCAGGAGCGCGTCCACCCGGTCTATCAGGGCGTCGATCGTGCCGAGCTTGTCCGAGACCTTGGCGCCGCCAAGCACCGCGACGTAGGGACGAGCCGGATCGGCGACCAGCCTGGAGAGCGCCTCGACCTCACGCTGAAGCAGGCGTCCGGCGGCGGTGTCCGCGCCCCGCTCGCGGACGACGCCCGGAAGCGCCACGACGGACGCATGGGCGCGATGCACCGCGCCGAACGCGTCGTCGACGTACAGGTCCGCGAGGCCCGCCAGCCGCAGCGCGAACGCCCGGTCGTTCGCCTCCTCGCCCGGGTCGAACCGCAGGTTCTCGAGCAGGATGACCCGACCGGGTTCGAATGCGAGCGCCTGGCATGACTGCTCGACCTCGGGGCTCAGGACGCCGTCCGTCGGCACGTACTCGACCACCCGGTCCAGGAAGCGCCGGAGCGGTTCGGCGACCGCGCCGAGCCGGAGCGCCTCGTCCACGCGTCCCCTCGGCCGGCCGAGGTGGGATGCGGCGACGATCGCGGCGCCGCGGTCGAGCAGCTCGGTCAGCGTCGGCAGGGTGGCTCGGATCCGAGCGTCGTCGGTGACCACCGCATCCTCGAGCGGGACGTTGAGGTCGAGCCGGACGAAGACGCGCCGGCCGGCGAGCTCGCCGAGGTCGTCGAGCGTCCGAAAGGGCACCGGCGCCCTACAGCGAGCGAGCGACGAGGTCGACGAGGTCGACGAGCCGGTTGGAGTACCCCCACTCGTTGTCGTACCAGCCGACCACCTTGACCATGGAGCCGATCGCCATCGTCGACGCGGCGTCGAACGTGCACGACGCCGGGCTGCCCACGATGTCGGAGGACACGATGTGGTCCTCGGTGTAGACCAGCAGACCGTTCGACAGCGGTCCGCTCTCGGAGGCCGCCCGGTACGCCGCGTTGATCTCGTCGACCGTCGCCTCTCGCTTGAGCGTCGCCACGAGATCGGTGACCGAGCCGTCCGGGACCGGCACACGCATCGAGATCCCGTCCATCTTCCCTTTGAGATGCGGCAGGACGATACCGGTCGCCTTCGCGGCTCCGGTGGACGTCGGGATGATGTTGACGGCAGCGCCGCGAGCCCGGCGCAGATCCTTGTGCGGCGCGTCGAGGACGTTCTGGTCGTTCGTGTACGCGTGGATCGTCGTCATGAATCCGGTCTCGATGCCGAACGCGTCGTCCAGCACCTTGGCCATCGGCACGACGCAGTTGGTCGTGCACGAGGCGTTGGAGATCACGTTGTGCTGGGAAGGATCGTAGACGTCCCCGTTCACCCCGAGCACGACGGTCACGTCCTCTCCCTTGGCGGGGGCGCTGATGATGACCTTCTCCGCGCCGGCCTCGATGTGCTTGTCGGCCCGATCGCGGTCCGTGAACAGGCCCGTGGACTCGACGACGATCTGGGCCCCCAGCTCCTTCCAGGGCAGCTCGGCGGGGTCACGGACGGCGAGGACGCGGAGCTGATCGCCGTCGACAGTGATGCCGTCCTCGTACGTGCCCACCTCGGCATCGAAGCGTCCGAGGACCGAGTCGTACTTGAGCAGGTGCGCGAGGGTCGGCGGGTCGGTGATGTCGTTCACCGCCACGAAGTCCCAGTCCTTGTTCAGCTCCTTGGCCGCGCGGAAGAAGTTCCGGCCGATCCTGCCGAACCCGTTGATCCCCACCTTGACGCTCATGGCTCTACCTCCTGCCGGGTCTCGACCCATCCTAGCCTTTACCCTTGACCTCCCGGCCGGGCTCCTCGGCCCCAGACCCGGGGGGCGAACGGCTCAGCGATCGAGGTCGCGGTGGTCGACCGATGCCGGGAGGCCCTTGTCGCGGAAGAAGCTCGCGAGGTCCTCGACGACGACCACCGATCGGTGTCGTCCGCCGGTGCAGCCGATCGCGACGGTGAGGTAGGCCTTCCCCTCGGACACGAAGCCCGGGACCATGAATCCGAGCAGCGCACGGAGCCGGCGGAGGAACTCCCGGTAGGTGGCCTGTCCCCGCACGAACGTCCGCACGCGGTCGTCGGTGCCCGGGAGCGGCCGGAGCTCCTCGACCCAGTGGGGGTTCGGGAGGAACCGGCAGTCGATCACGAGGTCGGCGTCCCGCGGGGCGCCGTACTTGTAGCCGAACGACACCAGGCTGACTTGGAGGCCCTCCTCGGGGGGCGCGTCGGAGAACGCGTCCCGGATGCGGTCACGGAGCTCGTGCGGCGTGAGTCCCGACGTGTCGATGATCAGATCCGCCTCGCCGCGAAGGGCCTCCATCATCATCCGTTCCTTGCGGATGCCCTCGACCACACGGTCCGCGGGCGCCAGCGGGTGGCGGCGGCGCGTGGATTCGTAGCGGTTGACCAGATCGCCGTCGGACGCCTCGAGGAACAGGATCCGTGACGGGACGCTCAGCTCCGTGAGCTCCTGGAGCGCCTTCGACAGTTCGCCGAAGAACACCCCGCCGCGGACGTCGAGCACGATCGCCACCCGGCCCGGTCCGCCGGGGCGCGACCCGAGCTCGGCCATCTTCGGCAGCAGCGCGGGCGGTAGGTTGTCGACCACGAAGTAGCCGAGGTCCTCGAGGCACCGCGCCGCCTCCGAGCGGCCGGCGCCGGAGAGGCCTGTGATGATCGTGAACCCCTGGTTCGCGGGCCGGGGGGCGACGGCCGTTCGCTTGGCCGCCCGCTTCCGGCGATCGGAGAGCTTGCTCGGCTCGTCGGCCGACCCCTTGCTCGGCACGTCGCTCGGTTTCGGGGGGCCGCCGGTGCGCTCTGGCTGGGCGGTCACGCGCTGCGCCTCCCCCCGGCCGGCTCGCGGCCCGTGAGTTGATCGTGGATCGCTCGTGCCAGGTCCGGGCCGACCCCCGACGTCGACGCGATCTCGTCCTCGCTCGCCCTCGAGATGCGGGCGACCGAGCCGAACCGCTTCAGCAGCGCCTTCTTCCGGGACGGACCCACCCCGGCCACATCGTCGAGCGGCGAGGCAAGCGCGCGCTTCCCACGCTTCTCGCGGTGGTACGTCACGGCGAACCGGTGAGCCTCGTCGCGCAGGTGCTGGAGCACGAACAGGGCCTCGGAGCCACGCGGGATGACGAGCGGGTCGGGCCGGTCGGGGAAGTAGACCTCCTCGAGCCGCTTCGCGAGCCCGATCGCCGGGATGTGGACGTCCGCGTCCGCGAGCGCCTTGGTCGCGCTCGAGAGCTGGCCGCGGCCGCCGTCGACCACGATCAGCGCCGGCGGGTAGGCGAAGCGGCGGCGTTCGCCGGGCTCTCGGTCCTTGGCGAGGCGTGCCAGCCTGCGGCGGAGCATCTCTTCCATACTTGCGAAATCGTCCTGTCCGGGCACACCCTTGATCTCGAAGCGCCGGTAATCGCTCCGCTTGGGAAGGCCGTCCTCGAAGACGACCATCGAGCCCACCGTGTCGGTCGGGCCGAGGTTCGAGATGTCGTAGCACTCGATCCGAAGCGGCGGCTGTTCGAGCTCGAGCCGCCGGCCCAGCTCCGCCAACGCGCGGGAGCGGGCGCCGAAGTCCGAGGCCCGCCGAAGCTTGTGCCGGCGGAACTGATCGGTCGCGTTCTGCGTCACGGTCTCCATCAGCTTGCGCTTGGTCCCTCGCTCGGGGACGGCGAACCTCACGGGCCCCTCGCGCCGGGATGAGAGCCACTCCCCGAGCACGTCGGCATCGGCCGGGAGCTCCGGGACCAGGATCCGGGGGGGCACGTCCTGCCGCTGCATGTAGAGCTCGCGAAGGAACGAACCCACGAGCCCGGGCCGGTCGAGATCCTCGACCCGGTCGACGACCCAGCCCTTGCGGCCCATCACGCGACCACGGCGGACGAAGAACACCTGGAACCCCGCCTCCAGGTCGTCCTCGGCGAGCCCGACGACGTCGATGTCCTCGGGCAGCGACAGCACCATCTCCTGGCTCTCGAGGGCGCGGCGCGCCGCCGTCAGCTGATCGCGGTGCTTCGCCGCGAGCTCATACTCCCGGCGGCGGGCTGCCTCCTCCATCTCGCGTTCGAGCCGCTCCATGATCGGGCGCTCGTGACCCGACAGGAACTCTCCGAGCGCCTCGACGTCGGCCCGATAAGACTCCTCGGTGACCCCCGTCTGCTCCGGGACGCACGGCCCGGAGCACCGGCCGATGTCGTAGTACAGGCACGGCCGGCGGGCCCGGGCGCGCTGGTCGAAGAAGGAGTTCGAGCACGTCCGGACCGGGAAGACGCGCGTGAGAGCGTCCAGGGTCTCGCGGATCGCATAGGCGTGCCCGAACGGCCCGAAGTACCGGACGTTCTTGCGCTTGGCGCCCCGCAGGACCTGGGCACGCGGCCAGCGCTCCCCCACCGTCAGCGCGAGGTAGGGATAGGACTTGTCATCTCGGTAGCGGACGTTGAACCGGGGCCGGTGCTCCTGGATCAGGTTGTACTCGAGCAGGAGGGCGTCGACCTCGGTGGAGGCCATGATCCATTCGATCGAGGCGGCGGCGGCCACCATCGCCTCGGTCCGGGGATGGAGGTCCCGCCCCCAGTAGTTGGCCAGCCGCTTGCGCAGGGACCTGGCCTTCCCGACGTAGACGACCCGCCCGTCGTGGTCTCGGAACAGGTACGCGCCCGGGCTGTCGGGGATCGACGAGGGATCGGGTCGCTGGAAGCTCACTCGACCCATCGTAGCGCGGCAACCTGCCGAACCCGGTTGGACGGCCTGCTGGACACCCGACGGTTGCTTAGGAGACGCTCACCGTTCCGTTCATCGTCGGGTGGACGTCACAATGGAAGTAGTACTCCCCCGCCTCGAGCGGGTCCACCTCGTAGTCGATCTCGCCCGGGCCGGTCAGCAGCTCGCCGCGGAACAGTGGGTTCGCGAGGTCGTCGGCGCTCGGGTAGATCGCGATGTTGTGCTGGGTCGCGTTGTCCTCGTTGACGAAGTGGATCGTGCTCGGTTGGTTCGCCGGTAGGTCGATCGTGGAGGCGTCGAACGCGATCCCCGAGGCGGTCACGGTCACGTTCGCGCTGCCGCCGCCACTCTGGTCACCACCTCCGTCGCCACCTCCGTCGCCGCCTCCGCCGCCACCCTGATCACCGCCTCCGCTGCCGCCTCCGTCGCCACCCTGGCCGCCGGCGCCACCGCCTCCCTCGGCGACCTCGATCGAGCCAATCATCGTCGTCGGGTGGACAACACAGTTGAACGCGTGGGTGCCCGCGTCCAGTGCCGGCACGTCGTAGCTCGCCTGGTCCGGGCCCGTGACGAGGTCGCCTGAGAAGACGGTTTCGCCCGTCGGCTCCTCGCCGGCGAAGATCTCGATGTTGTGCTGCGTGGCCTCGTCGCGGTTGTCGAACTCGATCGAGAAGGCTTCGCCGGCGGTGGCCTGGATGCAGTCGCCCTCGGTGAACGCGATGCCCTGCGCGACCACCGTGACGGAGCCGTCCAGGACGGGGGTGCATTCGGCGGTCGGGCCCGTCGGCCTGCCGATCGGGCCCGTCGGCGTCGGGCTGGGCTCGGCGAAGGGCACGTCCTCGAAGGTGCCGTATCCGCCGACGAGCAGGTCCGACTCCGTGGTTGCGTACCACGCGAGGTAGGTCACCGAGCCGTCCTCGTTCACGGTGATCGACGGGGACGACCCGTCCACCGTCGAGGTCCCCGAGTCGACCGCCTTCAGCGAACCGGGATCGCCGGTCGCGAACCTGACCCCCTCGTTGGCGTCCCACCAGGTCACGTCGACGGAGCCGTCGCCACCGAGCGCGATCCCGGTCGCCGCCCCGGGCCCCTCGGCGCTGCCCTCGGGGACCTCGGTAGCCGCGAACGTGTCGACCGACCCGTCGGCGGTGCGGGTGGCGATCGTCACCTGACCGTTCGCGGCGTCGTAGTACGACAGCGCGATCCCGCCGTCCATCGCGACCCCCGACAGCCCCTGGCCGCCGGTGGCCGAGACCTCGAAGCTGACGAACCCGTTCTCCCCGTCGTTCGACGCCACCTCGACGCCGGCCCCGCCCTTGGAATAGGCGACCGTCGGCTGGTCGCCCCCGATCACCGCGGTCCGGCACGTGTCGCACCCAGCTCCCTCGGCGATCGTGTCATCCGACCACGTGTCTCCGTTGAGAGTCGCGAGGTGCACCCTGGCCCCGGACGAGGTCGACGTATAGAAGGCGATCGCAGGGTTGCCGCCGGCGAGCGCGATCGACAGGCCGTAGCCGGCCGTCTTCGTGACCCGCGTGACGACCGCCTGCGTCGTGGTGGCGGGGTCGAGTGAGCCGGTCGCGTAGTACACGCCCGCGTCCGAACCCCAGACCACATGGTACGTGTCACCGTCTGCGACCATCGCGAGCCCGGTGACGTTGTCGGGGGTCAGGTCGGCGACCGATGGCTCGAACGCCGGGTTGAACGCGATCGGCACGTTGGGGATCTCCTGGTTCATCGCGATGGCTCCCCGCGTCCAGAACCCCTGTTCGCTCACCGTCGCGAGGAGGACACCCGGGATCGACGGTGAACCCACAGGACGGGTGACCGGCACCTCCCCCGGCTCGAGCTTCTCCTCGAACCCGAAGTACGCGACGACCGGCAGGCCGTCGGGGTTCGTCACGATCGATGGGTAGCGACCGGCGTCGTTCAACGAGTCGGCGACCTCCGGGAGGAACCGGACCCCGGACCCGAGGTTCACGGTCGCGGTCGGAGGCTCGGCGCAGGCAGCGGCCCCCAGGGCGAGCACGAAGGCCAGCGGCAGCAGTTTCCATCGAAGGGCCTGCGGCATGAGCGGGCGCAATCCTAGCAAGGTGACGGGCGCGGAGCGGAGCATCCGCCCGACGACGTCAGGCCTGTCGTGAGGCGTCCACCGGTTCGAGGGGGAGCGTGCCGAGCACCTCCGCGAGGAACCGCCCCGTGTGCGAGGTCGGGTGCGCCGCAACCGTCTCGGGGGTACCCGTCACGACGATCTCGCCGCCCGCGTCCCCGCCCTCGGGTCCGAGATCGACGATCCAGTCGGCCGTCTTCACGACGTCCAGGTTGTGCTCGATCACGATCACCGTGTTGCCCTGGGCGACCAGTCGCTGCAGCACGGATAGGAGCTTGCGGATGTCCTCGAAGTGCAGACCCGTCGTCGGTTCGTCGAGGATGTACAGGGTGCTCCCGGTCGCGCGCTTCTGGAGCTCGGACGACAGCTTGATCCGCTGGGCCTCCCCGCCCGAGAGCGTGGGCGCCGGCTGCCCGAGCTTCACGTAGCCGAGCCCCACGTCCGACAGCGTCTGGAGGTGGCGCTTGATGACCGGGATGTTCTGGAAGAACTCGAGCGCCTCGTCCACGCTCATCTCGAGCACGTCGGCGATCGACCGGTGCTTGTACCGAACCTCGAGCGTTTCCCGGTTGTACCGGTGGCCCTTGCACACCTCGCACGTGACGTACACGTCCGGCAGGAAGTGCATCTCGATCTTGATCTGGCCGTCACCCGCGCAGTTCTCGCAGCGCCCGCCTCGAACGTTGAACGAGAACCGGCCGGGCTGGTAGCCGCGGACGCGCGCCTCCGGCACCTGGCTGAACAACTTGCGGATGTGGTCGAACATCCCGGTGTACGTCGCCGGGTTCGAGCGCGGGGTGCGTCCGATCGGCGACTGGTCGATGTCGATCACCTTGTCGATCTGCTCCCAGCCCACCAGCCGCCGGTGCTTGCCCGGCAGCGCCCGGGAGCGGTACACCTTCTGCATCAGCGCTCGGAGCAGGACCTCCTGCACGAGCGTGGACTTGCCCGAGCCGCTCACCCCCGTCACGCAGATGAGGAGGCCGAGCGGGATCTCGAGGTCGATGTCCTTGAGGTTGTGCTCGCGAGCCCCGAGCACCCTCAGCCGCCGGCTCCCCGGCGCGCGCCGGACCTGCGGCGTTGGGATCACCCTGCGGCCCGACAGGAACGCGCCCGTCAGCGACGCGTCGCACTCCAGCAACCCCTTCAGGTCGCCCGTGTACACGATCTCGCCCCCGGCATTGCCCGCGCCGGGGCCGATGTCGACCACGTGGTCCGAGGCGGCGATCGTGGCCTCGTCGTGCTCCACCACCACGAGCGTGTTGCCGAGGTCTCGCAGCCGGACGAGCGTGTCGATCAGGCGTCGGTTGTCGCGCTGGTGCAGGCCGATCGAGGGCTCGTCCAGGATGTAGAGCACACCGACCAGCCCGCTGCCGATCTGCGTGGCCAGACGGATCCGCTGGGCCTCGCCCCCCGCGAGCGTCGCCGACGCCCTCGAGAGGGTCAGGTAGTCGAGCCCCACGTCGACGAGGAACTGCAGTCGCTCGCGGATCTCCTTCATCAGGCGCTCGGCGATCATCTGCTCGCGCTCGCTCAGCCGTGCCTCTCGCGTGAAGGACAGCGTGTCGCGGATGGACAGGCTCGTGAGCTCTGAGATGTTGAGGTCGCCGACGGTGACGGCCAGCGTCTCGGGTCGAAGCCGGGCGCCGCCGCACGCGCGGCACGGGATCTCGCGCATGAACTCCTCGAGCCGCTCACGCTGGCTCTCCGAGTCGGTCTCGACGTGCCGTCGCTCCACCACCGGCACCACGCCCTCGTACGTGGTCCAGTACGAGCGGGTCCGCCCGTACCGGTTCTTGTACTTCACGTGGATCTCCTCGTCCGAGCCGAACAGCACGACGTCGCGGACCTTCTTCGGCAGCTTCTTCCAGGGGGTGCTCGTCGAGAAGCCGTGGGAATCCGCGACGGCATCCAGGACCCGGTCCCAATACTCGATCCGGCCGCTCGACCACGGCGCGAGCGCCCCATCGGCGATCGACAGGTCGGGGTCGGGCACGACGAGCGCCGCGTCGACCTCGAGGCGAACCCCGAGGCCGTCGCAGGTCTGGCAGGCGCCGTACGGCGAGTTGAACGAGAAGTTCCGCGGTTGTAGCTCATCGAACGAGAGCCCGTCGAACGTGCACGCGAGGGCCTGGCTGTAGGTCTGCACGTCCTCGCCGTCGTGGGTCTGCACGGCGATCGCGACGAGCCCCTCCGTGAGCTGCAGCGCCGACTCGACCGAGTCCGCCACCCGGCGCCGGATGTCCGGCTTGGCGACGAGCCGGTCGACGACCACCTCGATCGTGTGCTTGTAGTTGCGGGGCAGCCGGATCGGCTCGGCCAGCTCTCGAACCTGGCCGTCGATCCTGGCGCGGACGAACCCCTGACCGGCGAGGTCCTTCAGGAGCTTCTCGTACTCGCCCTTGCGCCCCCGGACCACCGGCGCGAGGACCTGGAACCTCGTCCCCTCGGGCAGCTGCATCACCTGGTCGACGATCTGCTCCGGCGTCTGCCGGCCGATCGGCCGGCCGCACTTCGGGCAGTGCGGGTGCCCGATCCGGGCGTACAGCACCCGGAGATAGTCGTAGATCTCGGTGATCGTCCCGACCGTGGACCGGGGG
Source organism: Actinomycetota bacterium (assembly GCA_036745475.1). Lineage (GTDB taxonomy): Bacteria > Actinomycetota > UBA4738 > UBA4738 > HRBIN12 > DASSJM01. The sequence continues at coordinate 14,632 of DAIOFZ010000006.1, read as the reverse complement.
TTCCGGGAGGTCGACTTCTGATCGATCGAGATCGCCGGCGAGAGGCCCTCGATGAAATCGACGTCGGGCTTCTCCATCTGGCCGAGGAACTGCCTCGCATACGAGGACAGCGACTCGACGTAGCGGCGCTGGCCCTCCGCGTAGATCGTGTCGAACGCGAGGGAGCTCTTGCCCGAACCCGAGAGCCCGGTGAAGACGATCAGCGCGTTCCGCGGGAGCTCGAGGGTGATGTTGTTGAGGTTGTGCTCGCGAGCGCCGTGAATGACAAGCGTGTCGGTTCCCACGGAGGCATCGTACCGAAGGCGCCGACAAGGCTTCGGGCGGGCTCCCGGGCGAGGATATGGTGCGCGGGTGACCGAGCCCGGCCCCGCGCCCCGCGACCTCCCCCGGTCGCCTCCGGTCCCCTTCGCGGCGGCGTTCCGGTTCTGGGTGTGGCTGGGGTTCGTGAACTTCGGCGGCCCGACCGGCCAGATCTCGCTCATGCACACCGAGCTGGTCGAGCGACGCCGGTGGATCGACGAGGGGAGCTACCTTCACGCGCTGAACTTCGCGATGCTGCTCCCCGGCCCCGAGGCGCACCAGCTGGCGATCTACGTGGGGTGGCTCTTGAACGGCACGCCGGGGGCCCTCGCCGCGGGGGTGTTCTTCCTGCTCCCGGCGTTCGCGCTGATGGTCGCGCTCTCGTGGGTCTTCGCCGTCCACGGCGACGTCACCTGGATCGCCGGCGTCTTCGACGGCCTCGCGTGGGCGGTGGTCGGGATCGTCGCCGCGGCCCTGCTCAGGATCGCCGGCCGGGCGCTCGGGCATCCGATCCTGGTGATCCTCGCGATCGGCGCCTTCCTGGCCCTGTTCGTCTTCGGCGTGCCGTTCCCGGTCGTGGTGCTCGGGGCGGGGGCGGTCGGCCTGATCGCCGGGACATGGTTCCCGGGCTCGAAGCTGGGTGCTACGGACCTCCGCCAGGCCGAACGCGTACCGCCATCGTGGGGTCGGACGGCTCGTGTACTGGCGATCGGGCTCGCCGTCTGGCTGGTCCCGCTCGTCGCGGTCGCGCTGGCGGCGGGGTCGGGCAGCGTCCTCGCCCAGGAGGCCGTCTTCTTCACGATCGCGTCGTTGGTCACGTTCGGGGGGGCCTACGCCGTTCTCGCGTACGTGAACCAGGCGGCGGTGATCCGGTTCGGCTGGCTCAGCGCGTCCGAGATGGCGGTCGGCCTCAGCCTCGCCGAGACGACCCCGGGGCCCCTGATCATGGTGGTGGTGTTCGTCGGGTTCCTCGCCGCCTACCGCGAACCCGCATCGCTCGCCCCGGTGGCGGCAGGTGTCGTCGGCGCCCTCGTGGTCGCTTGGGCCACGTTCGTGCCGAGCTTCCTCTGGATCTTCCTGGGCGCACCGTCGGTCGAGCGACTCCGCGGCAACGAGCGGCTCTCGGGCGCGCTGACCGCGATCACGGCCTCCGTCGTCGGCGTGATCGCGAACCTCGCCGTCGTCTTCGCGACCAGCGTGCTCTTCGACGAGGTCGACGTCCGGACGCCGTTCGGCCACGAGGTCGCGGTCCCCGACTGGGGTTCGGCCGACCTGCTGGCGATAGCCGTCGCGCTCGGGTCGTTCGTCGCGATCCGCCGCTTCCGCGTCAATGTCGTGTGGGTGATCATGGCCGCGGGCCTGCTCGGTCTCATCGACACGCTGATGTCGTGACGGACTCGGACGGCGTTGCGACGTCGCCGGTGGGGTACGCTCGAACCGTGACCGATCGCGAGGCGCTCGAGGGCCTGACCGCAGCGGAGCTGCACGACCGCGCGACCCGGCTCGCGTGGCGACGGCTCGACGTCGCGTTCCTGTGGCACCTGCTCAGCGCGATCCCAGAGGCCCGGGCGGCCGTCGGCGACGAGGACCGGAGTGAGATCGACATCCTGCGCCCGCTCGCGCTGCTCAACGATCTCGTCGACGCCGACCGCGGAGAGCTCGCCGAGGGGCTGCGGCCGCTATACGTCGACTACCTCGTCGACCACGAGAAGCCCGACGACGTCGAGGTTCCCGACGGGTCAGGGAACGTCCCAGAGAACGGACCGGACGAGGGGCAGGAGGAGGATCCCGACGACCGACCGTGACCTCGGATCCTACCGATCCGAGTTCCCGGTCCTCGAGCGCAAGGCGTACCTGATCAGCGCGTCGCTCGGGCCGGTGTCGGATCGCTCGCGCCGGTACCTCGACAGCTACCTCGACGCCTGGGCTACGAAGGGCGCCCCCGACCACGTGTGGTTCGAGGACATCTTCCCGAGGATGCGAGCCTTGAAGGAGTCGTTCGGGCGTCTCGCCGGGTGCGACGCGGACGAGCTCGCGATCACCACGAACATCTCGATCGCGATGTCGACGTTCGCCTCCGGGCTCGACTTCGGCGAACGCACGAAGGTCGTGATGTCCGAGCTCGACTTCCCCACCGACGGACACGTCTGGCTCGCGCACGCCAGGCGCGGGGTCGAGATCGAATGGCTCCGCTCCCCCGACGGTCTGACGATCCCCCTCGAGGAGTACGACCGCGCGATCGACGAACGCACCGCCGTGGTCATGGTGAACCGCGTGCTCTACCGCTCGAGCGCGATCGTCGATGCGAAGGAGGTCTGCCGGATCGCGCGTGAGCGCGGAGCGCTGTCGTTCCTGGACGACTACCACGGGATCGGGATCGTCCCGCTCGACCTGCACGACGTGGGGTGCGATGCGTACGCGGCGGGGGTCCTGAAGTGGTTGTGCGGCGGGCCCGGCCTCGCGTTCCTGTACGTGCGGCGTGGGTTGATCCCATACCTCGAGCCGATGGTGACCGGGTGGTTCGGGACGGCCGACCCGTTCTCGTTCGATACCCAGCACCTCGAGTACCACCCGACCGCGCGGCGGTTCGAGCACGGCACGCCGCCCGCGCCCGTGTTCTTCATCGCCCAGGGCGGCCTCGACGTGATCGCGGAGGTCACGCCCGAACGGATCCGCGCGCGCCAGGGCGAGCTCGGCGACCATGTGATCGCCCGAGCCGACGCGATGGGGCTGGCCGTCAGGACCCCGCGTGACCGGAACGCGCGAGGCGGCGTCGTGAACGTCGGCGTCGGTCCCGAGGCCGCGAAGATCTGCCACGCGCTGCTCGAACGCGACGTGTGCACCGACTACCGAGGCGACGGGCTCCGGATCAGCCCGCACTTCTTCAACACGGAGGAGGACGTGGACCGCTGCTTCGAGGAGCTGCGCGGTCTGCTCTAAGGATCCGCGGGCGAACGAACCTCGACCGGCACGCGCTGCACCATGTTGTTCGAGAAGCCGTGCAGGTTCCACGGTTGCTCGAGCGGCTGGCTGTTCCCCGCCGCGTCGGTCGCTCGGCAGCACAGCTCGAACGCGCCGGGCTCGGCCGCGTCCCACCAGAAGGTCCAGGGCACCCACGCGTAGGGCGATACGGCCTCGCCGACGGCGGCCTCCGCCCAGGTGGCCCCGCCGTCCGAACTCACATCGACGCGCTCGATGGGGCCCCACCCCGACCAGGCGCGGCCCATCAGCATGTGCCGGCCGACGTCCACGATCCGGCTACGCGTCAGGAACTCCGGGAACCCGGGGGGGACCAGCAACGCCCGCGGGGCCATCCGCGTGACCGGCTCGCCCTCTTCGTCCGGCTCCTGACGGGCTCGGTACGCCTCCATCTGGAATCCGCGGAAGGGTTCCGGCACGGCCTCGATCGCCGTGAGCCACTTCACGCTCGTCATCCCGTACCAGCCGGGAACCACGAGCCGGAGCGGGGACCCGTGCTGCGGGGGAAGCGGCTCGCCGTTCATCGCATATGCGAGGATCACTTCGTCGCGCATCGCGTTCTCGAGCGACAGGCTCCGCTCGTAGTCCTGTTCGACGCCGCCCTGGATCCCGTGATCGGCGCCTCGGAAGACGAGCTCGACGGCATCGTCTTCGATCCCGGCCTCCTCGAGGATCGGCCGAAGCGGGGTACCGGTCCAGTCGGCGGTCCCAATCGCCTCAGTGATCCACGGCTGCGAGATCGGCCGAGGCGACAGGCGCGCCCTCCCGTTGCCCGCACACTCCATCGTGACCGGCATCGTCAGGCTTGGCCGCGACCGGAGGCCGGCCATCGAGAGCTCGAGCGGCTTCCGCACGAGGCCCCCGACCGAGAGCAACCAATCGGTTTCGTCCGTCTCAGGGACGTCGAAGTGGATCAGCAGGTAATGCATCCCCGCCGGTGTGACGTCGTATCGGAGGCCCTCGAGGTGCATGCCGTGGTTTCGCTGCGACAGCTGCAGCTCGTCCAGGGATACCTCGCTCGAGGTGGACACACCTTCGGGCAGGTCGCTCACGTCGGACTCCATTTCCCCACCTCCATCCATCAGTCGGGGCTTGGACCCCGACTCGGCTCGTAACCCTTTGTTGAGATGACCCGCCCGGCGCGAACCACGACTCGCAGGTCACCGAGCGCCTCGAGCCGGATGAGCGGGTCCGAACCGAGCACGACCAGGTCGGCCGGCCCGTCGACCACGAGCGGCCCCGGCGTCATGGCGGAGAGGACCTCCTCGGGCGTCATCCGGACGGCCTCGTGCAGCAGGAGCGCCTCGCGGAGATGGATCCCGGCGGGGATCGACCCGTTGCCGAGATCGGTGCCGTAGACGACGGTGCCGCCGGCCGCCCGGAAGCGAGCGAGGTTGTCGCACGCCGTCCGCAGGTCGGGCGTCACGTCGCCGAACGAGAGGATGTCCAGGGTCGAGACGATCCGCATCGACCTCGCGGCCGACGCGAGCAGGAGGTCCGAGAGCCGCTCCGTCCACGGCGTGTGCGCGAACTCGTCCATGCCCGCCCCGATGGCCCGCTCCGCCTGGCCCGCCCCCTGGACGTGAGCGGTCACGGGGAGCTCGCGTTGGTGGGCCGCCTGGACGATCGAGGCGAGCTCGGCGTCCGAGGGCGTCGGGCCGGCCTCCGAGTTCAGGGAGACCTTGATCGCCGCCGCACCGCGATCGGCGAGCTCGGCGACCGCGGCGGCCGCGTCCTCGGAACCCGCCAGCTCCCGCCCGGCCCCCGGCGGAGCCCAGGACGACGCGATCGGGTACCCGCCGGGTGCGGTGAGCATCGGACCCGCCGCTCGGATCACCGGTCCGGTGAACGTCGGGAGCTCGGAGGCGTTCGCGAGCGCGAAGATCTCGTCCGGCGCCCACCCCAGATCACGGACCGCCGTCACGCCTCCGATCAGCACCGCCCCCGGATCCGCGAGACGGATGTGGACGTGCCGGTCGACGACACCCGGCATCAGGAACCCGTCGACCTCGAGGAAGTCGTCGGTCGGCGG
>DAIOFZ010000006.1:0-9311 GCA_036745475.1 Actinomycetota bacterium | reverse complement strand
GATGGGGCTGGCCGCGTGCGGCACGGCACGCCGCAGCGAGCCCGTCGCCGGGCCCTTCAGGCCGATGGACGCGTCTCTCAAGCGCGGCGAGGCGCTCTTCGATCGCCACTGCAACAAGTGCCATGTGAATGGCGAGGCCGCGCTCGGGCCCGCGTACGTGACCCGCCCGCCCTCGCAGACGACGGCCGCGTGTCGGACGACCGACCCGGCGCCGAACCAGGCGATCGGGACCTTGACCTTCAGCGACATCGGTGAGGGTCAGCCGCCGACGCCGGCGCCGCGCAGGGCCTTGAGCTCCTTGCGGAGATCGACGACCTCGTCGCGCAGGCGAGCCGCGTACTCGAACCGCAGGTCCTTCGCGGCCTCGTGCATCTCCTCCTCGAGCTGCTGGATCAGGCGCTCGAGCTCCTCGGTTGGCATCTCGGGGTGCTCGCGCTTGCGGCGGCGTTTCTCGGGCGTGGGAGCCCTCGTGTCGACCGCCATCGTGAGCAGGATGTCCGAGACCTTCTTGCGGATCGACTGCGGATCGATCCCGTTCTCGCGGTTGAACGCGATCTGGATCTTCCGACGTCGCTGCGTCTCGCCGATCGCCTGCTTCATCGAGTCGGTGACCTGGTCCGCGTACATGATCACCGTCCCGTCGACGTTGCGCGCGGCTCGTCCGATCGTCTGGATCAGCGAGGTGTCCGAACGGAGGAACCCCTCCTTGTCGGCGTCGAGGATCGCGACCAGGGAGACCTCGGGCAGGTCGAGGCCTTCGCGCAGGAGGTTGATCCCGACCAGCACGTCGAACTCGCCGAGGCGCAGGTCCCGGATGATCTCGATGCGCTGGATCGTGTCGACCTCCGAGTGCAGGTACCGGACCCGGATCCCCATCTCGAGCAGGTAGTCGGTGAGGTCCTCGGCCATCTTCTTCGTGAGCGTGGTGACGAGTACCCGCTGGCCCGCCTCGGCTCGCCTGCGGATCTCCTCGATCAGGTCGTCGACCTGGCCGCGGGTGGGGCGGACCTGCACCTCGGGGTCGACGAGACCCGTCGGGCGCACGATCTGCTCGGCGATGCGGCTGGAGGTGCGGAGCTCGTAGGGACCCGGCGTGGCAGACATGTACACGGTCTGGTTGACCTTCTTCACGAACTCCTCGAACCGGAGAGGTCGATTGTCCAGCGCGCTCGGCAGGCGGAAGCCGAACTCGACCAGGGTCTCCTTCCGCGTCTTGTCGCCCTCGTACATCCCGTGGATCTGGGGGACGGTGACGTGTGACTCGTCGATCACGCAGAGCCAGTCGTCGGGGAAGTAGTCCAGGAGCGTGTAGGGCGCCTCGCCCGGGGCGCGGCCGTCGATGTGGCGCGAGTAGTTCTCGATGCCGGAGCAGAACCCCACCTCCCGGAGCATCTCGAGGTCGTAGGTCGTGCGCATCCGCAGGCGCTCCGCCTCCAGGAGCTTGCTCTGGCTCTCGAGCAGCGCAAGCCGATCGTGGAGCTCCTCCTCGATCGAGACGACGGCCCGCTTCATCCGCTCGTCCGAGGCGACGTAGTGGGATGCCGGGAACACCGTGATCTCGCTGAGGTCGCCGAGCATCTCTCCGGTCAGCGGGTCGAACCGCGTGATCCGCTCGATCGTGTCGCCCCACCACTCGATCCGGATCGCGGTCTCCTCGTACGAGGGGTGGACCTCGAGCACGTCGCCCTGCACCCGGAACTTCCCGCGGGCCAGGTTCGCCTGGTTCCGGAGGTACTGGATGTCGACGAGGCGCTGCTTCGACCACTCCATGTCCGTGGCGACGCCCTTGTGGACCCGCAGGATCTGGCCCTCGTACTCCTCGGGGGAGCCCAGACCGTAGATGCACGAGACGCTGGCCACGATCAGGACGTCGCGACGTGTCAGGAGGGCGGCGGTCGCCGAGTGGCGCAGGCGCTCGATCTCGTCGTTGATCGAGGAGTCCTTCTCGATGTAGGTGTCGGTGGACGGGACGTAGGCCTCGGGCTGGTAGTAGTCGTAGTACGAGACGAAGTACTCGACCGCGTTCTCGGGGAAGGCCTCGCGGAACTCGTTCGCCAGCTGCGCAGCGAGCGACTTGTTGGGTGCGATCACGATCGTGGGCCGCTGGACGCGTTCGACCACGTTGGCGATCGTGAACGTCTTGCCCGTCCCGGTCGCGCCGAGCAGCGTGATGTGGGACTCGCCCGCCCGGATGCCCTCGACCAGGTGATCGATGGCGGTGGGCTGGTCACCGGTCGGAACGTGGTCGGCGTGGATCTTGAACGGGGGCACGGACCCAGTGTAGGCGTCGTCGCCGACGTGCCTACATCCGGCCGGCGTCGATGATGCTCTGGAGGAACCGCCGGGTCCGCTCCTCGCGCGGCGAGGAGAAGATCTCCTCCGGTGGGCCCTCCTCGAGGATCACGCCGGCGTCCAGGAAGCAGATCCGGTTGCCGATGTCGCGGGCGAATCCCATCTCGTGGGTGGCGATGACCATGGTCATGCCGCCGGCAGCGAGCTCGCGGATCACGTTCAAGACCTCGGCGACGAGCTCGGGGTCGAGCGCGCTGGTGACCTCGTCGAGCAGCATCACGTCGGGCCTCATCGCGAGCGCCCGCACGATCGCCACGCGCTGCTGCTGCCCGCCCGAGAGGCGGTCGGGATAGTCGTCCCGCTTGTCGGCGAGCCCGAACCGTTCGAGCAGCTCCGTCGCGAGCCCCTCGGCCTCGGTCCTCGACACGCCGAGCGCCTCGATCGGTCCGAGTGTCACGTTGCGGAGCACCGTCATGTGCGGGAAGAGATTGAACGCCTGGAAGACGATCCCGACGCGCTGCCGGATCCGGTTCACGTCCACCCCACGGGCGGTGATCTCCTCTCCCTCGATGAACACCCGGCCGGCGTTCACGGGTTCGAGCAGGTTGATGCAGCGGAGCAGCGTCGACTTGCCCGAGCCCGAGGCGCCGATCAGGCCGACGACCTCGTGCTCGTCGACCTCCAGGTCGAGGCCTTTGAGCACCTCGAGCCCGTCGAACGACTTGTGGAGGTCCTCGATCCGCAGCGCCGCGGCGGGCGCCACCTCACACCCCGCCCACGGCCTGGAGCCGACGCTGGTCCCGCGCGACGAGCCAGTCGACGAACCGAGCTTCGGGGATCGTGATCACGATGTAGACGAGCGCGAGCGCGACGTACGGCGTGAAGTCGAAGTTCGCGGCCGACAAGATCTGTGCTTCGCGGAGCGCCTCGGTGTACCCGAGCACCGCGATGAGGGCGGAATCCTTCTGGAGCCCGATGAAGTCGTTCAGGAGCGGCGGCAGCACGCGACGGACGGCCTGCGGCACCACGACGAACCGCATCGTCTTGCCGCGGCTGAGCCCGAGGGCGCGGGCCGAGGCGACCTGCGAGGGGTGGACCGACTGGATGCCCGCCCGGTAGACCTCGGCGACGTATGCCGAGTACACGAGGACGAGCGCCACGATCGCCCAGAAGAGGTCGGAGTGGGGCACGCCCTTGATCTGGAGCGCCGGCGCCCCGAACCCGAGCAGGAGGATCACCAGGATCGTCGGGACCGCGCGGAATAGGTCCGTGTAGGCGCCCGCCAGGATCCGCAGCGGCGTGAACACGGGACCACGCAGGCTGCGCATCACCGCGATGATCATCGCGAGGATCAGCACGAAGACCTCCGCCACCAAGAAAATGAAGACGTTCCGCGTGAACCGCCCCGTGATCTTCGCCAACGAGTCCCAGAAGACCGCCGGGTCGAAGAAGGCCTCCTTGATCTGGGGCCACCCGGACGAGTTGAGGATCGCGAAGGCGAGCAGCCCGAACACGACCACGGTGCTCACGACGGCGATCGTCACCCCGCGAGCGCCCTCGGCCTTCAGCGGGGCGAGGATCTTCGAGCCGCGGTCTCCGGACGGGGGCGTGTAGCTGCCACCGGGCAACGGTTGGTACTTCTCCGGCGACTCCCCGCCGATCACCGACCGGCTAGTCCAGGACGGGTGCGTTCGTCTTGTCGGCCAGCCACTGCTGCTCGATGTCGTCGAGGGCCCCGTCCGCCTTCATCTCGTCGAGCGCGAGGTTCACGCACTCGACGAGCGGGCTTCCGGTCTCGAACGCCATCGCGAAGTACTCGTCTGACTCGGCCCCGAACTGCCCGACGACGACGCCGTGCTTGATCTGCACGGCCGCCATGAAGAAGGCGGTCGGCAGATCGACGACGATGCCATCGATGTCGCCGTTCTGCAGGTCGGTCACCGCCTGGGCGAGGTCGTCGTAGACGGCCGGCTCCTGCGTGGGCTGGATCTGGTCGGTGATCACGTCGAGGCTCGTCGTCCCGATCGGCGCGCCGAGCTTCGCGTCCTTCAGGTCGGCGACCGTGGTGGCGTCGGCCACGGAGGTCCCCTCCGCGGATACGAGCGCCTGGTTCACGTTGTAGTAGGAATCGCTGAAGTCCACGGCGTCGTCACGCTCCGGCTTGTAAGAGATCTGCTGGAGCACGAAGTCGAAGTCCTTCGGGCCGGGCGCGAACGACTTGTTGAACGACACCGGCACGAACGCCACCTGGTCTGGGAACGTGAAGCCCATCCGTGTGGCGACCTCGGCGGCGATCGCGCCCTCGTAGCCCTCCCCCTTGGCCGGGTCGTTGAACTCGAACTCCGAACCGTCGGAGGTGCCGCCCTCCCACCAGGGCGGGAACGCCGGGTTGCCGGTGCCGATCGTCAGAGTGCCCGGGCTCTGGAAGGCATCGGCGTTCGCTGAGGCACAGTCGGCGGCCGTCGCCGGCGCGGTGGAGCCGGTGGCGCCTGTCTCGGTCGTCCCCGTGCCGCCGATCGTCGGGTTGTCCTCCGCGCACGCGACGAACAGCACGGAACCGACGACCAGGAAGGCGAACATCTTGCGCATCGAGCGAACCCCCTGCCGAAGTGAAGTGCGCGAGCCTAGCACACGCCTGTTCTGCCGGGTGACTGACGGGACGCGCGGTCTCACCTGCGCGGCTCCCACGAGAAGTAGCGCGTCGCCACGATCAGGCCGGCGAGCCCCCACGCCGCGACGATCCCCACGTCTCGCCATGAGAAGGCGAAGAGCGGCGGTCCGTAGAACGAACCCAGGAAGGCGTCCACCAGATGGCGAACCGGGAAGATATCGCTCAGGGTCTCGATCCACTGCGGGGCATCGGGGCCGACGGGGAAGAAGATGCCCGAGATGAACAACAGGGGCAGGATCGTCGCGTTCACGATCGGCGGCGCGGCATCCGCGTTCGGGATCGCCGGCGTCAGCGCGAGGCCGAGCGCCGCGAAGCTCGCGGAGCCGACGAGCACGACGATGATCGATCGGACCAGGCTCATCCCGGTCGGGAGATCCGCGTCGTAGAACAGCCATCCGAAGGCCGCGCAGATCACGACGAGCAGGATCGACATGATCATGACGTGGATCACCCGCGCCCCCAGGTAGGCGCTCCCCGGGAGCGGCGTGCCTCGCGTCCGTTTGAGGATCCCGGCATCGCGCTGGAAGGTCACGCCGATCGCCAGGTTCGTGTAGCAGGCGGTGATGACGGAGAACACCGCCATGCTCGCGACGTAGTACGTCGACTGGTTGAACTCGCGGCCACTCTCGAGGGTCACGGTCCCGCTCCCGAGCAGCGTGGCGAAGATCACCAGGAACATGAGGGGGAACACGAACGTGAAGAAGGCGGCGGCGGGGTTGCGCCAGAACGCCTTGTTCGTGTAGCGGATCTGCCGGGCCGTCAGTGTCAGCTCGCTCACCCGGTCACATCCTCGGAGGCCGTCAGCTCGAGATAGACGTCCTCCAGGGTCGGAGGCGTGACCTCGAGCGCGTCCAGGACGAAGCCCGACTCGAGCGCCCACGCGGTGAGATCGTGGACGAGCTTGGTCGTTTCCTCCTGATCGGCGCGGATCTCGTACGACCCGTCCGGCAGGCGGTGGGGAGCGCGTTCGGGTTCGGGAGCTCCGGGAGGCAGGCGGAAACGGATCCTCGTCTTCATCCGATCGCGTCCGGCCAGGCTCCCCGGTGGGCCCTCGGCGACGATCGTGCCGTGCGCGATGACCGCGACACGGTTCGCCAGGTTCTGCGCCTCGTCCATGTAGTGGGTCGTGAGGAACACCGTCTTGCCGATGTCCGAAAGGTTCCTGACGATCTCCCAGGCGTTCCGCCGAGCGCCCGGGTCGAAGCCCGTCGTCGGTTCGTCCAGGAACAGGAGCTCGGCGTCGCCCGCGAGGGCGATCGCGACATCGAGCCGACGCTGCTGCCCACCGGAGAGCTTGAGCACGCGTGTGTCGCGCTTCTCGGCGAGCCCGACGAGCTCGACGACCTCGTCGACGTCGCGGGGGGACGGGTAGTAGCTCGCGTACAGCGACACGGTCTCGCGGACGGTCAGGTACGGATCGACGCCGGTCGACTGCAGGACGATCCCGACCCGCTCGCGGAGGGCCCGCGCCCGCCCCGCCGGGTCGAGCCCGAGGACCGAGACATCGCCCGCCGTCCGTTGGCGATAGCCCTCGAGGATCTCGACGGTGGTGGTCTTGCCGGCGCCGTTCGGACCGAGGAGCGCGAACACCTCGCCGACATCGACGGTCAGGTCGATCCCGGCGACCGCCTCGAGGTCCCCGTAGGTCTTGCGAAGACCGGTGACCTCGATCGCTCGGTCGCTCATCGTCGCAGGCTACCCACTCACGAGGGCACGTAGCCCCGGGTCTTGTCGACGACGTTCAGGAGGGGGCGACCTGTGAGATAGCGCTCGAGGTTCCGGACGAACAGCTCGACCACGCCCTCGCGCCACCCGGCGGCGTCGCCGGCCATGTGGGGCGAGACGATCACGTTCGGCATCGCCCAGAGCGGGTCGTCCTCGGGCAGCGGCTCCTCCTCGAAGACGTCGAGCGCCGCGCCGGCGACGGCTCCGCTCTCGAGCGCCCGGACCAGCGCCGGCTGGTCGACCGTGCTCCCCCGGCCGACGTTCACGAACCTCGTCCACGGCTCCATCGCCTCGAACACCGTGTGGTCGAACAGGTGATGGGTCTCCTCCGTTGCGGGCAGCGCGTCGATCACGTAGTCCGCCGAACTCACGGCGTCGGTCAGCTGCTCGGTGCCGAAGATCTCGACCAGCACGTCGTCACCGGGGCGGGGGGTTCGAGCGACGCCACGGACGGACATCCGGAGCGAGGCACAGGCGCGAGCGATCGCACGTCCGATCGGTCCGATGCCGACGACGAGGACCCGCTTGCGCTCGAGCCGTTCGGTCTCGTTGTGTCGCCACTCGCGGCGCCCCTGTCGCTCGAGGATCCCGCCGAGACCCTTGGCGAACGCGAGCAGCAACCCGAGGACGTACTCGGCGATCGCGTCCTCGTAGACCCCGCGAGCGTTCGTGAGGACGACGTGGCTCGCCGCGAGCTCGGGGAAGAGCAGGTTGTCGACGCCCGCAGACGCCGACTGGATCCACTGCAGGTCGGCCGCGCTCCCCCACGCCCCCGCGAGCAGGGCGCTCTGCGGACGCCAGGCGAACAGCACGTCCCTGCCCTCGAGCGCGAGAGCGAGCGACGGGACGTCGTCGGCGAACGCGAGGTCGACGGTGTCGCCGATCGCCCCGACGCCGGGGGGTGGGTCCTCTGCGGTCGCACCCATGACCGCCACCCGGGCGCGGGCGCTCACAGCGGGCGCCGGCTCGAGAAGCCGGTGTCGAGCGGATGCCAGTTTGCGACGGCATCCTCGCCCACCCGCCAGCAGAGGTAGACGCGGTCGCCGTCCCTCTCCGCCGGGAAGTCCACGAGCCCGGTCTCGGGGTCGCGCAGCACGATGTTCTCCGCGGCGAGGCGTTCGAGCTCGGTCCGAAGCGTCGTGCTCGCGTCCCAGTACTCCCGCCCCGCGTGGCTCCCGCCGCCGTCCGCGACGACCCGCTCCCTCACCACCTCGGCCTCCCGCAGGATCGCCTGTCGGGCCTCGCGGATCCTCGCCAGCCGCACCCGGAGGTCGGGCAGCATCGCGTTGGCCTCCTGGACCTCGTACGAACGCTCCTCGGACATCACGCCACCCCGAGCAGTGCCGGCAACTGGCCCATCGCGGTGATGCGCGGGCCCGGCGCGTCGGCGAAGCGCTCGCGCCGATCGATGAGCACCGGGTACATGCCGACCGCATGCGCGGGGTCGACGTCGAACTCCGGGTTGTCCCCCACGTAGACCGACCGCTCGGGGGTCACGCCGGCCCTGGTCATCGCGAGCCGGAAGATCCGCGGATCGGGCTTCTCGAACCCCTCGACGCCCGACACGACGCTCACCTGGAAGTACCCACGGACGCCAAGTACCTCGAGGAGCCGCTCGAGCCACTCCTCGAAGTTCGACACCACGCCGAGCAGCAGGCCGGCGTCGCGCAGCCGATCGAGCACGGGCGTGACGTCATCGAACAGCCGGTAGTTCCCGAGGTCGGTGAACTCGGTGTACACGACGTCGATCAGACCGTCGGCGTCGGGGATCCCGAGCTCGCGCAGGAAGATGCCGTACACGTCGTGCCAGAACCTGCGCGAGCGGTCGGGCGAGGTGGTCCACAGCTCGTTGGCCTCGGCCGCCGCGCGGAACCGATCGAACACGACATGCCCGCGCTCGTGGATCGTCTCGGGCGAAACGTCGTGGCCCTCGCGGCGGAGGATCTCGGCGAACAGGTCGGGGAAGGTGGGATGCGGGTGGACGAGCGTCTCGCCGGCGTCGAAGAACACGGCGGCGTACCCGGAGGAGGTCACGGCACCAGGATAGCGACGAAGCGGGCGCGGTCCCGTTCGTCGTTCAGGCGACCGGGCGCGCGGACAGGTCGTTCCAGAGCCGCTCGACCTGGCTCTCGAGCTCGTCGAGCGTGCCCTCGTTGTCGACGATGAAGTCCGCCACCGCGGCCTTGTCCTCGAACGGCGCCTGGGCGTCGATACGCGCGCGGATCGAGGTCTCGGACATGCCGCGTTGACGCATCAGGCGCTCGATCTGCGTGGCGACCGTGGCCGAGACGACGACGAGGATCTCGAACGCCGTGTGCATCCCGGACTCGACGAGCAACGGGGCGCTGAACACCACGACCCGGTCGGTGTCCCGGTATGCCTCGGATCCCTCTGCGAAGAGCCGCCGGACCTCTGGGTGGACGATCTGCTCGAGATCTCGTCTGGCCGAGGGATCCGCGAACACGATGCTCGCGAGGGCCTCGCGGTCGAGCTCACCACCCGGCGCGAGGACGTCGGCGCCGAACCGTTCGATCACGGCGGCGTGACCCGGGGTGCCGGGTGCGACGGCCTCGCGCGCGAGCAGATCCGCGTCGAAGACGACGGCGTCCCGCTTCTCCAGCAG
>DAIOFZ010000005.1:6220-37315 GCA_036745475.1 Actinomycetota bacterium | reverse complement strand
CGCCGAGATCATCGAGCTGGGTCTCCTCGATCCCGAGGAGGAAACGCTCCTGCGCACGGAGGCCCAGGACGCCGTCCGTAGGATCGCCGAACACGAGGTGCCGTTCGATCGTGACTGGTTCGACTGGCGGCCCGACCCCGCGTGGCCCACGCCCACGCTGCCCGATGGATGGAACCGCGTGTGAGCGATCCGGGTTGCCGGGCGGCGGGCGTTCGGCGAGGCTAGCGCCGTGGATCTCTCGGGCGCCGCCGTTCGCTTCCCCGGGCTCCGACGGGAGCAGGACGGACGCAGGGTGGTGTTCGCCGACGCGCCGGGCGGGTCCCAGGTCCCCGACGCCGTGGTCGAGGCGATGGCCGACTACCTGCGGAGAAGAAACGCGAACGCCCACGGTTCCTTCGTCACCAGCCAGGAGACCGACGACCTGATCGCGGAGGCGCACCGCGCCGCGGCCGACCTGCTGAACGCCGACGAGGACGAGGTGGTCTTCGGCCCGAACGCGACCACGCTCCTGTTCTCGATCTCGCGCTCGATCGCCAGGTCGCTCGAGCCGGGCGACGAGGTCGTCGTGACGCGGCTCGATCACGACGCCAACGTGCGGCCCTGGGTGCTCGCCGCGGAGGACGCCGGCGCCAACGTGCGATGGGGCGACATCCGGGAGGACGACGCGACGCTCGAGCTCGCTTCGTTCGAGGCCGCGCTGTCCGAACGCACCAAGATCGTGGCGTTCACGCTCGCCTCGAATGCGGTGGGCACGATCACCCCCGCGGCCGAGCTCACCCGGATCGTGCACGAGCGCACGCCGGCGATCGTCGCGTGCGACGGGGTCCATCTCGCGCAGCACCGCCGGATCGACGTCCGCGCGATCGGCGCCGACCTCGTCGTGTGCTCGCCCTACAAGATCTTCGGTCCGCACCTGGGGATCCTGTTCGGGCGTCGAGACGTGCTCTCCTCGCTCCGCCCCTACAAGCTACGGCCGGCCGAGGACGCTCTCCCCTTCGCGTTCGAGACGGGGACGCAGAACCACGAGGGCTTCGCGGGCTGGGTCGCAGCGGTCGAGTATCTCGCGGGGCTCGGCGAGGGCCGAGGCCGGAGGGCGGCCGTCGCCTCCGCGTTCGAGCGGGCGATCGTCCCGTGGGAGGCCGAGCTGTCCCGCCGCTTCCTGGACGGGATCCGCGACATCCCGTCCCTGCGCCTGTACGGGATCGCCGAGCCCGAGCGCGCGGGCGAGCGCACGCCCACCTTCGCGATCCGGGTCGCCGACCAGCATCCGGCCGAGACCGCGAAGACGCTCGCCGAGCGCGGGATCTTCGTCTGGGACGGCAACTACTACGCGCTCGAGATCATGGAGCGGCTCCGGCTGCAGGACTCGGGCGGGGCGGTGCGGATCGGGTTCTGTCACTACAACACGCGGGACGAGGTGGACCGGGTGCTCCAGGAGCTCGCGACGCTGGCGTAGCCCGAGGCATCCCCGAAATGCGCGAGCCGCGTTGCTAGGATGACGCGGCTCCGCTCACGTCCGACCGAACCAGGAGTGAGGCAACGGCATGCGGATCTTAATCCTCGGCGGCGACGGCTACCTCGGTTGGCCGACCTCGATGCACTTCGCCCGCAAGGGTCACGAGGTGCACACCGTCGACGACTACCTCCGCCGCCGAGCGCACGTGGAGGCGGGGACGGACTCGCTCACCCCGATCGGCGCCTCGCTGCCGGCCCGTGCCGAGGCCTTCCGCGAGGTCACGGGTCTGGAGATCGGCGTCACCGAGGGCGACCTGACCGACTGGAGCGTCGTGGAGCGTGTGTTCGGCGAGTTCGGTCCCGAGGCGATCGTCCACTACGGCGAGATGCCGAGCGCCCCCTACTCGATGATCGACCGCGAGCACGCGGTCTTCACGCAGACGAACAACGTCGTGAACACGCTGAACGTCCTGTACGCGATGGCGGAGATCACCCCCGACGCGCACCTGGTCAAGCTCGGGACGATGGGCGAGTACGGCACGCCCAACATCGACATCGAGGAGGGCTACCTCGAGGTCCAGCACAACGGGCGCTCGGACACGCTCCCGTTCCCCAAGCTCCCGGGGTCGATGTACCACCTGTCCAAGGTCCACGACTCGCACAACATCCATTTCGCGTGCCGGATCTGGGGGCTCCGGGCCACCGACCTCAACCAGGGCGTCGTCTACGGGATCGAGACCGACGAGACCAGACTCGACGAGCGCCTGCTGACGCGGTTCGATTACGACGAGGTGTTCGGCACGGCGCTGAACCGCTTCTGCCTGCAGGCCGTGATCGGCCTGCCGCTCACCCCGTACGGCAAGGGCGGACAGACCCGCGGCTACCTGAACCTCGTCGACACCCTCCAGTGCGTGGAGCTCGCGGTCCTGCACCCCGCCGAGGCGGGCGAGTTCCGCGTGTTCAACCAGTTCACCGAGCAGTTCGCGGTCGTCGAGCTCGCGGAGCTCGTCCGGCACGCGGGGTCGGAGGTGGGGCTCGACGTGCGGATCGAACACGTCGACAACCCGCGCGTCGAGCTCGAGGACCACTACTACAACGCGAAGCACACCAAGCTGCTGGAGCTCGGCCTGGAGCCGCACCTGCTCTCGGAGACGCTGATCGGGTCGATGTTCGACGTGATCGAGCGCTACAGGGATCGACTGATCGGGGACCACATCCTGCCCGCCACCAGGTGGCGGGGCGTACGCGAGCGCTCTCCGGGCTGAGCCGTCCGGCCGGTCCCATCGCGTAGAGTCCAGACCCATGTCGGCCCTGCGCATCGTCGGGGGGATCTTCGCAGCGGCGTTCTTCGCGCTCGCGTTGATCCGCTACCGACGACGCCAGATCAGCCGGCTGAACCTGATCATCTCGTCGCTGATCTCGACCGCGGTGCTCCTGCTCGCGATCGCGCCGGGGCTGTTCAACCCGCTGTTCGAGGTCTTCAACTTCGAGCCGGGCAACGGGCAGCGCCTGACGGCCGTGCTGATGTTCGCGGTCGGGATCCTGTTCGTCCTGGTGATCCGGATGCAGTCCGAGGTGGACACGAGCGAACGCGGGATCCGGCAGCTCGTCGAGTCCTTCGGGCAATCGGCGTTCGACTGGGATACGGCCGTCGACCTGCCCGCCGGGAAACGGATCGTGGTCGTCTCGCCCGCCTACAACGAGGCCGAGAACGTCGGGTCGGTCATCGAGGCGATGCCGCCCGAGGTCGAGGGCTACCACGTCGTCCCGATCGTGATCGACGACCGCTCCGACGACGGCACCGCGGAGACGGCTCGGGCCGCGGGTGCGCTGGCGGCGAGCCTGCCGATCCGTCGCGGCGGGGGGCTCGCGCTCCGTGTGGGCTACGACATCGCCCTCAAACTCGGAGCCGACATCGTGGTCACGATGGACGCCGACGGTCAGCACCAGCCCGAGGAGCTTCCCACGCTGGTCGGGCCGATCATCGACGGCAGCGCCGACCACGTGAACGGATCCAGGATGCTCGGCGACTTCGAACGCGAGAGCCTGGTCCGCCACCTGGGCGTTCATTTCTTCTCGCGCGTCGTCACGATCCTGACCGGGCAGCGCGTGACCGACATCTCGAGCGGCTACCGCGCCACCCGCGCCGACACGCTCCGGGCGCTCATCCTGGAGCAGGACCAGTTCTGGACCTCCGAGGTCACGATCGAGGCGCTCCGCCAGCGCGCGCGGGTCGTCGAGGTGCCGGTCACGTTCCTCACTCGCCGGGGCGGCGTTTCGAAGAAACCGAAGTCGTGGCGCTACGGCTGGAACTTCTCGAAGGCGATCGTCAAGACCTGGCTGCGCTAGCCGCCGCGACCTCGCCGGCGAGGCGAGCGTTGGACTCGAGCAGCGCCAGGTTCGCCTCTAGGCTCTCGCCGTCGGTGCGCTCGGACAGGCACGAGAGCAGAAACGGGGTGACCGCCTTGCCGCGGACGCCCTCGCGTTCGGCGATCCGCTCGCACGCCCTGACCGCATCCTCCACCACACCGGCGTCCATCGCGAAGGCCTCGGGGACAGGGTTGCACAGGAGCACCGCGGCCGAGGCGTCGAGCTCGCCGAGCGCCCGCGCGATGCGGGCGGCCTCCGTCGGCTCGTTCACCCGGTCCTCGAGGTCCACCGGGGCCTCGCGCGCCAGGAAGAACGGAAGTCGCCAGCACGTGTAGCCCACCACACCGACGCCGAGCTCCTCGAGCCGCTCCGAGGTGGCGACCGGGTCGACGATCGATTTCGGACCGGAGCAGACCAGCAGGACCGGAGTTCGGGCGAGCTCGATCAGGTCCGCGGACACGTCCCCGCTCCCCGGGTGCACGCCGCCGATGCCGCCGGTCGCCCCGACCACGATCCCCGCCCGGTGCGCCGCCCAGATCGTGCTCGAGACCGTGGTGGCGCCCAGGCCATCCGAGGCGACCGCTACGGGGAGATCGCGTCGGGTGACCTTCGTGGCGCCGCCGGGCACGGCGAACACGCGAAGCTCGTCCACCGAGAGCCCCACCACCACCTCGCGCCCGATCACACCGATCCAGGCCGGGACCGCGCCGGCCGAACGGATCGCGGCGCTCATCCGCTCGACGCACTCAAGGTTGCGAGGAGGCGGGAGCCCCTGGGCGACGACGCTGGTCTCGAGCGCGACCACGCCGTTCCCGGCGGCCAGCGCTCGCGCGACCTCGCTCGACGGTCGGACGACGCTCAGCGCCGCCGCCTCCCCGCGGGCTCCTCCTCCTCGACCGACCGACGGCGTTCGGGCCAGGTCTCGTAGCTCGCGGCGACGCGAGCTCCCGCCCGGCACGCCGAGGCCAGGGCGTCGCCGGGCGAACGTCCCGCGGCGAGCGACGCCAAGAGCACGCCGTTGAAGGCGTCCCCGGCGCCGGTCGGATCCTTCTCGATCACGCCGTCCGTCGCGTTGCGGATCACGAGCCCCTCCCACGACATCAACGCGCCCTCGTCCCCCTGCTTGAGGCACACGACGTGGAAGCGACGCGAAAGCTCGTCGACCGCGGCGACGCCGCGCCGACCCGTCAGCTCCTCGGCCTCGCGTTCGTTCGCAAGCAGTATCGTCGCGGGCGCACACGCCTGGAGGAACCGCGCCGCCCCGAACGAGCGGATCATCGGCCACGACGCCGCGTCGACCGCGACGAACCGCGCGTGGGCGCGCTCGAGGGCGGCCACGCCGGCCGCGGAGGTCGGCTCGAACAACAGGGAGTACCCGGACACCAGGACCGCGCCCGCCTCGAGGCGTTCGGGCAGGTCGTCGGGCGAGAGCCGGCCGCCCGCGCCGCGGTCCGCGACCATCGAACGCTCGCGCGGCTCGTGGACCACGAGCATCGTCCCGGTCTCGGCGGTCCGGTCGATCGCCAGAGCGGGTTCGACACCGCGGGCGATCAGCTCGTCGCGAACCAGCGCGCCGGCGACGTCCGAGCCGATCCGGCCGTGGACGCGGGACGTCGCGCCGGCCTCCACGGCCCAGACGGCGGCGTTGGCCGCGCTTCCCCCCGGTCGAACGAGGACCCGCCCGTGGACATCGCCGCCCTCCTCCAGTCCGTCGGAGTCGACCCGCACGTCGATCATCACGTCGCCCACCGTCACCACGTCCATCGCGCTGCAGCCTACCGGGTACGGTTTCGGGGATGAGAGCCGGGATGCTCCAGTGCGGCGAGCGCGTCTCCATCCGGCACATGGAGGCGGTGGACGA
This sequence comes from Actinomycetota bacterium, assembly GCA_036745475.1. Classification (GTDB taxonomy): domain Bacteria; phylum Actinomycetota; class UBA4738; order UBA4738; family HRBIN12; genus DASSJM01. The sequence continues at coordinate 31,629 of DAIOFZ010000005.1, read as the reverse complement.
GGCGGCGTTCCTTCGCGCGGTGCGTTCGAGCCGGAAGCTCCATCGACCGTGGTCGTACCTGCCCGAGACGAGCGAGGACTTCCGCGACATGCTGGTCCGGCCGCTCGGCGAGTCGTACCTGATCTGTCGCAACGAGGACGGGGCGCTCGTGGGGAGCGCGAGCCTCGGCCACATCGTGTTCGGCAACCTGCGGAACGCCTATCTCGGGTACTCCGCCTTCGTCCCACACCAACATCGCGGGTTGATGACCGAGGGGCTCGAGCTCGTGTTGCGCCACGCGTTCGGAACGCTCGGTTTGCACCGCGTCGAGGTCAACGTCCAGCCCGACAACGTCCGCTCGATCGCGCTGGCCGAACGTCTCGGGTTCCGTCGCGAGGGGTACTCGCCGCGGTACCTGAAGATCGGCGGACGCTGGCGCGACCACGTCCGGTTCGCGATGCTCGCCGACGAGTTCGCGCCCGCGGGGATGCGCCGGCGACCCTAGCCCTTGGGATCAGCCGGCCTCCGCGATCCCGGCCGACTCAGCCGCCCATCGCCCGAACGCGTCCCAGAACGGGTCGAGCCCCGGGTGTTCGAGCGGCCGGTCGCCGTCGCGGGTGACCAGGAGCACGCCGTCCGCCGCGCCCGTCACCTCGCCCGCGATCGCACCGTCGATCCCCGCCGCCCCCAGCGCTCGGACGAAGGCGTCCGCTCGATCCGCGACGACGGTCGCGATCAGGGTGCCCTCGCTGATCGAGGTGTACGGATCGATCCCGACGTGCTCGCAGACGGCGCGCACCTCCTCGCGCACCGGGATCGCATCGAGCTCGATCCGCATGCCGACCTCCGATGCCGAGGCGACCTCGGTCAACCCGCCCAGCACGCCGCCCTCGGTCGCGTCGTGCATCGAGGTCACGCCCCGGTCGCGGAGCCCGAACCCCCTCGCGACGGCCGCCTCGGGCACCACGGTCATCCGCTCGAACAGCGCGTCGGCGCGTTCGACCACGTCGGCGCCGACGCCCTCGGTCAGGCGTTCGGGGAAGGTGGCCGCGAACAGCGCCGTGGCCTCGATGGCGGCCCCCTTCGTGACGATCACCGCGTCGCCAGGCCGGGCCATCGTCGGCGTGACGAACCGATCCTCGGGGCCCGCGGCGATGCAGACGGCGCCGCCGACCATGGGCCAGGCGCAGCCGTCGTACCGCGCGGTGTGCCCCGTCACGATGGCCAACCCGATGTCCTCGCACGCACGATGGAAGGCATCCCAGAGCGAGGTGAGCTCCTCGTCGGTGATCTCGGGCGGCAGGTTCAGGTCGACGGCCATCCACCGGAGCGGCAGGCCGCTCGTGACGGCGTCGGACGCGAGGATGTGGACCGCGAACCACGCCGCCCGCTCCCACCCGTAGGCCGGCACGATGAAGACCGGGTCGGCCGTGAGCGCCATCGCGACGCCGTCCGCCACCCGGACGACGCCGACGTCCACGCCGTGCCGGGGGCCGACCAGGACGTCGTCGTCCTTCGCGCCGAGCCGCCGCAGGATCACCTGCTCGAACAGCTCCGCCGTCGCCTTCCCCGTGCGCCGCTCGCTCATCCCTTCCCTTCCTCCCAACGGTCCACGGCGTCGACCAGGGCCTCGGTCGCGCGGACCGGATCCGGCGCCGCGCCGACCGCCGACACCACGCAGATCCCCGCCGCTCCCGCGTCGAGGACGTCCGCCGCGTTCACGGCATGCACCCCCCCGATCCCCACGACCGGCAGCGCCGTCTCCCGGGCGATCGTCCGAAGTCCGTCCAGACCCCGCGCCTCGGCCTCGGGCTTGGTCGTGGTCGCCCAGACGGTGACCCCCAGGTAGTCGGCGCCCGCCACCTCGGCCGCGCGCGCCTCATCCGTCGTCGAGACGCTGACCCCGAGGACCGCGGTCGGGTCGAGGACCTCCCGCGCCGATCCGGGGTCGTCGTCCTGCCCCACGTGGGCTCCGGCGCCGACGCTCGCCGCCACCACCACGCGGTCGTTCACGACGAACAAGGCACCGGTCGCGCGGCACCGTTCGACGAGCTCGGCCGCGAGTGCCTCGAGACGAGCATCGGTGAGCTCGGGGGCGCGGAGCTGGACGGCGGTGGCGCCCCCGGCCAGCGCGGCCTCGGCCACGTCGCGATGGCTCCGACCCGGCACGAGGCCACTCGACGTGAGCACGTAGACGCGGAGCGAACGTGCATCCAACGTCGACCGCGCCTCCCTCCGCCGGCATTACCCGGATCAGGTCGGTTCGGGTCGCCGCCGCGATCTGGCGGCCTCTCAGCCCGGTCGCCCGAGCTCCCCGGTCGTATGCAAGAGGTTCTGGTGTCAGGATAGCCGAGGCCCGCGTGTCAGCGGTTCGCGGACTGGATCCGGGCGATACGCAGCTCGCGCCGGAACCGCTTCCAGTCGCTCTTGCGCGTCGAGACGACGATGTCCGTCCCGATGATCAACAGGCCGTACGCGAGGATCGTCCACGCCGCCCATCCCGGGGCGCCGCTCGCGGGCCAGAACGCCAGCGCCAGGAACGGGCCGATCTTGCTCGCGATCGCCCCCGAGGCATGCATCCAGGCCCGCGCCTCCGGCGCGACCCGCAGATAGGTGGCGTAGTCGATCTTCAGTCCGGGGACCGGCGGGATCAGGTCGCGGACGTAGTAGGAGAGGAACCGCATCCCCATCGCCCGGCCGACCAGCCAGTGCGCCGGCACGTGGAACGTCGCGGACCAGTCGAGGGCCGCGAAGATCAACGCCAACCCGGCGAGCTGCTCCGAGTCCGTCGTCAGGGCGAACGCTACCGCCACGGCGCCGGCGAGCATGCCCACCACCAGCACCGAGTTCCCGAACCAGACCGGGACGCGGAGCCGCGTCCGCGCCTCGAACGCCTTCTGATCGATCCGGCCGGCCTGTTCCGCCCAGTGGTGCGCGAGGATCGGGTCCGCCTTCACCCTGGCGAGCAGGCGCCAGAACCCGAGCGCCCGAAGATCGGTCCGGCCGGCGTCGACGGCGGCCTCGATGCGCTCGAATTCGGCCGGGTATCCATCCGGGTGGCTCACCTGGGCTCCACGGTTGACGCACGTCCGCACGCTAGGATGTTCGCTCGGACGCGCCCCCGGGCCCAGGTAGTCCGCCCGCAACGACCGAACAGCAACGGGAGGCGACCATCTCGAAGAGCACCATCCCCGAGCGGTCCGCTCGCGCGGATCTCACCTTCGCGCTGAACACGCTCGACGGCCGGTACCACGTCGTCGATCGTATCGCCGCGGGCGGCATGGGCGAGGTCTACCGCGCCCGCGACGCGGTGCTCGAACGCCCTGTGGCGATCAAGGTCCTGCACCGGAACCTCGCGGGCGACGCGGGCTTCATCGAACGCTTCCGGCGGGAGGCTCGGGCCGCCGCCAACCTCAACCACCAGAACATCGTGGCCGTCCACGACTGGGGAAGCGTCGACGGCATCTACTACATGGTGATGGAGTACGTCGCCGGCCTCTCGGTCCGCGAGATCCTGCACGCCGAGGGCCTCCTCGCCCCGGCGCAGGCAGCCGACGTGCTCGAGCAGACGCTCGCGGCACTGCAGCACGCGCATCGGCAGGGCATCGTGCACCGGGACGTGAAGCCGGAGAACCTGATGGTGACGCGTGACGGCGTCGTCAAGGTCGCCGACTTCGGGCTCGCGCGGGCGTTCGCCGACGCGCAGATCACCGAGGCCGGCAACGTGACCGGGACCGTGCAGTACCTCGCGCCGGAGCAGCTCCAGGGCGAGCCCTCCGACCCGCGCACCGACCTGTACGCGCTGGGGGTCGTCGCGTTCGAGCTGCTGACCAGCAGGCTCCCGTTCACCGGCGAGACCCCGATGGCGATCGCCTACCAGCACATCCACGAGCCGATGCCGAGACCGTCCTCGGCGAATCCGGCGGTGCCGGCGTCGCTCGACGGCTGGGTGGCCTCGATGACCGAGAAACAGCGCGAGCTCCGTCCCGAGTCGGCGGCCGAGGCCCGGCGCGATCTCGAGGCCGAGGCGCGTTCGCTGCCTGCGGCCCCGCCGATCGCGTCGCTCGTGCCCGAGGTCGCGGTGATCCCCGACGGCGGCGTCGCGGCGCCCGGCGCGGCTCGGTCGGATCATCCGGCCGAGACCGTCACGATCCCCGGACGCGACCTGGGGCGGTCGAAGCGGAAGCGCCGCAGGGGCCGGTGGGCGCTCGGGATCGTGCTGGCGCTCCTCGCCCTCGGCAGCGCGGCATGGGCCTCGTGGACCTATCTGATCCCGCACGAGGTCGACGTCCCCAGGGTCGTCGGCCTCACCGTCGAGCACGCCCAGGCCCAGCTGTATCAGGCGGGGCTCGTCGTTCGGATGACGGAGGGCCGCCATTCGACGAAGGAGCCCGGGGGGAACGTGCTCGCGGTGCAACCCCCCGAGGGAACGACGCTCGAGCGCGGCGACCGCATCACGCTGGTGCCCTCGCTCGGTCCCCCGCCGGTGCCGGTCCCGAACCTGGTCGGCCTGCCGCTGGCCGACACCAAGGCCGCGCTCCGCGAGGCCCACCTCAAGGTCGGCGAGGTCACGAGGGACTTCAACGAGCGTTTCGAGGCGGACCAGGTGGTGCGTCAGAGCGTGCGGGCCGACGCGAAGGCGCCGCGCGGCAGCCGGATCGATCTCGTGGTGAGCAGGGGACCGACCCCGGTCCCGGTCGAGAGGGTGATCGGTCTGCAGCAGGACGAGGCTGCCGCCGTCCTCGAGTCCCAGGGGTTCGTCGTCGACGTGGAGGAGGAGTTCTCCGACCAGGTCGACAGGGGCGCCGTGATCTCGCAGGCGCCGGCCAAGGGCGCAGACCTGCAGCCGGGCGAGACCGTCGCGATCGTCGTCTCGAAGGGACCCACCGAGTTCCCGATGCCGAACGTCGTGGGGACGGAACGCGACGCGGCCGTCGCGAGGCTCCGGAGCCTCGGCCTGGTGGTCGACGTCGCGGTCGTGCCGGGGCAGGACGGCTCGGCGGTCGTGTACCAGGAGCCGGCGAGCGGGACCACGGTCCGTGCCGGCGACCTCGTCCACATCTACGTGGCGTGAGGGTCGGCGCCCACCTGCGGAGCGGTCTCCGCACGGCGATCCCGCTCGCGCGCGAGACCGGCGCCGAGGTGGTCCAGCTCTTCATCTCGAACCCGCGGGCGTGGTCGGGCCCGCGGCTGGAGACCGCTCAGGCGTTCGGCGCCGAGTGGCGCGCGGCCGCGATCGGTCCGCTGTTCGTCCATGCGCCCTACCTCGTGAACATCGCGTCGCCGAACCCCGAGTTCCTGTCGAAATCGATCGAGCTCTGCCGGCGTTCGGTCGCGGCGTGCGGCGTGCTCGAGGCGGGCGGGTTCGTCGTCCACTCGGGAGCGGGCGGCGAGGCGGAGGTCGCCGACGCGCTCGACCGTTCGGCGACCGTGCTCCAGGCCACCCTGGCCGAGACGCCCGACGAGACCCGACTCCTGGTCGAGCTGATGGCCGGCACGAGCGGGGCGGTCGCCTCGACGCTCGGCGAGGCGCGGAGCCTGTTCGACGCGGTGGACGACGACCGGCTCGGGCTCGTCCTGGACACGTGTCACCTGTTCGCGACCGGCTACGCGCTCGACGAGCCCGAGGGCGTCGAGGCCTTGTTCTCCGAGCTGCGGGAGCTGGATCTTGCCGATCGCCTGCGCCTGATCCACCTCAACGACGCGAAGTTCGAGCGCGGCTCCAAGCGCGACCGGCACGAGATCGTCGGCGAGGGCGCCATCGGACTCGAGGGCTTCCGCGCGATCGTCACCCAGCCCGAGCTGCGCGACGTGTCCGGGGTGGTCGAGACGCCCTCCTCGGGCGAGCGCCGCCGAGAGGAGCTCGAGACGATCCGCTCCCTCGCCGCCTGACCCACCTCGACGTATCGTGGCCCGATGGATGCGACGACGCTGACCGTCGTCATCGAGATCCCCGGCGGTTCACGGAACAAGTACGAGCTCGACCACGAGACCGGTCGGATCTACCTCGATCGCATGCTGTTCACGGCGACGAGGTACCCGGCCGACTACGGCTTCATCGAGGGCACGCTCGGAGGCGACGGCGACCCGCTCGACGCGCTCGTCTTCGTGGGCGAGCCGACGTTCCCCGGCTGCCGGATCCAGGTCCGTCCGGTCGGTGTGTTCGTGATGCGCGATGCGAAGGGGATGGACGAGAAGGTGCTCTGCGTGCCGCTGCGCGACCCGGCCTGGTCGCACGTGCGGGATCTCACCGACCTGCTGCCGACGCTCCTAGCCGAGATCGAGCACTTCTTCGCCGTGTACAAGGACCTGGAGGACGAGGTCACCGAGACCGACGGCTTCCGAGATCGTGAGACCGCGCTGAACATCATCCAGGAAGCGCGGGAACGAGCGGCCTCGCAGGTGTAGCCGGGACGCTCGTTACGGCTCGAGCTCGGCCCGAGGGCCCTCCTGGTAGGAGTAGCGCTCCTCCGCCCAGGGCTCGGCGTGGATGTGGTACCCGCGCACCTCCCAGAAACCGCGCTTGTTCTGCGCCGAGAACTCGAGCCCACGGAGCCACTTCGCGCTCTTCCACGCGTAGCGTTTCGGCACGACCAGGCGGAGCGGGAAGCCGTGCTCGCCGGTGAGCGGCTCGCCGCCGTGGGCCCACGCGACAAGCACGTCGTCGTCCAGCATCGCCTGGAGTGAAAGGTCCGAGGTGTAGCCGTAGTCGCAGTGTGCGATCACCCACTTGGCCTCGTCTTGAACGCCGGCCTTCTCGGCGAGGACCCGGAAGGGAACGCCGGTCCACGTATTGTCGAGCGTCGACCAGCCGGTGACACAGTGCATGTCCGCCTGGACGTCGACCGGGCCGAGCGCCTTCAGCTCGGCGTACGTCAGCGAGTAGGGGTTGTCCACGAGGCCGTTCACCTCGAGGTTCCACGTCGACTCGTCGAAGTCCGGGATCGGGCCGAAGTGCAGCACGGGCCAGGTCTTCACCAGCCGCTGGCCGGGCGGGATGCGCTTCGCGATCTCCTCGGGGTATCTCGGGCCGAACAGCTTCACGGGAGCCTCCTAACCGGCCGCCACGGCCCCCCAGGCCGCGATCGCCGTCTCGACGTCCTCGTCGGCGATGTCGACGTGCGTGACCATACGGACCTTGCCCGAGACGACGCTCGCGCCGATGCCGTGTCCCTCGAGCCGCTCCGCGACCTCGAGGGGCGCCATCGCCATCGATGCTTGCGTGTCGGCGAAGACCATGTTCGTTTCAACATCCGCGGGATCCAGGCTGCCGGGGACGATCTCGGCCACGGCCTCACCCAGGCGGCGGGCCCGGTCGTGGTCCTCGTGGAGGCGTTGCGGGCCCTCCTCGAGCGCGACCAGTCCGGCGGCGGCGACGACCCCGGCCTGGCGCCAGGCCCCACCGAACAGGATCTTGATCCTGCGACCCTCGCGCATCTCCTCCGCCGAGCCGCAGACGAGCGAGCCGATCGGCGCCCCGAGCCCCTTCGAGACGCAGAACATCAGCGTGTCGACCTCGGCCGCGTACTCGGCAACGTCGACGCCGGAGACCGCGCTCGCGTTGAAGATCCTCGCGCCGTCCAGGTGGACCGCGACGCCCGCCTCCTCGGCCACCTTGCGGATCGCCCGGAAGTCCTCGACGTCCATGACCGTTCCCCCCGCGTGCCCGCTCGTGTTCTCCAGGCAGACGAGGTCGACGATCTCGACGTCATAAGGCTCATCCGGCTCGAGCGCGGCCCGGACCTGGTCTGCGCTGATCCGACCCCGGTGGTCGCCGTGGACGGTGCGGTACGCGATCCCGGACAGCACCGCCGCGCTCATCACCTCGGTCGAGGCGACGTGCGAGAGAGGTTCGGCCACTACGAGGTGCCCGGGACCGGAGAACTGCAGGCGCAGCGCGATCTGGTTGGCCATCGTGCCGCTCGGGACGTACAGGGCGGCCTCCTTGCCGGTGAGCTCGGCAGCGCGCTCCTGCAGCCGGTTGACCGTGGGGTCGTCCCCGAACCAGTCGTCGCCCACCTCGGCCTCCGCCATCGCCCGGCGCATCGCGGCTGAGGGCTTGGTCACGGTGTCCGAACGCAGGTCGACCCGGAAGCTCTTCATGGGCATCGAGTATATGGATCGCCCACCGGATCTCAGTACAGGAACATCGGCTTGCCGTCGACGTGGCGGATCTTGGGGCGATACGCCTCGACGTCGTAGAGCGCCCCCACGTCCACGCGCTTGACGCCCTGGCGGAGGACGGGGAGCGGCACGTTGGTGTAGTTGCCGTTGCGGAGCGCCACCAGGCGCCCGAACTGGCGCTCGATCACGAGGTCGGCGGCCATCACCGCGTAGTTGATCGCCACCATCAGGTCGAGCGAGTCCGGCGAGCCCGAACGCATCAGGTAGCCGACCTGCTGGTAGATGATCCCCTCGCCGGTGATCTCGCGCAGCGCCTCGCCGGTCACCTGCCCGATGCCCCCCAGCTTCAGATGCCCGTACGCGTCGGCCATGCCCGCGTGCACGGTCTCGCCGCCGACCATCGTCGCGCCCTCGGAGATCGTCATCATCGCGTAGCCGCTCGGGTTCGCGCGCTTGTCCTCCAGGAGCTTGGCGGCGAGCTTCTCGATGTCGAACGGCACCTCGCTGATCACCGCGCGCTCGACGCCCGACAGGTAGGAGGACACCAGTGACGTCTCGCCGCTGTACCGCCCGAACACCTCGACCACCGCCAGCCGCTCGTGAGAGCCGGCGCTGGTCCGCAGCTGGTGGATGAAGATGACCGTGCGCGTGATCGCCGTGGAGAACCCGATGCAGTAGTCGGTCCCGTGGACGTCGTTGTCCATCGTCTTGGGGATCGCGACGACCGGGACGCCCTCCTCGTGGAGGCGGAGCGCGAACGAGAGCGTGTCGTCGCCGCCGATCGGGATCAGCGCGTCGATGCCGAGCCGGTCGAGCACCCTGAGGATGTGCGGCGTGTGGTCGGCAGGCCCCTCCTGCTCCACCGAGCGGAGGAACTCCGGCTGCTCGGACGGTCGGACCCGGGCCGGGTTCGTCCGCGAGGTGTGCAGGATCGTCCCGCCGCTCCGGTCGATCGTGCGGACGGCCGACGCGTCGAGGTCGACGATGTTGCTGGCGACGGAGACCGGGTCGTCGGGATCGCATTCGAGGAGGCCGCCCCACCCGCGCCGGATCCCGGCGACCTGGTGGCCCTCCTCGGACGCCCGCAGCGTGGCCGCCTTGATGCATGCGTTGAGGCCCGGAACGTCGCCGCCGCCCGTCAGGATGCCGATCCTCACGCGCGCCTCCGCTCCTCGAAGAACAGCTCCGCGACGGCCACGAGCTCCTCTGGGACCGGTCGGACCTTGGCGGCCTCCGTGAGCGGCACCTCGCCGATCCGATCGCCCTGCAACGCCACCATCTGGCCGAACCCGCCGCTCGCGATCAGGTCGGTGGCCGCCGCCCCGAACCGGGTCGCGATGATCCGGTCGGTGGCGACCGGCGAGCCGCCGCGCTGGACGTGACCGAGCACCGTCACCCGCGTCTCCCAGCCGGTCAGCTCCTGGAGCCGAGGCGCGACCTCGTACGCGATCCCGCCGAAGCGCGGCGTGCCCCGAGCGTCCCTCGGATGGTCCGGCATCGGCATCGTGCCTTCGGCCCGCATCGCGCCCTCCGCCACCACGACGATCGAGAAGGAGTGGCCGGTGAGGTGGCGGCGGCGGAGCACCGAGGCGACCTGCTCGAGATCGAACGGCCGCTCCGGGAGCAGGATCGTGTCGGCGCCACCCGCGATCCCCGACGAGAGCGCGATCCACCCGGCGCTCCGTCCCATCACCTCGACCACCATCAGCCGATCGTGGCTCTCGGCGGTGGTGTGGAGGCGGTCGATCGCATCGGTCGCGACCTGCACGGCGGTCGCGAACCCGATGCACGCGTCGGTGCCGGACAGGTCGTTGTCGATTGTCTTCGGGATGCCGACCACCGGCACGCCCTCGGACGACATCTGCGCCGCGGCGCCCATCGTTCCCTCACCGCCGATCGTGACCAGGGCGTCGACCCCCAGGTCCACGAAGGTCCGGCGGACCCGGTCCACCCCCTGGTCGTGGTACGGGTCCGCGCCCGAGGAACCCAGGATCGTCCCGCCGCGGTGCAGGATCCCCTGCACCGACGACGGCGTGAGCTCGAGGACGTCCCCGTCCATGACACCGCGCCAACCTCTGCGGAACCCGAGGACCTCGAACCCGTGCGTGCCGATCGCGGTTCGCACGACGGCGCGGATCGCCGCGTTCAGCCCGGGGGCGTCACCGCCCGCCGTGAGGACGCCGATGCGTGTGGTCATCCGTCGAGCTCCTGTCGGGCATGCCTGCGGTCAGGGTCCGGTCGCCGGGGGGTGACGAGAACATGGATTGTACGGACCGGCCGGCCGACCGGTCCGGCGGCGGCCCAGTGCCTCCGGCTCACCGAGAGGCTCGGGTAGCATGGCGTCGTGCTCGCCGCGTGGGGTCTGCTCGAGTGGACGTTCGTCCTCCTCCTGGTCGGCCTGACGGGAGCGGTCGGGCTCGCGTTCCTGTACATGGTCGGGACGCTGTTCGTGAACCCGGGACGGCGCAAGCGCTCGGTGTGACCCGCGCCGTCGCCGCGACGGGCTAACCCTCTGCCGCGCGAGACCCGAGCTCGCGGTCGAGCAGCAGCAGCGGCGCCGGCTCGCCCCCGAGCGTCTTCAGAGTCTGGACGATCTCGGCCGCGGTCCGCTCCTCCTCGACCTGCTCGGTCACGAACCACTGCAGGAAGACCTGGCTCGCGTAGTCGCCGTGCTGCACGGCCATGCCGTAGAGCCCGTCGATCATCATCGTCACGTTCATCTCGTGCGCGAGCGCCTGCTCGAACGCCCCCTGCGGCGAGCCGAAGTCCGACTGGGGTGCGTCGATGCCCGTGAGCATCACCCGGCCGCCCCGATCGACCACGTGCCGAAGGAACTTGAGCGCGTGCTCACGCTCCTCGTCCGACTGCAGCTTGAACCAGTGCGCGAACCCAGGCAGCGCCTGCTCTTCGCAATAGGCGGACATCGCGAGGTACAGCTGGGACGAGTAGAGCTCCGCGGCGATCTGGGTGTTCATCGCGTTCTCGATGTCGGGTGAGAGCATCACCGATCCTCCTTCCGGTGCGAGGATCAAGACTACCCCTGCCCGGCCAGCGTGAGCTCGGCGACGAGGGGTCGGTGGTCCGAGGCTTCGCGTACGTCGGGGCCCGGCGGGACCAGGACGCGTTCGACCACGATGCCCTCGGAGACGAAGAGGTAGTCGATCCGCGCCGTCGGTTGGTCGGCAGGGAAGGTCTCGCCCTCCGCATCGCCGCCGAGCAGCCAGGCATCGCGGAACCGCTCGGACAGGAAGCCCACGGCGCGGCCATCCGGCCTCTCGTTCAGGTCGCCGCCGGCCACGGTCGGGCCGTCGACGCCCTCGACCAGCGCGGCGAGCGCGCTCGCATGGGCCAGCCGCTCACGTGGATGCAGCCCCAGATGCATCGAGATCGCGTAGAGCCTCGCGCCGGGGCGTTCGAGCTCAGCCACGAGCGCGCCACGCGGGTAGAGCCAGGGCCCCCCGTCGAAGCGGTGCTGCCGATGCACGACGATCCTCCACGGCGGCCGGACGAGCACCGCGTCCTTCACGCGCCGGCGGAGCGGCGACCACGGGTCCGCGGCCAGATCCATGCCGAGGGCCCTCGCGAACCGCCGGACGCGCCACCTGCCGTCGGTTTCGTTCAGCAGCAGCACGTCGGGCCGGAACCGACCGACGAGGCGCACCAGCCGTTCGGGTCCGTCCCGGAACCCCCGGACGTTGTAGACGACGACACATACGCGCATCCGAACCACGCCTAGTTGGAGACGATGCTCGTCCCGGACTCCCCCGACAGGACCGCGACCGCCACGTCGAGATCGCCGATGGCCGACCGCCCGCCGACCTGTTCGACGAACCGGACCGCGGCCTCGACCTTCGGACCCATCGAGCCGGCACCGAACTCGCCGGCCTCGAGCATCTCGCGCGCTTCGGAGGCGGTCATCCGCTCGATCGCCTCGGCGCGCTCGGTCCCGAACCCCCGCTGAACGGCCTGCACGTCGGTGAGGATCAACAGGGTGGTGGCCTGGACATCGCGGGCCAGGATCGCCGCCGCCAGGTCCTTGTCGACCACTCCCTCGCGGCCGATCAGCCTGGGACCCTCTTCGACCACCGGGATCCCACCCCCGCCAGAGGCGATCACGATCGTGCCGTCGCCGACCAGGGTTCGGATCACGGGGGCCTCGACGATGGAGTACGGGTCCGGCGAGGGCACCACCCGACGGAACCCGCCGTGCGGGTCGGGCCTCAAGACCCAGTTCCGTTCGGCCTCGAGCTGCCTCGCCTCGGCCTCCTCGTAAAAGGGTCCGATCGGTTTGGTCGGGTCCGCGAACGCGGGGTCGTCGGGCCGCACGCGTGTGAGCGTGAGGACGGTCGCCACGGGGCGCTCCATCCGACGCTCGAAGAAGACGTCGCCGATCGTGACCTGGAGCAGGTAGCCGATCAGCCCCTGGCTCTCGGCTCCGCAGACGTCGAGCGGCATCGGGTGGACCCACCGCTTCGCGGCCTCCTGCTGCAGGAGGATCCGGCCTACCTGCGGGCCGTTGCCGTGGGTGACCACGACCTGCCAGCCGGCCGTCGCGATGTCGGCGATGCCCTCGGCCGCCGAGCGGGCGGAGCGGTACAGGTTCTCGAACGTGTCGTCCTGCCCGCGACGCAGCAGCGCGTTCCCGCCGAGCGCGACGACGACCCGCTCCATCGCCGGTCTACTCGAGGACCGGCTTGAGCACGTCGAGCAGGGTCGGCGAGTCCGGAAGCACCTCGAGGTCGTACCGGACGCGCACCGCGGGCTTGCGGATCTCGATCACCCGGCGGAGGTCGATCGGCGTTCCGATCACGACGACGTCCGCCTCGGCCGAGTCGATGATCTTCTCCATCTCGGCGAGCTGGCCGTCCGAGTAGCCCATCGCAGGCAGCACCGGCCCGACGTCGTACTTGCGGAAGGTCTCGTCGATCGTCCCGATCGCCCAGGGCCTCGGGTCGACGATCTCGGCGGCACCGTGGGCGCGCGCCGCGACGACCCCCGCGCCGAACTTCATCTCGCCGTGCGTCAGGGTCGGGCCGTCCTCGACCACGAGCACACGCCGGCCCCCGATCGCGTGCGGGTCGTCCACGGTCACGCGGCTGTTGGCCTTGACCACGGTCGCGGACGGGTTCACGCGGCGGATCGTGTCCATCAGCGCGTTCACCTGTTCGATCGACGCCGAGTCCATCTTGTTGATCACGATCACGTTGGCCATGCGCAGGTTGGCCTCGCCGGGGTGGTAGCGGGTCTCGTGACCGGCGCGGAGCGGATCGGCGACCACCACATGGACGTCCGGCGTGTAGAAGGGAAGATCGTTGTTCCCACCGTCCCACAACAGCACGTCGCACTCGGCTTGCGCCCGCTTGAGGATGTCCCCGTAGTCGACGCCCGCGTAGATGATCGTGCCCGAGGTGATGTGGGGCTCGTACTCCTCGCGCTCCTCGATCGTGGTGTCGTAGCGGTCGAGGTCCTCGAGCGTCGCGTATCGCTGCACCCGCTGCGCCTCGAGGTTCCCGTACGGCATCGGATGCCGAACGGCGACCACGCGTTTGCCCGCGTCCTTCAGCGTGCCCGCGATCGCGCGCGTCGTCTGGCTCTTGCCCGACCCCGTCCGTACCGCGCAGACCGCGACGACGGGTGCCGTGGCCGTCAGCATCGTCTCGCGAGGGCCGAGCAACACGAAGTTCGCGCCGGCCGCGAGCGCCTGGCTGCCCTTGTGCATCACGTACTCGTGGCTCACGTCCGAGTAGCTGAAGACGACGTCGTCGACGTGCTCGCCCTTGATCAGCTGCGTGAGCTCGCTCTCGTCGTGGATCGCGATCCCGTTCGGGTAGCGCTCGCCGGCGAGGCTGGGCGGGTACCTCCGATCGTCGATGAACGGGATCTGCGTCGCTGTGAACGCGACGACCTCGTAGCGTCGGTCGCCGCGGTAGGCGACGTTGAAGTTGTGGAAGTCGCGCCCGGCGGCTCCCATGATGAGGACACGACGCGACATGGCGGGTCCTTTCCAGGGTCCGAGGGTTTTGATGCGCGGAGATCCTCGCCGGCCCGCGCACGACGGGACCCCGGCGAGGCCCGCTCTTCACGGAGGAATCTACCCGGGACCGACGGGTTCCGGCATCAGCCCTTCGGCGACGGCTCCTCGACCCACCCGGACGCCCCCACCCGCCCGAACGGCCTGGCGAAGTGGCTCACGGCGACGATCCAGCCCTCCTCCCGAGCACGTTCGACGAGCCGGACCCGGAAGCGGGATGCCTCATCCGCGTCCACGTCGTGGTTCGTCGGATGCTCCGGCCTCGCGATCTGCATCGGCGTGTGGAGGAGATCGCCGGTGAACAGCATCGATCGGTCGCCGTCGTCGAGCACCACCGATCGATGGCCCGGCGTGTGCCCCGGCGAATGCGCCACGCGCACACCCGGCCATACCTGGCGATCCTCGGCGCCGAGATCGACCATCCCGAGCTCGAACAGACGCTGCATCGCACCGCGGGCCCAGTTGGGACGGTCCGCTCCCACGGATCGAGACCAGTCCGCCGGATGCACGACGTGCAGGGCGTTCGGGTATCGAGGCTCGCCGTCCACGACGGAGCCGCCCGCGTGGTCCGCGTGCAGGTGCGTGTGGACGACGATCCGAACCTCCGCCGGGACCACCCCCGCCCGCGCGAGCGCAGCCTCGAGCGGGGTGTGCTCCGCCCACGGGCGGACCGGCGGGAAGGGGCTCACGCCCGCGTCGACCAGGATCAGTCCGGTCGGGGTCAGGACGGCGAACGCGTGGACGTGCCACGGCCACGCGTCCTCGCCGACGAACGCCCACGGGTAGCGAGCGCGTTCGGCGTCCCAGTCGACCTCGGCGCCCGGCATCTCGTCGGAGAGCTCGAGCGGCGCGTAGCCCTCGCAGACGACCGAGACCTCGATGCGTCCGATCCGGATCGGCCCGTGCATCCTGCCCCGACCCTACCGCCAACCTCAGCCGTCCAGGTCGGACGGGGCGTCGACGTCGAACAGGGTTCGGCGCTCGGGGTCCAGCGCGAGCCAGGTCGGTCCGTCGATCACCGCGAGCCGGAGCGCATCGAGCAGATCTCGAAGGGCCCGATGTCCGTCGTGCAGCAGCGCGTGCGCGATCTCGAGCGCCCTCGCGGTCCGGACGACGCTCGGCAATGGGCGGAACCGATCGCCGTCCTGCAACGCCACCGCCTCGACCTCGGCCTCACCCGCGACCTGCAGCATCTCGAGCAGGACCCGGGTCTGCAGGTCCGGCATGTCGCCGGCCGTGACCAGGGCGAGCTCGGTCCCGACGGCGAGCAACCCGGCGTGGACCCCTGCGAGCGGACCCTCGCCCTCGGCCGGGTCGCGAGCGAATCGCGCCGGGGCGCCGATCGGCATCGGGGGCTCGGGGGTGTCGGGTGCGAGGACGACGATGACCTCCGAACACACCTCGCCAAGACGAAGGACCGCGTGCTGCAGCATCGGCATCCCGCGGTACGCCTCGGCGAGCTTGTCGCGACCGAACCGCGTGGAGCGCCCGCCCGCCAGGACGACGCCCGAGACCTCAGGCAGGCGGTTCCCCCGTCGGCCGTCCGTCCGCCCGGTTCTGGACGAACTGGAATCCGAACCGTCCCTTGATGCACAGGTGGCCGCTCGTCACGTCGTTGTCCGAGGGCGAGGTCACCTTCACGATCGAGTTGTCCTGCACGTGGACCTCGAGATCGCAGCCGACGCCGCAGTAGGGGCAGATCGTCTCCGTGACCGTCTGCCGCGACTCGTCCCAGGTGCCGGCCCCGCGCATCTCGTGCTCGCTGGTGAACATGAGGGCGCCGGTCGGGCACACGCCGATGCAGTTCCCGCAGTACACGCAGGCGGAATCCGGCAGCCCGACGTCGAACTCGGTCGAGATCCGCGCATCGAACCCCCGACCGGCCACCGAGATGGCGAACGTGTTCTGCGCGTCGACGCCGCAGGCCTCCACGCACTTGTAGCAGAGGATGCACTTCGCGTAGTCGCGGACGTAGAGCTCGTTGTCAACCTTGACCGGCTGATGGACGGTCTCGGCCACCGTGCCGTCCGGCTCGTGATGGTGGCCGGCGTGCCGCGCATCGCGTTCGCCCGCCGCCGCGGGCGCGGCCGGCCCGCCGTAGCGAGCGGGATCGGCGCCGTAGTCGGTCTGCCACCGTTCGACGTCGGGACCCGTGAGCCCGACGTCGACGCTCGAACCCAGGAACTCGAGCACCATCTTGCGCGAGAGGCGGACGCGCTCGGAGTCCGTCCTGACCTTCATCCCCGCCTCGGCCTTGCGGGCGCACGAGGGCACGAGCACGCGCGAGCCCTCGAGCTCGACGACGCACACCCGGCACGCGTTCACCGGCGTGAGATTGTCGGCGAAGCACAGGGTCGGCGTGTCGACGCCCTCGCCGCGGAGCGCGTCCAGGATCGTCGAGCCCTCGGGCACTCGGACGGCTCTGCCGTCGACCTCCAGCTCGATCAGGCGCGTCGGCGGCGCGAGGGGGACGACCGTCACGCGGCACCCCCGTCGAAGATCTTCAGCCGGTGGATCGCCGAGTCGACCGCGTTCGCGGCCAGCTGGCCGAGACCGCAGATCGATGCGTCACGCATCACCTGGCCGATCTCGCCGATCAGGGCGAGCTCGTCGGTGAGCGAGCCGTTCGCGCGTCCCCCGATCACCCGCGCCAGGGCCTCCTCCTGCCGAACAGTTCCGACCCGGCACGGAACGCACTGCCCGCACGACTCGTCGCGGAAGAACGAAGCGATCCGCAGCACGATATCGGCCAGGTCCACGTCCTGGTCGAACACCATCACCACACCAGAGCCGAGCGTCACCCCCGCGGCCTTCGAGTCCTCGAACGTGAGCCGAAGGTCGAGGTCGTCGGGCGTGACGAACGACCCGGCCGCGCCGCCGAGCAGGATCGCCTTCAGTGCCTTGCCGGCCCGCACGCCGCCGGCCATCTCGAGCAGCTCGCGCAGCGTGATGCCGTGCTCGACCTCGTAGACGCCCGGTCGTTCGACACAGCCGGACAGGCAGAACAGGCGCGGGCCCGTCGAATCCGGCGTTCCGATCCTCGCGTACTCCCGACCGCCGATCGCGAGGATCTCGAGCACGTTGACGAGCGTTTCGACGTTGTTGATCCCGGTGGGCTTGCCGAAGACGCCGCGCTCGACGGGGAACGGCGGCTTGTTCCGGGGCTCGCCCCGCTTGCCCTCGATCGAGTTGAACAGCGAGGTCTCCTCGCCGCAGATGTACGCGCCGGCGCCCCGGCGGAGCTCGACGTCGAACGCGAACCCCTCCCCCATCACGTCGGGCCCGAGGAACCCGTGCGCGTACGCCTGGGCGATCGCGCGCTCGAGCGTCGCGGTCGCGCCCGGGTACTCGCCGCGGATGTAGATGAACCCGCGCTCCGAGCCGGTCGCGTACCCGGCGATCGTGAGCGATTCGAGAACGGCGAACGGGTCGTGCTCCATGAGCACCCGGTCCTTGAACGTGCCGGGCTCGGATTCGTCGGCGTTGCAGATGAAGTAGTGGGGACGGACCGGCTGCTTCACCACCGCCTCCCACTTCACGCCCGTCGGAAACGCGGCGCCGCCACGTCCCTGGAGCTTCGAGTCCTTCAGCTCGCCGATCACTCCCTCGGGGCCGAGCTCGACGGCCCGTCGGAGCTGCTCGTAGCCGCCCTGCGCGCGATAGTCGTCGAGCGACGTCGGATGATCGACGCTACCGACACGCCGGAGCAGTCGGAGACCGTCGCGATCCTCGGCAGTCTGCGGCGCGACCACCGCCGCCTCTGCGCCGCTCATCATCGTCCAGGGGCCGCCGTGCAGGAACGGATCGAGGCGCTCGATCGACACCGGGCCGAACGCCACGCCGTTGTCGCCCGCCGATTGCAGGAGCGCCGCCGGCGCCCGTTCGCACATGCCGAGGCAGGGGCTCCTGAGCACCTGCTCCGATCCGACCTCCCGGACGACCGCGTCGATCAGGTCCTCCGCGCCCGCGACCTTGCAGGCGATGTCGTCGCACAGGTGCAGGACCGTCGTCGGACGTGGTTCGACCGAGAACATCGCGTAGAACGTCGCCACGCCATAGGCCTCCGCGGGCGGCACCGTCAGCCGTTCGCACGCGTAGCGGAGGCCACCCGGGCTGATCCAGCCCGCGCTCGACTGCAACGCGTGGAGGACGGGGAGCAGCAGGTGGCGCTGGCCGCGGGCCTCGTGCCCGCCTCGTGCCACGCGCCCGTCCGCCTCGGTCCGCTCGCCGCCGGACCAGCCGGAGCTCGCGGCGCCGAGCACCGAGTCCACGGCGGCGCGCTCGTCGTCGCTGGCGAGCGCGTCCGGCAGGACCAGGTCCACGACGACTTACGCCCCCACCGACTCGGAGTTCCTCTCGATCCGGACCGCGCTCGCCTTGAACTCGGCCGTCCCTGACTTCGGGTCGGTCGCGTCGATCGTCAGGATGTTCGTGTCGACCTGATCGGGGAAGTGCAGCGTCATGAACACGAGCCCCGGACGGAGACCGCGATCGACCCGCGCCGGGACCTCGAGCGAACCACGCCGAGAGGTCACGCGGACGATCTCACCCTCCTCGACGCCGAGGAGGGCGGCGTCCTCCGGGGACATGTCGATCGTCTCGCCACGCCGCAGGGGTGACGTGTAGCCGCCGGTCTGCACACCCGTGTTGTACGAGTCCAGGCGGCGGCCGGTTGTCAATCGGAGCGGGAACTCCTCGGTGAGCTCGTCCACCGGCGGCTCGAACGGCGTCACGCTGAACGGCGCCTTCGGCCCGCGCTTGTCGTGCTCCTCTTCCCATAGCCGAGCGTGGAGGAACTTCGTCCCGGGGTGCTCCTCGTCCCAGCAGGGCCACTGGATCCCCTCACCCTCGTCCAACCGCTCGTTCGTCATCCCGGCGTGCATCGGCGAGACGCGCCGGAGCTCGTCCCACGCCGAGCGCGGCGTGACCTCGCCCCAGTCGACGCCGAGCCGCTTCGCGAGCTGCGCGATGATCCAGATGTCGTCCCTCGCGTTGCCCGGCGGCTCCAACACCTTACGGACGCGCTGGACCCGGCGCTCGCTGTTGGTGACGCTGCCCTCCGATTCGAGGGCTGCGTTCGACGCGGGCAGGACGACGTCCGCCATCTCGGCCGTCTTCGTCATGAACAGGTCCTGGACGATGAGTGTGTCGAGGTTCCCCATGAGCTTGCGCGCGCGTCCGACGTCGGCCTCGGAGCTCGCCGGGTTCTCGCCGATCACGTAGAGCGCGCTCAACTCCCCGTGCTCCATCGCCTCGAACATCTGGGTGAGGTTCCAACCGTACTTCGGGATGACGGCGGCCCCGCAGACCTGCTCGAAGCGCGCGCAGGCCTCCGGGTCGTTCTCGATGTCCTGGAACCCCGGCAGCTTGTTGGGGATCGCGCCCATGTCGCCGCCGCCCTGCACGTTGTTCTGGCCACGGAGCGGGTTCAGGCCGCTCCCATAGCGGCCCACGTGTCCGCAGAGCAGTCCCAGGTTGATCAGCGCCAGCACGTTGTCGACGGCGTTGTGGTGCTCGGTGATGCCGAGCGTCCAGCAGATCTCGGCGCGGTCCGCCTTCGCGTAGTCGTGCGCGAACTCGCGGATCACCTCGGCCGGGATCCCGGTCGCCCGCTCGCCGCGCTCGAGCGTCCACTCCATCACCGAGTCCCGGTACGCGCGGTAGCGCTTCGTCGCCCGCTTGACGAAGGTCTCGTTCACGAGGCCGGCGACGATGATCTCGCGCGCCATCGCGTTCGACAGCGCAATGTCCGAACCCACGTCGATCCCGAGCCAGAGGTCCGCCCACTGCGCCGAACTGGTCCGACGCGGGTCGACCACGACGAGCCTGGCGCCCTTGCGGATCCCCTTCAGCACGTGGTGGAAGAAGATCGGATGCGTCTCGCGCGCATTCGATCCCCACAGCACGATGAGATCGGTGTTCTCGGTCTCCTCGTACGAACTGGTCCCCCCACCTGCTCCGAACACCGTCGCCAGACCGACGACCGACGGAGCGTGTCAGGTGCGGTTGCAGCTGTCGATGTTGTTGCTGCGAAGGACCGTCCGCATGAACTTCTGCGCAACGAAGTTCATCTCGTTGGTGGCCTTCGAGCAGCTGAACAGGCCGACCCCGTCACCGGCGTTCCGCTCGGTCGCCGCCCGCAGACCCGAAGCGGCCCGGTCGAGGGCCTCGTCCCAGGTCGCCGTCCGCAGGCCGCCGTTGTCGCGGACCATCGGCTCGGTGAGCCGCGTGAGCCCGTTCTTCATCGAGGCGCGCTCCTTTCGCTCGGTTCCGAGCCTGATTCTAAGCCGTCGTCCCGGGCCCGGCCCGCTCAGGCGGGGACGCGCTCGGGGTTGCTGTAGACGTTCGCGCGCCCGTCCCTGACGAATCCGACCAGGGTCATGCCGAACCGCTCGGCCGCCTCGACGGCGAGCGACGACGGCGCGCTGACCGCGCTCACGATCGGGATGCCGGCCACCGCGGCCTTCTGGACGATCTCGAACGACGCTCGACCGCTCACCTGCAGGATCGTCCCGTCCGCCGGGATGTGGCCGGCCAGGTACCGCTCGCCGACGACCTTGTCGACCGCGTTGTGGCGCCCGACGTCCTCGCGGACGGCGAGCGCCGTCCCCGACGCGTCGAACAGACCCGCGGCGTGGAGACCCCCGGTGCGCTCGAACACCGCCTGCGCCTCGCGCAGCCGTTCCGGCAACGAGATCAGCACCCCGAGCTCGACCTCGGGCCCCGGGCCGACGGGCTCGCACCGAACGTCGATGTCCTCGAGCGCCGCCTTACCGCAGACGCCGCACGAGGAGGTGGCGTAGAAGTTCCTGCGGAGCCGTTCGGCCTCGAACGGACGCGCGAGCGTGACCGAGACCACGTTGTACCGCTGGTCCTCGCCGGGCAGATTGTCGCAGTAGGCCACGCGCTGCACGTCCCCGGGCGCGATCAGACCCTCGGTGAACAGGAAGCCCACCGCGAGCTCGAAGTCGCCCCCCGGCGTCCGCATCGTCACCGCCACCTGCACGGGCTCCTGCCCCGGGCCCTGGACGCGGATCTCGAGGGGCTCCTCGGTGGCGAGGCTGTCGGTGCGTTCGGAGCGGATCCCGTCGTGCACGGCCACCACGCGGGCCCGGGTCGAGCTACGCCGGATCGGTTCGGTGACGGTCACCGCCCCCAGTATCCGACCGGAGACCGCGAGGGTCACGTCCCTCGTGGCGCCGACCTCACCCCCGGATCCGGCCAGCCGCCACCGGAGCGGAACGGAGCGGGGGGCATCCGTCGAGCTACTTCGCCTCTTCGTCCTGCCTGCGGACGGGGCAGACGCAGAACAGGGTTCCGTGCGGGGCGGCCATCGTCGTCCAACGCGACCCGCCCCGGTCGGTTTCGTCCACGCGCCAGGCGACGCGGGCGCCGAGACCCTCCAGCCGTGCGACCTCCGCGTCCGGATCCTCGACCCGCAGATCGAGATGCACGGCCGTCTTGCCCGGCGTCACGACGTCGACCTGCTGGATCAGCAGTCGCGGGCGCGGGTCGCCTTCGGGCGGGGCCAGCGCCGTGTAGGCGCCGCTGGCGAAGAGATGCTCGTAGCCGAGCGCCTCCTTCCAGAAGGCAGCGGCCCGGTCGGCGTCCACGGCATCCACCACGATCTCGATCGACGAGGCCATCGAGCGGTCGTCCTTTCGCCGGTGTCGGCGAATCTTAGGTCAAGGCTCGACGGACGCGCCAGCCACGCGAGGCTCCACGCGTCGTGCACGCCGCGCCACCACCTCCAGTTATCCTCCAGCGGCCAGCCGCCCAAGCTGGTCGATCACGATCCGAACGATGGAGGGCGCGTGAAGAGCGGACTCGAGATCGCCCAGGAAGCGGAACTCAGACCGATCTCGCAGATCGCCGCGAACGCGGGGATCCCCGACGACGTGCTCGAACCCTTCGGCCGGCACCGCGCGAAGGTCGAGCTGTCCATCCTGGACCGGCTCGCCGGACGACCCGACGGGAAGCTTGTCATCACGACCGCGATCACGCCGACGAAGGCCGGCGAGGGCAAGACGACGACGTCGATCTCGCTCACGCAGGGCATGGGGAAGATCGGCAAGGACGTCGTGCTCTGTCTGCGCGAACCCTCGATGGGGCCGGTCTTCGGCATCAAGGGTGGCGGCACCGGGGGCGGCTATGCGCAGGTCGTCCCGATGGAGGACATCAACCTCCACTTCAACGGCGACTTCCACGCCGTCACGGCCGCCCACAACCTGCTGGCCTCGGCGCTCGACGCGTCGCTCTATTTCGGGAACCCCCTGGGGATCGACCCCACCAGCATCACCTGGCCCCGGACGCTCGACGTCAACGCGCGCGAGCTCCGCTACACGGTCATCGGCCTCGGCGGAAAGATGCACGGCGTCCCGCGCGAGAACGGGTTCGTGATCGCCGCGGCGTCCGAGGTGATGGCCGTGCTCGCCCTCGCGTCCGATCTCGCGGACCTCCGCGCCCGTCTGGGGCGGATCGTCGTCGCGTCGACGGCCGACGGTGAGCCGGTCACCGCCGAGCAGCTACGGGTCGCGGGGGCGATGACCGTGATCATGAAGGACGCGTTGAAACCCAACCTGGTGCAGACGCTCGAGGGGCAGCCCGTGCTTATCCACGCCGGGCCGTTCGGCAACGTCGCCCACGCGAACAACTCGATCATCGAGGATCGCGTCGGGCTGAAGCTCGCCGACTACGTCATCACGGAGGCGGGGTTCGCGAGCGACCTGGGGTTCCAGAAGTTCTGCGACATCGTGTGCCGGTTCGGGGGGTTCGCGCCCTCGGCCGGGGTGCTCGTGACGACCGTGCGGGCCACGAAGTCCCACGGCGGCGTGCCGTTCGACCAACTGGCGACCGAAGACCTCGAGGCGGTCAGGCGCGGCGTGGACAACCTCGGCCAGCACATCTCGATCGTGCGCGAGTACGGGCTGCCGTGCGTCGTGTCGATCAACAACTTCCCGAGCGACACGGAGGCCGAGGTCGAGCAGATGCGCGAGCTCGCGCTCGGGGCCGGCGCGGAAACGGTGGTGGTGAACCGTGGGTTCGCCCAGGGCGGGGGCGGCGCGGTCGAGCTCGCGGAGGCGGTGGTGGCCGCGTGCGACAGGCCGAACGCGTTCCATCAGCTGACACCCGACGACACGTCGATCAAGGACCAGGTCGAGGCGATCGCGACCCGCGTGTACGGCGCGGACGGCGTCGACTATCAGCCCCAGGCGGAGAAGGACCTCGCGCGGATGGACCAGCTCGGGTTCGGCACCCTGCCCGTGTGCATGGCCAAGACGCACCTGTCCCTCACCCACGACCCGTCGCTGCTCAACCGCCCCCGAGGGTGGCGTCTCCCCGTCCGCGGCGTGGTGCCGAGCGCCGGCGCGGGGTTCGTCGTCGTGCTCTGCGGCGACATGCAGCGGATGCCCGGCCTCGGCAGGACGCCCGCCTACATGCAGGTGGACATCGACGAGCACGGTCGGACGATCGGGCTGTTCTGAGCCGGTGCTGGTCAGTCGATGAGCGCGATCGCCTCGACCTCGACGAGTTGACCGCGATAGCCGAGGGTCGGGACGCCGACGAGCGTGCTCGGCGCCCGGCCGATCTCGGAGCCGCGGACGACCTGCCAGACGGCCGACTGCGCCTCGTAGCTCGCGCCGGCCACGTAGACGGTCGTCTTGGCAACGTCCTCCGGCCGGGCGCCGCCGGTCTCGAGGGCGGCGAGCAGGTTCGCGATCACCTGCTCGGCCTGGGCGACCGGATCGTCCCCGCCCACCACGTCGCCTCGTGCGTCGAGGGGCACCGCCCCCGCCGTGAAGACGACGGTCCCTCCGCGGCCGACCGCGACGTGCGAGTAGCCGGGTGGCGGGGCGAGGGCATCTGTGTTGCGGAACTCGACCGCCATCTCAGCCCGCCAGCTGGGTGGGTCCCTCGACGAGGATCCACTCGGCGCGGGTGACGGCCTCGCTCCGGTCGAAGTCGAAGACCCCGCTCCACGGGACCCCTTCCCAGGTCGAACCGCACGCGGGACAGACCCACAGGGACATCGTCTTGCGCTCGACCTCACGGGGCGGTGCGCAGGTGTGCAGCGGCATCCTGCCTCCTCCTCTTCGAATCACACGGTTGTGATTCGGCAGGAGTGTACACCCCGCCAGCGCCATCCTCGAGCGTCTCGGCGGGTTCCCATGCCGGCCCGGTCGTCGGGACGATCGTCTCGGTGTCGTCCACGCGCTCCGATCCAGGTCGATCCCCGGCGACCCGGCTACGATCGATTCATGGCCACGTGGCTGCCCGTGACCGAGCGCGAGGGCCTCCCGCCGCTCGTCATCGACGAGGGCATCGACGCCGACATCATCTACACACGACCGCCCGAGCTGGTCACCTGGGGAACCGTCGACGGCGTCCCGTGGCGCATCCAATCGGCCGTCACCGCTCCCGGGCTGCATGCCCGCTGGTGGGATGACCACGGTCCGGTCGGTCCCGAGCTCTTGTTCATGCTCGGTAAGGACGACGCCTTCGGCGGTGGCTGGGTATTCACGCGTCTGAACGACGGAAGCCATCTCGGCGCATCGATCGACTTCTTCGGGTCGCACCCGGCGATCGTGTCGTGGGTCGGTATCGTTTCGGACGACGTCGCCCGAATCGAGGTGCGACTCGACGACGGGGACGTGCGCCCGATCGAGGTCCACGACGGGCCGGAGGGCTTCCCCGATCTGTTCTGGTTCTTCCCGCCGCGGGGCGCGGCAGGTGTCGTCGTTGCCCTCGGCGCGGACGGCTCCGAGCTTCAACGCGATCGCCTGCTGGACGTGGACGTCCCGCCGAACGCCAACTCCGGCAGCTCGATCAACTCGCCTGCGTACCCCGCCCACCGGCCGCCGGCTGGATGGCCCGACGATCCGACGATCTATGGGCCCGGCGAAGGCCCGCGACACGCCGAGGGGTTCCACCTCCACGAGACGACGTTCCCGATCTACGTCGTCCCGCCGAACCGTTGGGATGGTCACGCCGGCCCGTCGGGAAGCGGAAGCTCCGGGCGGGATCTGACCAAGGTGAGTTTCGGGTACTTCGACGAGCCCGGCAGTTCCCGCCGTAGCTTCGAGGTCGTCAACGCCCGGCCCGACAGGCGAACCAGGGCGCGTCCGGTCCGGCCGGATGACGTCGGCATCTGGTGGAGTGATCACATCCCCGACGACGTAGACAACTTCGCGTCGAAGTTCGTCGGCTACGAGGACCGGGCGACCGGCACGATGATCGAAGATACTTTATTCCGGCTCAACCGCGAACAGGGCAT
>DAIOFZ010000005.1:0-6210 GCA_036745475.1 Actinomycetota bacterium | reverse complement strand
CGGCTACGAGGACCGGCGGATCTTCGGGGCGAATACGGCCTCCTGGACGTCGGACCGACACGCATCACCGGGATCGGAGAACTCGAGGTCGCGGGCCATCTTGTCGAGTCCCATCGACGGGAGTACCGGCGGCTCGCGTTGCTGCGATCGATCGGCTTCGAGCTACCGGGCACTCGTGTGACGCTGTTTGGTTGGGACCTTTCGTTCGACGAGCTCGAGGGCCACGCCCAGGCCCTCGAACGGCTGGAGCTCGGCACCGCGCTCTTCGCGGCCATGGAGGACGCCCAGGCGCGGTCCGATCGGCGCTTCGACGAGCTGCACGGCCGACATCACGGGGACGACTAGGAGCGGGGCCGGTCTTTGTTCGAGTCGTAGATCGGCAGGACGTCGACGATGGCGTCGACCGTTCCGTCACCCACGGCGATCTGCACGGTGTTCCCCACGATCGCCTCAGCCGTCGGCACGATCGCGATGCCGATCTTCCCGAACCTGGGGGTCTCGGTCGGGCTCGTCAGCACGCCGATCTCCTCGCCGCCCTTGGTGACGGCGGCGCCGTACTCGGGCAGGGCGTCCGCCTCGTAACGCAGGGTCACCAGCCGGTTGGGCGGCGCCGCCGCGACGTCGCGGAGCCGCTCCTTGCCGAGGAACTCGCCCGGCGAGTCCAAGCGCACGAACCGGTCGAGGTTGAAGTCGTAGGGCGTCCGTTGGTGCGCCTCGTAGTCGTAGTCGGTGACGATCAGCCCCGCCTCGATCCGAGCGAGCTCGATCGCCTCGGCTCCGAACGGCGTCACGCCGGCCCCCACCACGGCGTTCCAGAGCTCGTCCGCTCGGGACGGGTCGGTCAGGAACAGCTCGAACCCCAGCTCGCCGCCGTAACCGGTGCGCGAGAGGTAGACCTCGACCCCGGCCACCTTGACGGGCTCGGGGAGGAACCTGAAGTAGCGGAGGGCGCCGACGTCGGCCTCGGTGAGCTTCCGTAGGACCTCGCGCGAGCGCGGTCCGATCACGCCGAGGTGTGGCATCCGCGGGGCGATCCATTCGAACTCGACGTCGAAGTCCCGCAGCGCCTCCCCGAAGTAGTCGTCGTGGTCCTTCCCATTGGTCATCACCCAGCAGTGACCGGCGCCGGTGTTGAACACGGTTCCGTCGTCGACCATCAGCCCGTCGTCGTCCAGGAACGCCCCGTAGCGCGCCTGTCCGATCTCGAGCCCGAGCGCCTCGTTGCTGAACAGGCGTTGGGCGGCCCGGAGCGCGTCGGAGCCGCGGAGGTCCCACTTGTTGAGCGGCGAAACATCCCACACCGCGACGTCGTCCCGGATCGCGGCGTACTCCTTCCCGACGTCGCCGAACCCCTCCAGCCACAGCCACCCGCCGTCGGCGACGTGCGTACCGCCCTGAGCCTCGGTCACGTCGTGGAACGCCGTCTTGATCGCGTCGTCGTCGCCCATCGCTGCCTCCGGTCGGCCGGGATGGCGGCATCCTCCCACGTGTTTGACTGGCCGTTCAAGTTCGCTGCGGCGGGCCGACACAACGTTCAGACGCGGGTCAGCCGCAGGAAGCTCCTCGCGGTGCCGAACCCGCGTTCCTCGAGCCGGTCCGCGAGCACGAGGAAGAGCTGCGCCGTCACCATCGCGTCGTCCAGCGCCTCGTGGGGGTTCGCGACCGGCACGCCGTAGCGTTCCGCGGCCGACGAGAGGCTCTGCCGCACGTCCTGATCCAGGTGCTCGAGCTCGATCGCCATCTGCCGGACGTCGATCGTCCGTCGCACCCACGAGCGGCGCCGTCCGCCGTACAGGCGGCCCAGGAAGCCGATCTCGACGCTGGCGAACCAGGCCAGCATGAACCGCCCGGCCAGCGCGAGCCGGAGCGTCTGTCCGGCCACTGAGAACGGCTGCGCGTTCGCCAGATCCTTGGGCAGGATGCCGTGGATCCTCATCGACTCCGCGCTCGAGGGCACCTCGGGCAGCACGAGCTGATGCACGGCCTCCCCCACCACGACGCGGCCGGCCCGGACCGGGACGACGCCGAACGACACGACCGCGTCGCGCTCACGGTCGAGACCGGTCGTCTCGAAGTCGAGGGAGGCGAACTCCACCTCGCGCCACGGACGCGACCGCAGGGACCACGCAGGCCGGGGGGGTGGTCTCAACGACACCTGATCACCTCGACCTCGGTCACGACGCCGTCGATGCGCCGGTCGGTCGCGCCGCTAGGGACGAGGTCCACGATCTGCAGGGCGAACGCGATCGCGATCGCGGCCACCCCGTCGCGCCGCTTCTCCAGGAGGCGGTCGTAGTACCCGCCGCCGTAGCCCAGCCGGCCGCACGAGCGATCGAACGCGACCCCCGGGACCACGACGAGGTCAACGGCGGCGACGTCGAGCGCGCGGCCCTCCGCGGGTTCCATCGCTCCGAACGAAGCCTCGGTCATCCGTGCTCCCGGAGAGGCGACGACGGGGGCCACCTCGTTCCCCTCGATCCGTGGCAGCGCGACGGTCTTGCCCCGCGAACGCAGGCGCGCGATCAACGACCCCGTGTTGACCTCGCTGCCGAACGACCAGAAGGCCAGCACCGTCTCGGCGCCCGCCGTCTCGGGCAACTCGAGGAACCGGTCGACGATCGCCTCGCTGCGCGCGGACCGATCGTCTTCGGGGACGGCGTCGCGTTCTGCAAGGACCGCACGGCGGAGCGCCCGCTTCGCCTGTTTCAGGCGGTGGGCCGGCAGATCGCTCACGCCGACGATCGCAGCTCGGGGAGAACCTCCTCGGCGATCAGGTCGAGCCGGTCCGGCGGACCGCCCGGGACGAGCACCGACCAGGTCGACCCGGCGGCCGCCAGTGCATCGAGGTGGATCCGGAGCGACGCGGTGGTCCCCGACCAGACGCGGAGCTCCAGTCGGCGAACGCTCCGCTGGTCGAGCAGGCGCCCGACCTCGTCGTCGTCGCGCCCGACGACGACGATCCCCGCCCAGGTCGCCGAGACCGGCCGGTCCCGCGCGGCCTCGCGCAGCAGCCGCTCCTTGCGGGAGAACTCCTCGACCCCCATCCCCCAGCCGTTCCACGCGTCGGCCTCGGCTGCCGCGAGGCGCACCACCGCGTCGGCGAACCCCCCGATCCAGATCGGCGGCCCGTCCGGACGCACGGGCGGCGGCAGAAGAGGTCCGGTCATCGCGGGAACGGACGAGCCGCCGTCCCACCGGACCCCGCCGTACAGGGCCTTGATCGCGCGAACGGTCTCGACGAGGTGCTCGCGACGTTCCGCCTTCCCCAGGTACCCGATGCCGAAGACACGATGCTCGAGTTCGTCGATCGAGTCCCCGGTGCCGATCCCAAGGATCATGCGCCCGCCGCTGACGTCGTCGATCGCGGAGGCGAGCTTCGCGAGCATCCCCGCGCTGCGGAGCGTCGCCCTGGTGACCAGGGTCCCGACGGCGATGCGGCTCGTCCCTGCCGCGACGGCCGCGAGCGTCGCGTACGCCTCGAGCGACGACCGGTCCGGGGACGCGCCGGGCGGGAACAGATGATCGAACGCGAAGACCCCGTCGAACCCGCGCTCCTCCGCACGCCGCGCGAACGCGAGCACGCGCCCGGCGTCGCCGGAGAACATCGGAAGGACGAGCCCAACGTTCACGTCACACCATCACGCGCCCGAGCTCCTCGAGCGCGAGGGCGGCCGCGCCCACGGCCCCGGCGTCGTTGCCGAGCTCGGCCGGGACGATCGGCACGCGGCGGCGATGTTCGGGAGCCTCGACCGCGTCGAGGTAGGCGGCGCGCGCGGGATCGAGCAGGAGGTCGCCGGCGACGATGGCACCACCGCCGACGACGACGACCTGCGGGTCCAGGACGTTCACGAGGCCGGCGATCCCTTGGCCGAGCCGACGTCCGGCCTCCACGAGGATCCCCCGCGCGGCCTCGTCGCCCTCCCGCGCGGCCTGCGTGACGAGCTCGCCGGTCACCTCGTCGGGGTCACCGCCGGCGAGACGACGCAGGATCGAGTGCTTTTGTTCGCGAGCCTCCTCACGGCCCATCCGATCGATCGCCCTGCCGGCGGCGACCTGCTCCCAGCAGCCGCGGTTCCCACAGCCGCAGAGCGGACCGCCGGGCTCGACGATGATGTGGCCGATCTCGGCGGCGAAGCCGTTCGCGCCGCGGAACAGCCGGCCGTCCGACACGATCCCGCCACCGATCCCCGTGCCCACCGTGACGAGCAGCAGGTGCCGGTACCCGCGACCCGCGCCGAACCGGAACTCGCCGTACGCGGCCATGCTCGCGTCGTTGTCCACCTGGCAGGGAAGACCGAGCGCGTCGCGCATCCGTTCGGCGATCGGGAGGTTGCGCCAGGCGAGGTTGGGGGCGAAGCGCAGGACGCCTTCCTTCGCGTCGACGAGGCCGGCGGCCCCCACGCCGATCGCCGTCACGTCCGGGGTCGTGAGCGACCGGGCGAGCTCGACCATGGTGGACAGCGTCGCCGCCTCGTCGTCCGCGGGGGTCGGCGAGCTCGAGCGCTCCGCGATCGTGCCGTCGCGCGCGACACGGAACGCGTTGATCTTGGTGCCGCCGACGTCGAGCCCGATCGCCTCGCCGCTCCCACGTCCCGGCACGTCCGAACCTCTCAGGAACGGATCTGCGTCGTCACGAGATCTCGATCCGCTCGAAGTCCTTGGAGCCGTTGGGGCTCTTCTCGACGCCGCTCACGTGATCCCCGCGCACGTCGATCACGGCCCGCGCCGCGAGGAAGAACTCGCGGGCGGCGGCGAGCAGGTGCTCGAACACATCGGGCGCCGCACCCTGTCCCGCGGTCACCGCCATGCAGATCGGGCAGAACGCCACGGTGCACACGGGCTGCGGTCGAGCCTCCGACGCCGACGCGGCGGCGCCGTCGCGCTCCGTGGCCGCGTGGCCAGGTTCGGTCTCAGCCATGTCAGCTCCTTCCCCTCGGCGCCGCAGCCGGCGCCGACCCCGGCGGCCGCGCGAACACGATCTCGAGATGGTCTCCGACGAAGTTGGCGCCGCGGACCTCCATCCGCTGGAGCGTCTGCGGCAGGATCAGGTTGCGCTTGTAGGTCCCGACACGGACGTAGAGCTCCTCGCCGCGCCGGTGGATGTCCATGTCCTCGCGCGAGACGAACGGGAGCCGCATCGTGAGGACGTACCCGCCCGACCTCCGGCGAACCCGGATCGGGTCGTCCCGGTACAAGACGTCGGTGACGGGGAGATCGCCGTAGACCTCGCGGCCCATCTCCTCGAGCAGCTGCACGCCGACCATCTCCCGGTCGAACAGACGGGCGGTCATGATCGGCACCGGCTCGAACGACTCGCGGACGGTCTGCAGGTGCTCCGCCTGGATGTCCTTCCACTTGCCGAAGTACGGATCGGTGACGTCCTCGGGGATGATCCGATTCACGACGACGGCATCGCACCGGTACCCGAACAGGCCGAGGTACGTGTAGGTGCGCCGCGCCTCGGCGATCACCATCTTCTCCGGGTTCACGACGAGCCGGACCGTCGATGAGGACTCGTCGGTCAGGATCCGGTGCACGGCGTCGAGGTTCCTGTGCAGCCGCTCGACCGCCGCGTAGAAGCTCTCGCCCGCGATCGGCAGCGTCGTCATCTTCGTCACGATCGGACGCAGCGTCTTCACCACGCGCCGCTCGACGGGGAAGATCCGTTCGATGTACCAGTTCATCACCTCGGGGAGCGACAGCAGGCGCAGCGTCTCTGCGGTGGGCGCACAGTCGACGATCAGCAGGTCGTACTTCCCGCCCTCGACGTGGGTCTTGACATCGATCAGCGCGAAGATCTCGTCGAGCCCGGGGATCACCGAGAGCTCCTCGGCCTGGATCGTCTCCACACCGGCCCAGTTCATCAGCTGGACGAAGTAGTCCTGGATCTCGCGCCAGTTGGACTCGAGCCTGCTCTGGGCGTCGATCTGCTCGGCCCACAGGTTCTCGGCGATCGGCGTGGCGTGCTCGCCGATCTCCCGATCGAACGAGTCGCCGAGCGAGTGCGCCGGATCCGTGCTCATGATCAGCGTCCGGTTCCCCGACCCGGCCGCGCGAACCGCCGTCGCGGCGGCGACCGTCGTCTTCCCGACGCCACCCTTCCCGGTGAACAGCAGGACGCGCATGCCGGTAAGCGTAGCGCGGCCGCCACACGGCCGCGTCGGAGGTGGGCTCAGCCGAGCTCGACGCGCCGCTTCAGGCCCTCGAGCG
>DAIOFZ010000004.1:29458-39708 GCA_036745475.1 Actinomycetota bacterium | reverse complement strand
CAGCCGATCCCGGTCGACGTGCAGGAGATCGGCACGCCCCGGTACGTGCCGGTGAACGTCACGTACTCGCGGTTGCTCGCGACCTCGCGCGACTCGTCCCACATGCTGGCGACGAGCGGGACCCTGCCGGGGTCGCCCGGGAGCAGGACGTACGGCGCGACGTCGCCCGGCGCGAGCTTCAGGTGGTACTGGACGCTCATGCGCCGTCTTGTACCACCGGAGGCGTCATCTCCGCTCGGACCCCGACGAGGCGAACGGGCCGGTCGAGGTCGAACCGCTCCAGCGCGCGAGCGGCGGCCTGGGCCACGAGGCCGGGGTCCGCCGTGGGCTCGGCGAGCTTGACGCCGTGGGTGCTCGTGAAGAACGGCGCGAACCGCACCTTGACCACCACGCGTGCGGCGAGCCGCTCGTCCCTGCGGAGATCGCCCGCGACCTCGCGCGCGGTCCGGGCGATCTCGGCCCCGACCTCCTCCGGATCCGTGAGGTCTCGCTGGAACGTGTGCTCTCGGCTCCGACCCTTGGCGATCCAGCCCTCGGGGTGAACGCCGGCCGAGCCCTCGCCGCGTCCGAGGCTCGCGAGCCACGGTCCCGTCGACGGTCCGAAGCGGTGGGCGAGGGCGGTCTCGTCAGCCTCGGCGAGCTGGCCCACGGTGCGGACCCCCAGCTCGGCCAGCTTGGCCGCGGTCTTGGACCCGATGCCCCACAGCTCGGTGGTGGCGAGCCCGTGCATGGACTCGTCCCAGCGGTCGGAGGTGAGGACGAACACGCCGCGCGGCTTGCCGAACCCGCTGGCGAGCTTGGCCTGCAGGCGGTTGTCCCCGATCCCGATCGTGCACCACAGGCGCGTGCGTTCGTGCACCCGCTCCTGGATCCGCTTCGCGAGGGCCTCGGGATCCTCAGTCGTGACGCCGAGGAATGCCTCGTCCCACCCCGCCACCTCGACCTCGGCGTCGAACGTGCGAAGCGTGTCCATGACCTCGCGGCTGGCCGCGAGGTACGCGCGCGAGTCGACTGGGAGGAAGATCGCGTCGGGGTTGCATCTGTACGCGGTCCGGAGCGGCATCGCGCTCCGGATCCCGAACGCGCGCGCCTCGTAGCTCGCGGTCGAGACCACCCCGCGCTTGCTCGGATCGCCGTCGCCGCCGACGACGATCGGCCTGCCCTCGAGCTCGGGGCGCCGGAGCCGTTCGACGGCCGCGATGAACTCGTCGAGATCGAGATGGAGCACGAAGCGCCGAGCCACGGCACCAGCATCGCAAACCGCGGCGCCGCGGCTCGGTGTTCGGCCGGCTCAGCCGGTGGCGTGATCCTGCGTCGGCTCGTCCTGCTCAGACTCGAGCAGTTCCTGGAACAGGGCGCGGTAGTGGACGAGGCCCTGGCGCAGATCCTCGGTCGAGACGTCCGAGGGCGTGGATCCGGGCGAGGCATTGGGGTCGAGCCGGGTGGAGATGTCGTGCGCGGCGCGGTAGTGCTGCACGACGTCCGCGTGGTCGACGGAGACATCCTCCGCCCGTCGTTCGAAATCGTTCATCGGGTAGCCGCGCTCCTCCATCACGGCGATGATGAGCGCGTCCGCCTGCCCGAGTGCCTCGGCCGGGTTGTCGACGAACCGAGCCTGCGTCTGCTCCCAGCTGTGACGGTAGGCGTCCCTGGACGACGGCGACAGCGGCCGGATGTCCAGCTTGGCGAGCCGCTCGCGCCTGGCCATCAGGTCGGACTCGCCGCGGCGCACGTCCCCCTCACGGGCGATCGTGCGGTCGTACTCGGGGCCGAAGCTCTCGCGCAGCTGCGCGCGCCGGCGCTGCTGCGCGACGGCGAACACCACGGCGGCGATGATCGCCAGCACGATCACGCCGATCAGGATCCAGACCCATGCGTCCATGATGACCTCCCTCGTCGGATGGGCTCCGATTTGGCTTCCGGGAGGTGCATACCCATCGGCGCCGCGAAGATGCGCTCGGCGGCTCATGAGCAGACTCGTCGAGCGGCCGGCTTTGGTCCGCAACGTCCTGATGGGCCCCGTCGGCGCCGTGCGACATTCAGTTGACGCTTACGTAAGCCCATGCTGAACTACCTGCGTTCGCTCCCGAGAGGTTCCCGGGGAGACGAGGGGAGATGCGATGGCCTATCACTGGACCCTGCACATCGATGCCCCACCGGAGAGGGTGTTCGACACTCTGGCGGACGTCGAACACCACCCGGAGTGGGCCAACCCCAGTGCCAAGCTGAAGATGTCATCGGTCTCCGGCGGCCCGCCGAGGATGGGCTCGACCTTCCGCTCGGAGCAGGTCTTCGTCGGCAAGCCGCAGACGGCCGACATCGAGATCGTGGAATTCGACCGCCCGAAGCGCTTCGCGTTCGCGATCACCCAGCGCAAACAGGGCTCGACCAAGGACGTGCGGTACCGGCACACCTTCGTGCTGACGCCGGAGGGCGGGGGGACCAGGCTCGAACGCACGACCGCCAGCGTGGGCGGGAACGCCCTTCTCGACTTCATCGTCACCCCCGCGGTCAAGGCCGACGGGAAGAAGTCGCTCGCGAACCTCAAGGAGAAGGTCGAAGCCTCGGCCTGAGTATCGCCGGGGCCACCGGCTCGCTCCGCGCGATACTTCTCGTATGCGCGCGGCGGTGCTGTGGGACGTGGAGGATCTCCGACTGGAGGATCTCGCCCTCGACCCGCCCAGGCCGGGGGAGGTCGCGATCCGGATGGCGGCCTCGGGCGTGTGCCGCTCGGACTTCCACTCGGTCCACGGCATCCACCGGCACGCGATGCCGATCGTGCTCGGGCACGAGGGCTCGGCCGTGGTCGAGGAGCTCGGGGAGGGTGTGACCGGCGTGGAACCCGGGGACCACGTCGTCTGCTCGTGGTTGCCGTACTGCGGGTCGTGCCGCCGGTGCACGGTCGGGCGTCCGGTGGTATGCGAACGGCTGGCGGCCTTCGACGAGGGTTTCCTGGCCGACGGGACGACCCGCTTCTCGCACACAGGGACGCGGATCCACCACAACGTGCCGTCCTCGTTCGCCGAGCGCTCGGTGGTACCGGCGAACACGGTGTTCCCCGTCGATCCGTCGCTCCCGCTCGAACAGGTCGCCCTCCTCGGATGCGCGGTCATGACCGGCGTCGGCGCGGTGCTGAACACCGCCAAGGTGCGTCCGGGAGACTCGGTCCTCGTGATCGGGTGCGGCGGCGTCGGGCTCTCGGCGATCCAGGGTGCCCGGATCGCGGGTGCTTCGCCGATCGTTGCGGTGGACGTCGTGGAGCCGAAGCTCGAGATCGCCAGGGAGCTCGGCGCGACCGAGACGGTGCTCGCGGGCCGCGACCCCCTCCCGGACGGGTTCGACCACGCCCTCGAGTGCCTCGGGCGCCCCGAGACGATCGAACAGGCGATGCGCGCCGTGGCGCCCGGCGGGACGGCCGTCCTGGTCGGGATGGCCGCGCCCGGCGCTCGCGCGCCGCTCGACGCGCTCCGCACCACGACCAAGGAGCTCACGGTCGTCGGCTCGTGGTACGGCAGTGTGGTGCCGCCGCGCGACCTGCCGCTGCTCGCGCACCTGCTGACGTTCGGCGAGCTGCGACTCGAACCGATGATCGCCCGGACGATCGCGCTCGACGGGATCCACGACGCGCTGGCACGGTTCGAGGCCGGGGACGAGGCGCGTTCGGTGATCGTCTACGACTGAGCGGGTTGCGGCGGCGGGAAGCCGAGCCCCCAGGCGTCGTTGCCGCCGTCGACGACGATCGTGGTGCCGGTGATGTACGCGCCGCCGGTGGTCGACAGGAACGCGATCACGCTGGCCACCTCCTCGGCCGACGCGATGCGACCGAGCGGCGCCGTGCGCATCGCCTCCGCGACGAACTCGTCGCCGTAGGCGCGGAACGCGTCCGTGTCGATCGCCCCCGTGGCGACGCACACGGCCCGTATCCGGTGGCGGCTCCACTCGATCGCGAGCCCGCTCGCCAGGTTCTCCAGCGCCGCCCGCGCGGCGGAGGCGTGCACCATCAACGGGATGCCCCGGCGGGGACTGAACCCGATGAACACGACGAGCCCGCCGCCGCCCGGGATCATCGAGCGTTCCGCGATGGTCCGGGTGAGGTCCCACACCGCGTCGACGTTGAGGCGGTGCACCGCCCGCCACCCCTTGGCCGAGATCCGTTCGGGCGTCGCGACGAACTGGCCGCCGGCATTGTTCACGAGCACGTCGATCGCGCCGAACCGGTCCAGGACGGCATCGACGAGCGAAGCCACGTGCTCCGGTTCGCGGACATCGGTGTCCGGCACCGACAGGACCTGGGCGCCGGCCGCGGCGAGCTCGGAGGCGACCTCCGCGAGCGGTTGAGCCCGCCTGCCGGCGATCGCGACGCGGGCACCCGTGCGCGCGTACTCGCGCGCGATCGCCCGGCCCAGACCCGTCCCTCCGCCGGTCACGAGCGCGACGAGCCCGTCGTTCGCATCGGGCGCGAGCGGGGAACGGTACGCCTCGGACATGCGAGCTCATGATGCCAGACCCGATCCCACGTACACGTTCGTCCCGGAGATCGTGGCGCTCGTCGGACGCTTCGAACGACCCGTCCGGCGTTGGCCCGCAGCCTGAGGCCCGGATCCGCGTTCAAGTTTGGGGGCCCCGTATGCCGATTCCTCTCGGGAGACTCGGAACTCGGAAGGGGCCACCGCATGGTGCGTAGAGCACCGGCCGCAGCGGTGGGGGGTGATCGCCGGCCCGGCGCCGATCTCGGCGCCCGAGGCGGCCACGTCGGGGCCTGTCACCAGGATCAGGGATGTCGTCGCACGCCGTCCAGGGTGGATCGGCCCGGTCGAACGAGGTGGCCGTGACCGCGACGTAGAGCGCCCCCGCCTCTCTCTCGGCGCGGGTGGCGTCGAGGCCCGGCTCTTCCCCCACGCGTCTTGGGAGCCGGGCCTCGGTCATTCCGGGACCTTCGCCCGCGAACCAGAGCACCCCGAGGACCCACCTGCGGTGGGGCCGCGTACCCTGACCGCATGGCACAGACCGCCCCGGTCGAGACCGAACGCCCGGTGGGCGACGAAGACGTCGTCCCGGACGTGCCATGGATCGTGATCGTCTGGAACGATCCGATCAACCTGATGTCCTACGTCGTGTACGTGTTCCAGAAGCTGTTCGGCTTCCCGAGGGAGAAGGCCACCAGGCTGATGCTCGACGTGCACCACAAGGGTCGAGCCGTCGTTTCCACCGGCCCTCGCGAGCGATGTGAGTTCGACGTGTCGCGCCTGCACGCGCACGGGCTGTGGGCCACGATGCAGAAGGACCGCTGACCGTGCGGGGAGCGCCCGTCAAGCGATCGCGTCGAGGCGGGTTCGATCTTCGGATCCCGTCGGCGGAGCGCGAGGTCCTCGGCACCATCCCGCAGATGCTGCGTGCGCTGCTCGTGGACGGCGATGCCAACGATCCTGCGCTGCAGCGGTTGTACCCGAAGGCCTTCATCGATGATGAGGACGCCTCCGCCGAGTTCCACGACATCACCCACGACGAGCTGCTGCAGCAGCGGCTGGAGGCGATCGACACGATGGAGCGGACCGTTCGATCCGACCACGTGACCGAGGACGAGCTGCTCGCGTGGCTCGCCGCGCTGAACGACGTTCGGCTGGTGATCGGTGTCCGGCTCGCCGTCACCGAGGAGGCGACGGCCGCCGACTTCGCCGGCGATCCCGAGACCGGCCGCGCCTACGAGCTGTACCGCTATCTGTCCTCTCTGGAGGAGCACGTGGTGGACGCCCTCTCCTCGTGAGACCGTTCACCCTGCTCCAGCGGCCGGGTAGTCTCCCCGGGATGCCGACGACAGGGGGTCCAGGGATGTCTCGACGTGCCCGCACCGCCCGGCGGATCGGCGCGTTCGTCGCGCTCGTCTTCCTGATGACGGGATGCATCAAGCTCAACATGAATGTCGGGATCAACTCCGACAACACGGTCAGCGGGACCGTCGAGTTCGGCGTCCAGAAGGAACTGCTCGATCTGACCGGGCAGAACGTCGAGGACCTGCTCGGCAGCGAAGCCCCGTTCCCGACCGAGGCCCCCGGCGTCACGATCGAGCCATTCGACGACGGCGAGTTCGCCGGCCAGCAGGTCATCATCGAGGACATGCCGATCGAGGAGTTCAACTCGGGCGGGATCGCGGGCGCCTCGGGCGCGACGGGCGCGGCCGCTACGGGCGAGGAGCTGCAGATCGCACGCCAAGGAGACACGTTCGTGGTGACCGGCCTCCTCGACCTGTCGAGCGGTCTGTCCGGCGTCACCGGGCCATTCGGCGGCACCGGCGGCGCGCAGCTCTTCGAGAGCGCGGACGTCAAGATCGCGATCACGTTCCCCGGTGAGGTGCTGCAGGCCCCGGGCGGACAGATCGACGGCAACACGGTCACCTACGTGCCGGAGTTCGGCGACCGGCTGGAGATCAATGCCACCGGCAGCGCCGTGGACAACGGCGAGGCCGCGGACGTGGTGGGTGGCGGCGATTCGTTCCTGCCGCTGATCCTGATCATCGCGGGTGTCGTGCTTCTGCTGCTGATCGTCGTCTTCCTCGTGCTTCGGAGCCGTCGGCTCGAGGGCGCCGAGGGGACGCGGTCGGGGTTCGGCGAGGCGGATCCCGCGGCGACCCCCGTCGCGGCGACGCCCGTCGCGCCGCCGCCGCCGACAGCACCGAGCGACGCGCCTCCACCGGCGCCCCCGATGCCCCCGGCCGCACCACCGCCGCCCGCCGAGCCGCCGCCCGCGGAGCGCTGACCTCCACAAGCGTGTGGCGGGGGCCGCGCGAGGGTAGCCACCCTTCGTGGCGGTATCCGTCGGCACGAGCGGTTGGCAGTACCGGCACTGGCGAGATGGCTTCTACCCCGCGGGGCTGGCTGCCGCCGACTGGCTCGCGTTCTATTCCGAGCGCTTCTCGACCGTGGAGGTCAACGCGTCGTTCTATCGACTGCCGAAGCGTCAGACGGTCGAGCGTTGGGCCGCGACCGTGCACGACGGTTTCGTCCTGACCTTCAAGGCGAGCCGGTACGTGACGCACGTCCGCAGGCTGCGAGACTGCGCGGAGCCGCTCGAGCGGATGCGAGGGATCTTCGAGGGCGCGGGCACCAAGCTC
Source organism: Actinomycetota bacterium (assembly GCA_036745475.1). Lineage (GTDB taxonomy): Bacteria > Actinomycetota > UBA4738 > UBA4738 > HRBIN12 > DASSJM01. The sequence goes on along the minus strand of DAIOFZ010000004.1, from coordinate 32,600 downwards.
GGGCCCGTGCTCTTCCAACTACCGCCGACCCTTCGAGCCGACGAACCGCTGCTGCGGGCCTTCCTCGGGTCGCTCCCGCCAGCGTTCCGGGCGGCGATCGAGTTCCGTCACCCGTCGTGGTTCACGGACGGGGTCCTCGAGGCGCTCGATGCCAGCGGCGCGGCGCTCGTCCATGCCGACCGTCCGGGAGTTCGAGTGTCGATCCCGACGCTGGGGGGATGGGCGTATCTGCGGTTCCACCAGGGCCGTTCGGACGGGCCCGGCTATCGACGCTCGAAGCTCGCCGCGTACGCGGACGCGATCGCCGAAACGCGGCCGCGATCGGTCTTCGCGTACTTCAACAACGACACGGGCGGTGCGGCCCCTCGGGATGCCGCCTCGTTCGCGGCACTCCTCGCGGATCGACGCGTCGACGTGGCCGCGTAAGAGCTCAGGCGCAGCGTGTCAGGCGGCCCTGGGCAGCACCCGTCGGATGAAGACGTCCTCGGGGAGCGGAGCCCACTCGCCGCCGTCGAGCCGGATCACGGTCTCGACCGGCGCGAGCGCACGCGTCGGGCCCTGGACCTCGACGATCCCGCCGTCGAGCCGGGCGGACGAGCGTCCGCATCCACACGAGGCATGAGACCCCGCGAACTCGAACGCTTCCTCACACGCGAAGCAGTACAGCCACTTGACGGGCGTCGGTGCGAGCAGGTCGGTCATGGCCATCACCTCGGGTTGACGTTGCGGTCCGACGAGCAGGGGGGAGGGGGCGCGCCGGACCGCACCGTCAATCTTCTGACCACCGGCTCGTCGGCCGCTGGTCCCGGATCGCGTCCCAGTCTTGCGTACCCGGGCGTTCGGCCCACCAAACACCGGATGCGCGACGGGTCGTCATCCGACCACCTTGATCACGAGGATCGCGATGTCGTCCTTCGGCTGCCCGGTCCGGAAGCCGACCACCGCTCCCACCACGCCGTCGGCGATCCGTTGCGCGCCCGCGCCCGCGAGCTCGGACAGCGCCTCGTGCAGCCGCATCTCGCCGAACTCGTCCTCGCCCCCGCGCTCGTCGGTGACGCCGTCGGTATACAGGACGAGCGTGTCGCCAAGGCCGAGATCGACGGATCGGTCGACCAGCACCGGGTCCTCGAAGACCCCGACGATCGTGCCCGGACTGCCCACGACCTCGATGGAGCCGTCCGCCCGAAGGACCAGGGGGAGCGGATGGCCCCCGGACGACACGGTCGCCCGAGTCTCCCTCCCCGACGGTCGCAGGCGCACGCAGCACGCGGTGCAGAACCGCTCGTCGTCCGTTTGTGTCAGGACGGCCTGGTTGAGCGTCTCCAAGATCGCGCTCGGGCGGCCCTCGCTCATGGCGGCGGTTCTGATCGTGTAGCGGGCGAGCCCCATCATCGCCGCGGCCTCGGCCCCCTTGCCGACCACGTCACCGATCACGGCGATCCAACGTTCGGGCGCGGCCTCGAAGACGTCGTAGAAATCCCCGCCGACCTGCGTCCCCTCCGCGGCGGGGAGATAGCGCGCGGCGATCTCCAGACCCTCGATCCCCGGCAGCTCCGGTGGGAGGAGGCTCCGCCGCAGCGTCTCCGCGACGTACTCGCGTTCGGCGTAGAGCCTCGTGTTGTCGACGGCGAGGCCGGCCCTGGCGGCGAGCATCCCCGCGAGCGACAGATCCTCCTCCACGAACGGTCTGGACGCGTGGTCGCGCACGAGCATGAGCACCCCCAGCGTCCGTCCCCGGGCCGCGAGCGGGGCCGCGATCAGCGAGGCGAGACCGAGGGAGCGCGCGAGCTCGAGCTGCTCCCCGGGCGCCATCATCCGTTCCACCTGTTCGGCTGACAGGTTCGGGATCAGCGCCGGCTCGCCGGTCTTCAGGACCTCGCCGACGATGTTGTGGGGATCCTCCGGGTCGGGGAGGTGGGCGGTCGCCATCCGTTCGACCATCCCGAACCGCGCGGGATCGCGGTGCGCTCCGACGGCCGCCTCGACGCGGCCCTCCCGGTCGACCACGAAGGCCACGCTGTAGTCGCACACCCGGCGGGCCGCCGCCCCGGTCGCCGCGGCAAGCACCGAACGCGTCTCGCGCGCCGCGGCCATGGCCACCCCCGCCTCGACGAGGACCTGGAGCCGCTCGCGCGAACGGCTCTCGAGCCGGTGGGCGCGTTCGGCTTCCTCGCGGGCGCGCACGGCCTCCTCACGCGCTGCCTCGGCCTCGGCCTGCGCCTGCTCGGCGATCTCGCGCGCGCGTCGCTCGGCGTGGAGCATCCGCCGCTCGAGCGAGACCGCCGGGTCGGTCGTGTCGTCGTCTCGTCGCACCGCTCCAGGGCTCCTCTCGAGCGCTTCGGTCGAAGGTCGGTTGCCGGGCATCCCTCGCTACGAGCGACTCCCGGGATGCCCCCCGGGAGCGTGCCGGCCTACGCCCGCGCGATCGGCACAGCCACGCGCAGGACCTGATCGTCGAACTCGGCGTCGGGGAACAGGCCCTCGATCAGCCCCCGGCGCGTCGCTCCTCCCGATACCCCGTCGAGTCCCTCCGGGGCTCGGTCGAACCGGCCGCAGGGTTCGATCTCCACGAGCAGGCGGTCCCCGTCGACCGACGAGCGGACTTCGATGACGGCGGGTGGCGCGTCCTGCTCGATCGCCTGCGCGCAGGCCTCGGTCGCGACGAGCCGGAGGTCGGCGACCGCCTCCTCCGAGCAGCCGGTGCTGCGACCGACCGCCCCGACGAACGCGCGGACCGATGCCACGTGCGCGGTGCCGGCTGGGATGCGGATCCAGAGGCGTTCCATCGGGGCTCGACTCCCGCTTCAGCCCGGGGGGAGCTCGGTGGTCGAGCCGATGATGTCGAACACGCCATCCAAACCGGTGAGGGTGAGCACCTTCATCGGGGTGCCGCCGACCCCGACCAGGACGAGCCTGCCGTCGCGTTCCCGGACGCGCTTGAGACACGTCACCAGCGAGCCAAGGCTGCTCGAGTCCATGAAATCGACCTTCGTGAGGTCCAGGGCCAGGTGGTCGGCACCGCCCTGGATCAGCCCGAGCAGATGGTCGCGCAGCGGGGGTGAGGTGTGGAGGTCGAGCTCGCCGGCGACCTCGACGACGGTCCACGGTTCTTCGATGCGCGTCCCGACGATGACATCCATCC
>DAIOFZ010000004.1:0-29358 GCA_036745475.1 Actinomycetota bacterium | reverse complement strand
CGAGGTTCCCTAGTATAGGGAGCGCGATGGCGAGCCCAACGAACGATGTCATCACGGTGTCCGTCCCGGCGACGGGGGGATCCGTCCACGTCTTGCGCGCCGTCACGACGTCGGTGGCCGCCCGGCTGCTGATCCCGTTCGACGGGATCGAGGATCTCCGTCTCGCCGTCGACGAGGCGTGCGCCTGGTTGCTCGCTCGTGGTCGGTCGGCCACCGCGATGACCCTTCGCCTCCGGCCCCTGGACGACCGTCTGGAGGCGGAGGTCTCGATCGATGCAGCCGATGGCCCGTGGCCCCCACCCGACCTGGAGCAGAGCCTCCCGTGGCGGATCCTGTCGGCGCTCGTCGACACCCTCTCCCTGGACACGGACGTGGACGGTCCGTCGATCCTGCTCACCAAGCGGACGCTCGAGCCATCGCGGACAGCATGAGCTCGGTCGAACGTCCGATCGGCTCCACCGACCGTGAGGTCGAGACCGAGCTGTTCAAGCGCCTGCCCGACGACGCCGAGGCCCGTGAGCGACTGGTCGAGATGTTCCTCCCGCTCGCGGAGTACCTCGCCCGTCGGTTCGACCGGCGGGGCGAGCCGCTGGAGGACCTCGTGCAGGTCGCGAGCGTGGGACTGCTGAACGCGATCGACCGCTTCGACGTGCAGCGCGATGTCCAGTTCTCCACGTACGCCGCCGTCACGATCATCGGCGAGCTCAAGCGGCATTTCCGCGACAAGGGGTGGGCGATCCGCGTGCCGCGGCGGCTCCAAGAGGTGGGGCTCCGTGTGAACGCAGCCCTGCCCGAGCTCTCGCAGGAGCTCGGGCGCTCGCCGACCGTGGAGGAGATCGCCGCGCGGTGCGAGGCGTCGCCCGAGGAGATCCTCGACGCGATGGAGGCGGTGCAGGCGTATTCGACGACGTCGCTCGACTCGCCCGTCGGGGAGGAGGGCGCGGCGCCGATCGACGTGCTCGGCGGCGACGACCCCTCGCTCGAGATCCTCGAGGGCTGGGCGTCGGTGGCCCCCGCCGTGAAGGAGCTGCCGGAGCGGGAACGGAGGGTGCTGTACCTGCGCTTCTTCCGAGGGCTCACACAGTCCGAGATCGCCGAGTCGGTCGGCGTCTCGCAGATGCACGTCAGCCGGATCCTCTCGCAGACCCTGTCCTTCCTCCGGGGCGCGGTGCTGGAAGAAGGAGATCCACTCCGCGAGGCGAAACCGCGCGGAGCGGATCTCGACGAGCCCTAGACGAGACGCTCATCGCGCCACGTGTTGGTGGGTCCTCGTTCGCTTGCTAGAACTTCGGGACGACGTACCAGGCCAGGAAGGCCAAGATGGCGAGGACGATGATCACGATCGCCGAGTACTTGATCGCGGCGAACCCCGTCGTCCCCGAGCCGGGCTCGGGATCATGCTCGTGATACTCGTAGCTCGGGTGGCTCATGATCTCCACCTCCCGGCCGCACGGTGCGGCCTCGGCACCGGTGTACCCGCGCCGTGACCACCACAAACCGAGAGGTGCGGACCGTGCGTGGCGAGCGACGTTTCGCGCACGCTGCGGAACGGTAACTCGTGCACGTGGGCGGATCGCGTTGGGGGGGAGTGGCTCCGTCGAGCGACCCCCCCCGTAACGACGACGAGAAGCCCGAGGAGCGTCAGAACCGAGAGCTGATCGAGCTCCTGAACGAGCTTCGGGTCGCGCTGCCCGGCGTCCAGGTGCTGTTCGCGTTCCTGCTCACCGTGCCGTTCAGCAACCGTTTCCTCGCGCTCACCGGGACCCAGAGGGCGATCTACTTCGCGACGTTCGTCGGGACCACGATCTCAACGGGCCTGTTCATGGCCCCGACCGCCTACCACCGGATCCGGTTCCGCCAGGGTGACAAGGAGCGGATGCTCCGGACGTCGAACCGGTTCGCGATCGTCGGGATCGCCATCCTCGCCTTGTCCGTCACGTCGGCCGTGATACTCACGACCGACCTGATGTTCGGGCTGGGCACCGCCACGGTGGTCGGGCTCGGCGTCTTGCTCTTCCTCGTCTGGGTCTGGTTCGCGATCCCGCTCGCGCGCAGGATCCGGGACGAGGAGGGCGGCCGCTGATCCACGCTCCCGTTCGTGCACCCACTCGCGTTTGGGGGCGCCTCGCTGGGGCAATACCTCCGCGCGATGACGCGTCTGCGGCGGGTGTCGAGCGATCGGCCGGGGATCCGACGGCAGCGCCGTGGTCGGGGCTTCTCCTACCTCGATCAGACCGGAGCGCCGGTGACCGAGGACGACACGATCCGGCGGATCCGCGCCCTCGCGATCCCGCCGGCGTGGTCGGACGTGTGGATCTGCCCCGACCCCCTCGGACACCTGCAGGCGTCGGGGACCGACGCCGCCGGCAGGAGGCAGTACCTGTACCACGAACGATGGCGGGCCCGGCGGGACGCGGAGAAGTTCGATCGGATGCTGGCGTTCGCGCACCGGTTGCCGCAGGTGCGCGAGCGCGTGGCCGTCGATCTCGGGCGGCGGAACCTGCCGCGCGAGAAGGCCCTCGCCACCGCCGTACGATTGCTGGATCTCGCCCTGTTCCGCGTGGGTTCTGAGTCGTACACGCGCGACAACGGCTCGTTTGGGCTCGCGACGGTGCGGCGGGACCACGTCCGGACGTCGGGCGAGGTCGTCCGGTTCGACTACCGCGCCAAGAGCGGTCAGCGTCGCATCCAGGAGGTTGCCGACGCCGACATCGCACCCATCGTCCGGACGCTGAAGCGCCGCCGCGACGAGAACCCCGAGCTCCTCGCATACCGGAACGGCTCCGGCTGGCGCGACGTGCGTTCGGAGGACGTCAACGCGTACGTGAAGGAGCTCGCCGGCGACGGCTTCTCCGCCAAGGACTTCCGGACCTGGCACGGGACGGTGTTCGCTGCGATGGCGCTCGCCGCGGGGGGAGAGGTGCCGGTCGTGCAGGCGGCCCGACGCCGCCGGATCTCCGCGGCCGTGAAGGAGGTCGCCGCGGAGCTCGGCAACACCGCGGCGGTCGCGCGCGCCTCCTACATCGACCCGAGGCTGCTGGACCGGTACGAGGAGGGCGTCACGATCACCGCGAGGCTCGCGGAGGCGGTGGATGGCGATCTGGCGGACCCGGCGTTCCGAGACGCGGTCGAGGCGGCGGTCCTCGGCCTGCTGGAGGACGGTCGTCGCCAGCTGGCCGCTGCGTGAGCCCCGTTTGCGGGCAGGCATCGGCGGGAACAACAGAGCCTCCGACGACGAAGCACGGCCGAATGAGGAGTGCCTGGATGAGCCTCCCCGAGACCGCGATCGAAGTCACGGAAGCGGACAACGGCGATCTGTTCCTGCGCGTCCTGGACGAGGCGCTGGATGCGCTCGGGGAGGCCGGCATCCCGTTCCTGCTGATCGGCGGCGTCGGATCGGCGGTGTACGGACGCGACCAGGGAACACGGGACATCGACGTCTTCGTCCGCCCCGAGACGGCGCGCAAGGTGCTCGAGGTGCTCGGGGCGCGGGGGTTCGAGACGAAGGAGGTCGCCGAGCGCTGGTTGTCCAAGGCGATCAAGCACGGGGTGCTCGTCGACGTGATCTTCCGCTCGAGCCGGGACATCCTGCTCGGCGACGACATGCTCGCCCGGGCGCGGGTGATGCCGTTCCGCGGCCGGAGGGTCCCGATCGCACCGCCCGAGGATCTGATCGTGATGAAGGCCTGCGCGATGAGCGAGGACACCTCGCGGTACTGGTACGACGCGGTCTCGATCATCGCGCACACCGAGCTCGACTGGGACTACCTGGTTGCGCGGGCGCGTGAGCACGGCGCGCGGAGGCTGCTCAGCCTGCTGCTGTTCGCCACCTCCTTGGACATCGTCGTGCCCTCGGAGCCTATCGAGACCCTCCACGAGGCCATCGGGCGGGGGAGGCAGGCATGAGCACGGACGAATCGGAGTACGTCGCGGCGCACGTGCAGGAGGCGCTGGCTCGAGACCCGCGGGTGAACGAGCCCGAGCTCGGCGTCACCGTGGTGAAGGGGCGGGTGGTTGTCCACGGGAACGTGCCGAGCGCGGAACGGCAGCGTTCGGTCGCCGATGTCGTACGCGAGTGCTGCCCGGACCTCGAGGTCGAGAACAGGACCACGGTGGCCCGGTTCCCCGATGCCGAGGGGATGGAGACCCTCCAGTGATCCGCGTCGCCGCCGTCGGCGATCTGCACGTCGGACCGGACTCGGCCGGCGCCCTGCGCGAGCAGCTCGGCGCGGTCCATGAGAAGGCGGACGTGCTGCTGATCGCCGGCGACCTGACCAAGTCGGGTGAGCCCGAGGAGGCCGAGGCGCTCGCGCGTGAGCTGCGGGACCTGTCGGTCCAGGTGGTGGCGGTCCTCGGGAATCACGATCACCACGCCGACCGTCCCGCGGAGATCGCGGGGCTGCTGCGCGAGGCCGGCGTCGTCGTCCTGGAGGGCGACGCGTTCCGCATCGATACGCCGGCCGGATCGCTGGGCGTCGCGGGCGTGAAGGGTTTCGGCGGCGGATTCCCGGGTGCCAGCGGCGCCGAGTTCGGGGAGCCGGAGATGAAGGCGTTCATCCGCCACACGAAGGAGCGTTCGGAGGCGCTCGAGTCGGGCCTGGCTACCCTGGAAACCGACGTGCGCATCGCGCTGCTCCACTACGCGCCGATCCGCGAGACCCTGCTCGGCGAGCCGCCGGAGATCTTCCCGTTCCTCGGCAGCTACCTGCTGGCCGAGGCCGTCGACCGCTCGGGCGCCGACTTGGTGATCCACGGGCACGCGCACAGAGGGACCGAGCACGGGGTCACGCCGGGCGGCGTGAACGTACGCAACGTCGCGCAGACCGTGATCCGTCAGGCTTACGCGATCTACGGGTTCGATGCCATCGGTCGCAGGGAGCCGGCGACGGCCGGGCAGGGTTCGCGCGACGGGCAGGGTTCGCGCGAAGGCCGAGGTTCGCGCGACGCCGCCTCGGTCGCCCCGGTCTCCGAGCGCTGACCGGCTCATCCGACGAACGAGCCGATCAGGTACACGGTCGACGAGGCCGACATGACCAGCAGGGCGATCACCATCAACCCGTCGGACAGCCACGCGCTGCGCGGCTCCGCCCCGCGGGATCTGGACAGGATCAGCATGAGCAGGATCAGCGCAGGCGCCGCGAGCCCGTTCAGGATCGCCGAGACGTAGACGGCCCGGATCGGGTCGATGCCGACGAAGTTGAGACCGAGGCCGATCCCGATCGCGGCGCCGAGCACGCCGTAGAAGCCGGGCGCTTCCTTCGGCCTGCGTCCCAGCCCCTCGCGCCAACCGAACGTCTCGGCCAGGGCGTATACCGCCGAACCCGCGAGTGTCGGGATCGCGAGCAGGCCCGTGCCCACGATGCCGGCCGCGAACAGTGCGGAGGCGAACCGACCCGCGATCGGTTGGAGGGCTCGTGCCGCCTCGGCGGCGGTCTGGACGTACTGGCTCCCGTTGGGCGCCGAGCGTCGCCGCGGAGCTCACCATGATCGCGAACATCACGAGCACGCCCGCCGACATGCCCGACACGACGTCGACGCGCATCGCACGGATCTGCGAGGCATCGACCCGACCGATCCTCCCGGCCTTGCGCTCCTCGACCTCGGGACCAGTCGACGTCCACGACGAACAGCTCGAGCACGTACGCGAAGATCGACAGCGCGAGCCAGCGCAGGATCAGCGAGTAGCGATCGTAGCTCACGAAGATCTCGAGCAGCAGGATCGTGCCGGCCATCGCGACGACCAGGACGGCGAACGGCACCGGGATGAGCAGTCGGAGCGCCTCGGCCATCGACCCCAGATCGGCGCCGATGTTGAAGACGTTGGCGCCGACCACCAGGACGGCGGCGAACCACAGGACCGGCCGCGCGAACTCCTCCTTGATCAGGGACATCAGCCCGCGGCCGCTCGTCAGGCCGAGCCGCGCGGCTGTCTCCTGCACCGCCGAGGCGAGCGGGAGCGAGATCAACGCACGAGGTCGAACCGGAACGTCGCCCCGACCTGCGAGTACGTGCCGATCCCGGCCGGATCGTCGTCGGCCGCTCCCGTGACGAACCCCGGGCCGAGCCTGCGGAAGTACCCGAACCCGCGGAGGCCCCGACGCGTCGGGTGGTCGCTCGATCGTTGCCTGCGGGACCCATCGCTCCGGGACGTCACCCGCTTATGCTGCACGTCCGTCCGGGGACCGGCCCGATTCGTGAGGAGCCCGGAGCGCCGTCAACGGGTCGTCGTCCGCAGGGGAGACCGGCGTCCCGCTGCATCGTGCGGATCTGCCTGCGCGCCGGACGGTGCTTCGGACGTGCATCCCGTGCAGGAACGCGGACCTGCCCACCAGGACGGAGGCGCGGTGGTCCGCCGCGCGATCCTCCATCAGGGCCCGGCGGGATCTCTGCGGGAATCGGCGGCGCCGGGCATCGGTATCCCGGCGCCGCGGTCCCTCGGCCAGATCCGGTGATCCGGCGTCGCCTAGATCCAGCGTCGCCGCTTAGCGGGACGCCGGACGACAACCGTCCTCCTTTCCGCGGACCCACCGCGGCGGAACAGCAAGAGCAGGAACAGGACCGCCGCAATGGCGATGATGACCCAGACCCACGGCTCCATCGGTCACTCCTTTCCGTCTGATCGATCGATGGGTACCCGGGGACGTGCCGCATCACACCCGAACGCGTCGATCCGCCGGTCCCGATGCCTGCGCGGGGAAGACCATGCGAGCATCCGATAGATAAGGACTGTGCTCGGCCACGGGGGCATGATCGCCGGCGCCGTCACGACGCCGGCGAACCCGCAGCTCGCCTCCATTCCGGAACGCACGGTGGACGAGGAACGCGGGCGCGACGAGGACGACGTGGATGAAGACATCGAAGCCGATCGCGACGAGACGGTTCGCTATCGCGTTTCAAGAGGTGGATCGCACTCGACGCACAAGGGCCCGACTCCGCCGTGCGAGCCGGGCTCTCGTGTTGCGCCAGGAGTTCAGGAGGCCCTGGGGACGAGGTCGTTCTTGGGGACCAGGTCGTTCAGGACCTCGACGTCCGCCGGGCGACGCCCGCGGACCGCGGAGAGATACTCGTGCCGGGGCTCGTGCTGCCAACAGAGCTCGGCGTGGTTGTAGCGGGACAGGACGGTTCTGCACCGAGAGGCTTCACAGATGCGTCCGGCGGAGCCCATGCTCGGACCCTTCCCCGCGGTCCCGGGCCGGCTCCCGACGAGTCGGAGCTGATCGCGCTCGACACCGATTGCCATCGTGCTCATCCGCCCTCCTTGGCTCAGGCCGAACCGCTGGGCGCGCTCTACCCCCCGCCGAACCCGCCCAAACCTCGGATCGGCCGAGTCTTTCCTGCGGCTTTGGCAGGGTCGGACGGGCCCCGGGAAGCTCGCCGGGCTGGGAGGGGTGGATGGTTCCTCACCGTGAACCGGGAGGCATGCTCTCGGTCGATGCCGGGTAATGGGACGGCATGAGCTCCCTCCAAGGAACCGACCTCACCGATCCCCCCGAACAGCGGGTCGGACTCAAGTGCGAAACGCGCGAGAGCGCCGCGTTGATCCTGACGGCACTCGCCATCGCCCTCACCGTCTCGCTGGTCGGGCTCGCACTCGCCTCCTAGGCGCACGGCGACCTTGCCGGGCCGGAGGCAACCGTCTCGTCGACTACCACGAGCGGCCGGAGGGACGGTGCGCTAGTTGGAGATCGCTCCGGATATCGACGGCGGGGACCAACGCGGCCGAGGCGGCGTGGCCGTCCTGGCTCACCCGTGTTCGGCGGCAACCGTAACGCTTCGGGCTAGACTGGCGCTCCTTCTCGCCACGTCATCGGAGGTGCGGTGGCGCCCCCAGGATCGTCCCCGACCGATCTACGCGACCGAGAGCGCAACCGCGTCTCGCGTCTGCTGAAGTCGCACGCGCCGCCCGACTGGGAGCGGCGGTTCCGCGCAGCCGAGCTGCTCGACGCCGTGATCGACGGCGAACCGATCCAGATGTTCGTGATGGCAGCCGACATCCGCGAGTCCACGAACCTCATGAAGGAGTCGGTCAAGTTCGAGCGGTTCGCGGCGATCATGGACAAGTTCGTGAGCTCGGTGCGGCTTGGGATCCGGCGTTCGGGGGGGTGGTTCGACCGGTTCACCGGCGACGGGTTCCTCGCGTATTGGATCGTGCAGTCCGCGGAGCCGGCGGAGTACGAGGAGCACTTCGTCCAGACCGCGGGCGACATCGCGCACACCGCGAACATCTTGATCGACCTGTTCCACCGCCGCGTCCTCGAGGACTTCCGCAGCAACTCGCGGAACCTGTCGTCGGGCGTGGGTCTCTCGATGGGGTTGGACGCGGGGCCCGGCTACCTCGTGAAGATCGCGGACGAGCTCACGGTCGTTGGCCCACCGGTCGTCGGCTCGGTGCGGATGGTGACCGCCGCCGCGCTGCCGAAGGAGATCGTCGCCAACGTCTTCCTCGGTGAGCGCCTTCGGGAGGGACAGGACGGCGTCTACGAGGCGCTCGGCGTCAGGGTGAACCGAGAGTTCCGTCCCACCAAGGAGTACCCGAGGGGTCAGGAGGTCTACTCCCTGACATTCCAGCAGGATGGATCCGAGCTCGAGACGCCGAACGAGGACGCCGACGAGGAGACCACTCGGGACGTGGTCGACGTATTGGATGCGACGGGGGATGGCGACGGCGAGGTCTCGTGAGGAGCGGGGGCTCGATCCGTGATGACGCCGAGGGATCCACCGACCAGGACTGGAGTCATGCGGTCAACGGGTCCCCCGTGACCGAGACGCCGATGAAGCGATCGGCTGAGAGAGAATGACCCGATGACGCCGACCGTTGGAGGTGGACGCGCATGAGCACGACCGGGTCCGGCGCCTCGACCACCGCCATCGAACCATGGCTGAACGTTCCCGATGCCCGGGAGGCGTCGGACTTCTATCTGAACGCATTCGGCGCGGTCGAGGCGTATCGACTCGACGACGATGACGGGCGACCGGTCGTCGCGCGCCTCTCGATCGGCGGGGCGGCCTTCTGGATCCAGGGCGACGCCGACGCGAGCCCGGTCGCACCCGGCGTGGGCTCGGTCAGGATGATCCTGTCAGTCGAGGACCCGGATGCCCTGTTCGAGCGCGCGGTGGGCGCCGGAGCCGCCGCCGTGGCGCCGGTCCACGACGAGCATGGGTGGCGCACGGGACGTCTGACGGATCCGTTCGGGCACGACTGGGAAGTCAGCAGACGACTCTGACCCGGCCGTGGACGACCCCCTGAGCAAGGAGCGGTCGCGCGTCGTCCAGGCGCTCGCTGCGGGTGGTGCCATCGACCCCGCCACGGAGGCCGACGCGCTGCTCGATGCCTCGAACGCGGGGGTCGGACTTCTCGAGGAGCTGCTCGCTCGCCGGCTCGCCGGAGAACCGCTCGCGTGGCTCATCGGTTGGGTCCGCTTCTGCGCCACTCGCATCCGCGTCGACCCCGGCGTGTTCGTCCCCCGTCCGAAGACCGAGGCGCTGGCCCACCGGGCCGTGGCGCTGCTGCCCGCGGACGGGATCGCGGTCGACCTGTGCGCCGGCAGCGGGGCGGTCGCCGTCATCCTCGGCGCGGCACGCCCGCGAGCGACCGTGATCGCCACCGACATCGATCCCGTCGCGATCGCGTGTGCTCACCGGAACGGCGTGGAGGCGCTCCTGGGCGATCTCGACGAACCGCTGCCCCCCGCGCTGCGCGGCCGCGTGGACGTCGTGACCGCCGTCGTCCCGTATGTGCCGACCGAGGAGCTTCATCTCCTGCCACGCGACGTCCTCGCGCACGAGCCCTGTCGCTCGCTCGATGGCGGGCCGCGTGGGACAGAGGTGCTCGAGCGTGCCGCCCGCGCCGCCGCGCGCTGGCTCAGACCCGGCGGCAGCGTCCTGCTGGAGCTCGGCGGCGATCAGGCGGACGAGCTCTCTACGACCATGGCGGCGACCGGCTTCTCCGCGATCCGGGTGCACCGGGACGAGGAGGGTCGCGACCGCGCGATCGAGGCGCGCCTGCCCGATCCGCTCTCGGGGCGCGGTGCCTCTCGCCTGCGGCGGGTCCACGGACTACAGTCCGAGCCGTGACCGATCGGGGGGAACGGGTCGCGCGCAACGAGGCCACATCGAGGGAGATCAACGAGGGGCTCGAGCAGGCCCACGAGGGAGCCCCGTCCGACCGCTATCTCCGGATGGTGTGCGAGTGCGGCCTGGCCACCTGCGACCGCATGATCGCGATCACCCAACCGGAATACGAACGGGTTCGGAGCGATCCACGGTGGTTCGCGGTGCTCCGCGACCACGTCGTGCCCGACGCGGAGCTGGTGGTCGAAGAACACGACCGGTTCGTCGTCGTGATGAAGCGCGAGGGGCCGCCCGCGGAGGTCGCTGAGCAGGAGGACCCGAGGGGCTAGCCGGTCAGGCGCTGCCGGTCTCGAGCTCGAACCAATACCTGCCCACGGCGTGGCCCCACCTGGTGGCGAGGGTCTCGACGAGGTACAGGCCCCACCCCGATTCGGCCCCCGGGCTCGGGCGGATGCCCCCGGCCACCGACGGCGCGCCGCCGCGACCCCCGTCGATCACGTCGACCCGGAGCCTGCCGTTCTCGACCTCCGCCTTCACACGGATCGTGTCGTTCGGGCCGAGCCGCGCGTGACGCATGCTGTTCGCCACGAGCTCGCTCACCATGAGCCGGGCGTCGTCCAGCGCGGAGGCAGAGACGGGGAGCTCGGCGAAGGCCGACCGCAGGTCCGTCAGCACGGCCGAGACCGCGGGCATCTCGAGATGCAGGCACTGCCTGGCCCCCGACCCCCATCGTCGGCTCTGGACCTGCATCTGAGGGTTCTTCCCCTTCGGGCGGCATCCGACACCTGCGCGCCGTGCTCAAGCCGAGGAGGGGGTGCCGATGGAGGTAGTCGGAGGACTGGCTTCCCCCTGCCCGAGCCTCACCCGGACGATCGAGCGACCATGGACACGAGACCCCGAACGCCCACCTCGATCCGTGTACCCATCGCTTGGAAGTTCTTCGCGGTGCTGGCGCTGGTCATCCCTTCCCTGCTCGCCGTCTACGCGCACGGGGTCTCGGTGCTCGGCACGATCGCCGGGCTGGGACTGCTCGCCGGCGTGGGCGCGACCCTGTTGTTGATCCGATCGGTCGTCGTCCGGACGAAGGAGTATTCGAGGTTCGCGACGCGGGTCGCTGCGGGCGAACTCAACACGAGGGCTCGGCCGCGCGGACACGACGAGCTCACGAATCTGGGTTGGGCCCTCAACGAGATGGTGGCGCGGGGTGAGGGCGCCCGTGGCTACGAGGCGACCCAGGGGGAGTTCACCGGCAACCGAGGGTGAGGCGAGCCCGGAGACGAACGCGGCGACACCCCCGCGGTGTCGTAGACACTCAGCGGTCGGGCGGCGGTCGTCGCGGCTTCGGGGTCGCTCCCCTTCCGGAGGACTCCCGCTCGACCCAGATGAGCCGGCCGACGTTCGTGCCGATCGGTCTGGTCACGCCGCCGACGTCGACCGCGATCGCCTGCACGCTCGCGTCGGCTTCGCTCACCTCGATCAGGGCGCCAGTCACCAGCCCGTACGCATCGAGCTCCCGGAGGAGGTCGGGGGCGTCATGCTCGGCGACCTCCGAGATGCGGCGCACGCGTGCCGGCACGCCCGGCCGCAGGTCCGAGAGCGCGACGAGCTCTCCGTACGGGGGTTCGCGGCCCGGGACGACGTTGCCGTGCGGGCAGGTGGCGGGGTGTCCGAGCGTCTCGTCGAGTCGGTCCGCCACCACCTCCGAGACCCCGGAGGCCAGGCGCTGGGCCTCCTCGTCGGCGGCCGCCCAATCGAGCCCCAGGACGTCGGTCAGCCACCGTTCGAGCAGCCGGTGCACGCGGACGATCTTGGCGGCCAGGTCCTCGCCCGCCGGCGTGAGGGTGACGCTTCGGTCGCTCCCGATCTCGACGAAGCCGTCGCGTGCCAGGCGCTGCAGCGTCACCGTGACCGTGGGCGCGCTCACCCCCAGCCATTCGGCCAGACGCCCCGGGCGAACCCGTCCCTCCTCCTGCCGGATGTAGAAGATCGTCTCGGCGTAGTGCTTGACCGTCTCCGAACGGACCGCGCGCTCCAGCGGGGCGGAGGGCTTGGGGGCGCGCGCGGCCGGGCGAGCCATGCGCGAATCGTAGCCGGGCCCGGCGTTCGCGGGGCCGTCCCTTGACGCTTCGACGCGTCTAAGTCTAGAGTTCCCCACCGCGAAGATCGGATTCGAGGCGGACTCGGAGGACAACGGGATGAGTACATGGCAGACGATCGCCCTGGGGGCGGTGGCGGGCTTCACGATCTTCCTCGGGCTCCCGCTCGGCCGTCTGAGGGGCGGGAGCCTCGGGCTCAAGACCTTCCTCAGCGGTCTGTCGGCGGGCATCCTGGTCTTCCTCCTGTTCGACGTGCTCGCGCACGCGACCGAACCGCTCGAGGAAGCGGTGGTCGACGGGGCCTGGGGCGAGCTCGTCGCCGTCGGTCTCGTCTACGTCGTCGGCCTCGGCGTCGGGCTCCTCAGCCTCCCGTATTTCTTCCGGGTCACACTCCACCGAGCGCGCGGGGCGAGCCTCGGTCCCGGCGCGATGGCGGTCGCCGAGATCGGTCTGACGCCGGACCGCCAGGCGCTCCGACTCGGCATGACGATCGCGGCCGGGATCGGCCTGCACAACTTCTCCGAGGGTCTCGCGATCGGGCAGGCGGCCAACGCGGACGAGATCTCGCTGGCGGTCCTGCTCGTGGTCGGCTTCGCGCTCCACAACGCCACCGAGGGGTTCGGGATCGTCGGGCCGCTCGCCGGCGCCGGGGTCCAGGCGACGTGGGGGTGGCTCCTGGTCGCCGGCCTCGTCGCCGGTGGTCCGACCTTCCTCGGGACGATCGTCGGGACATCGTTCAGCTCCGAGTACGTGTTCGTGGGCTTCCTGGCACTCGCCGCGGGAGCGATCCTGTACGTGATCGGCGAGCTGTTCGCGAGCGGCCGGCGCCTGTCGTGGATCCTCACGCTGTGGGGGGTGCTCGGCGGGTTCCTGCTCGGCCTCGCGACCGATCTGGTGATCGACGCGGCAGGAGGCTAGTCGCGGCATCTCCGCGGTTGACCCCCGTGATCCATCGCGAGAGGTTCAGACGTGGTCTCGTCGCGTTCCGATCGTCCTCACGGTGTCGGGAGCGGGCGTGCCGCCCGGTGAAACCCCAGACATCGGCGAGAGCTTGGGCGCGCACTCGCATCGTTCGGGCGCCGGCGAGGCACCGACGCTCGCGTCGTTCCTCCGCCGCCGGATGCTGATCGGCGTGCTCGGCGTGGTCCTCGTCGTTTGCGCAGTCGCGATCGCGTCGAGGTCGGGCGCTGATGCGGAGATCGGCGGTCGCGCCGGGGGACGCGAGGGGTTCGGGCCGCCGGCTGATCGCGGGAAAGCGCGCCGCCGTGCCACGGTAGGCTGCGGGGATGCGGTGGATCGCGCTCCCGGTGGGCATCGTGATCCTCCTGTGGACGCTGCTCGACGTGTTCCGGACCCTGGTGATGCCACGCGCGGCGCGCGGCCGGTTCCGCCTGAGCCGGATCCTGTTCAGGTTGCTGTGGCGTCCGTGGAGATGGGTCGGCGTGCGCCGCAAGACGATCCAGGCTCGCGAGTGGGTCCTGGCCGGGGCGGCGCCCTTCTTCTTCTTCCTGCTGCTGGTGGGATGGGTCTCCCTCGCCCTGCTGGGCTACGCCCTGATCCTGTGGAGCCGCGCGTTCGTGGACGGGATCGGACGGGGCGGTGACTCGTTCGTGGACGCCCTGTACGTCGCGGGATCGGCCTTGTTCACGCTCGGGGCCGGCGGCGACATCACCGGATCGACGCGGGCCGTCGTGGTCGCGGCGGGGGCGACCGGCCTCGGGCTGTTCGCCGTGGTGATCGCGTATCTGCCGGTGCTGTATCAGGCGTTCAACCGCCGAGAGGTCGGCGTGCTGCTGCTCGACGCGCGGGCCGGATCCCCTCCCTCCGGTCCTGAGCTCCTCCACCGGATGGGCAGCGCGGGTGTCGCCTCGTCGTTGCCCGACCTGTTCGAGGAATGGGAGCGGTGGGTGGCCGACGTGCTGGAGACCCACATGTCCTACCCCCTCCTCACCGTATTCCGGTCGCCGCACGACAACACCTCGTGGATCACGTCGCTCGGCTCGGTGCTCGACGCGGCGACGCTCATCATCACCTCCGTGGACGACGAGCCCGACGAGCGAGCGAAGCTCATGTACGGGACGGGCGTCCATGCGGTGGAGGACCTCTTCTTCTACCTGCGACTCACGGAGCGGGAGGCGGTGATTCAGCGCGACGAGTTCGAGGATGTCCTGGACGACATGAAGGAGGACGGCTTCGTGGTACGTCCGGTCGACGAGGCGTACGAACGATTCACGGAGAAGCGGGCGACGTACGCTCCGCGTTTAGACGCGATCGCCGTACTGCTGGCCGCGCCGCCGGGTCTGTGGATCGGTGACCGCTCTTTCCTCGGGGCGCGCACCTCGCACTGAGTGT
Source organism: Actinomycetota bacterium (assembly GCA_036745475.1). Lineage (GTDB taxonomy): Bacteria > Actinomycetota > UBA4738 > UBA4738 > HRBIN12 > DASSJM01. Next base: position 14,839 of record DAIOFZ010000004.1, on the reverse strand, counting down.
TTGCGGCCTAGAGAGAAGAGAGACGCCTAGGGGCCGAGCTGTTGCACCCACTCCCGCAGGCGCGGGAGGTGCTCCGCGTAGTGCTCGGGGCCGGCCTTGTCGATCCAGCGGTCGGCCTCGGGTGAGCGTTCGGGGAGCGAGCCCCACGCACGCAGCATGCGGTTACGGGCGGTGATCGCCTGCGCCCGCACGTCCGGATACGCGGTGTCGTGCAACGAGTCGAAGAAGGTCTGGTTCATCGCGTCGATGTCGATCTCCCCGGGCCGGTAGGTCCCGAACCTGATCTGCTCCAGGACGGCGCCCGCCTCGGCGAGCCAGCTCCCGATGTGAGCGACCAGGTCCTTCGCCGTCCACCCCTCGGCGAAGTACCCGGGCTGCTCGACCTTGTCTTCGGGCAGCGTGTCGATGAGCCCGTGGAGCTCGTTCCACAGTTGCTCCTCCTCGGCCATCAGGTCCCGGTCCGAACCCGTCTGTGCCATGGCAGGAGTATGACCCTCGGGCGATGGCGGGACAGCGTTGACTCGGTCAGAGGTCGAGACCGGTGAGGCCGTGACTGCCCAGGATCAGCGAGATCTCGCCGCCGTGGTGGAGGTCGTGCTCGATCAGGTGCCAGACGACCCACTGCCGAGTGAACGCCTCGGTGCCGGTACGTCGTTGGCGAGAGAACTCGACGGCCAGGTCGTCCGGCGTCCAACGCTGGAGACATCCGTCGATCATCGCCCACGAGCGTTCGAGGCCCTCGACGATCTCGGCCGGACCGCGCGGGTGGTCCTCGTCGTCCTCCCATCCGGCGTCCTCGATCGCCAGACCGGGGACCGTCGTGTTCGTGACGCGGAACAGGTCGCGGACCGCCGGATCGCCCTCGCCAAGGACGTCGTGGAACCAATAGGCCCGAGACCCCGCCACGTGGCCGGCCAGTTGCCAGACGGTCCAGAGCCCGGGGGCGGGGCGCACGCGGAGCTGTTCGGCGCTCAGATCGCGGATCCCATCCAAGAGCAGGCGGTTGTAGTTCCCCCATCCGTCGTAGAAGGTCTTCAGCTCGGGCGTGGCCGTTGCCATGCGTTGCATCCTATGCAGCGGCGGCGGGTGCGCGACGCGGCGCGACCACCGCTCCTCGCCTCTAGACTGTCTGGCGCGGTCCCGTGAGCGTCGTCGGATGCCGCCCCAGAACGGAGGCCATGCACGTGCCATCGATCGTGCGTCCGAAGGCCGTGCGGATGGGCGATGTCGTCGCGGTGGCGGCACTGTCCGGCGGCCTGGAGGAAGGTGAGGCGTCGCTGTTCGAGCGCGGCGTCGAGGCGATCGAGCGGATGGGGTTCGCGGTCCGCGTGTCCCCACTGATCGACCTGGACCGGCGTTGGTGGTGGGCGGGCGCGCCGCCCCAAGAGGTAGCCGAGGAGTTCAACCGTCTGCTGTGGGATCCGGAGGTCCGAGCCATCTTCGCGCTGACCGGCGGCCGGTTGGCGCTGAGCTATCTCGACTTGGTGGATTTGGATGCCGTGAGGGCCGATCCCAAGCCGCTGCTGGGCTTCAGCGACATCTCCACGCTGCATCTGGCGCTGCATGCGAGCACCGGCGTGGTGTCCCTGCATTCCGACTGTGTCACCCACGGGTTCGGCTACTGGCACGAGAGCGACGACGCGCGCCGCAAGGAGCTCCGGGACGTCTACCTCCGTGTGCTGACCGGCGACGGCGCGCCGGGTGTCCTGCCGCCGGGGCGCCGGTGGGAGTGCTGGCGTTCGGGCCGTGCGCAGGGTCCGCTGGTGGGCGGGATGCTCAATCGCCTGGTACGGGTCCAGTCCACGTCGTACGCGCTGACCCCCGAGCACTTCGACGGCGCGGTCCTGTTCTGGGAGGAGGCCTTCACGTCGACCTCGGTCGTCTGGAACGACCTGCACGTGCTGCGGCACGCGGGTGTGCTCGACGGGATCGCGGGCATGGTCGTCGGCGCTCCCTTCGAGGTCGAGCCCACCGAGGGCGGGCCGGACACCCTCCGCCAGGTCGTTCTCGATGTGCTGGGCGGGCGCGACATCCCGGTGCTCGGGAACGTCGACGTCGGCCACGACTCGCCGAACCTCCCGATGCCGCTCGGCGTCCGCGCCGAGATGGACGCCGACGCCCTAACGCTCTCCCTGCTGGAGCCGGCGGTCGAAGCGGGCTGATCGCGCTCGATCCACGTGTCGGGACCCGCCAGCTCGTTCTCGTAGCGTCGCTCCGCCGCGACTGCCCCGCGGCGAAGACCGCGACGGCCGACCGGTTCCCGCCAACTGCGTCATCATGATCGAGTGAGGTGGAGCGCCTCGCCGATGATGAGAGGGGTCCCGGCCATGGACAACGTCGAAGATCGCGACCGACCGTCCGACGCGGACTCGGATGAGTGGGACGACGGTTCCGGTGAGGCCCTCGAGGAGGCGATCGAACACGCGGATCGCGCGGCCGGCGCCGAGTCGTTCGGCACGACGGCCGACGAGCAGGAACGGGGCGAGCCGTTCGACGCGCGCCTCGCGGAGGAGCGGACGGATCGACCGATCCGCGACACCGACCCGGGGCTCATCGACGAGGACGGGCCGGACGATGAGTCCGAGCTGATCGCGGAGGCGATCGGTGAACGGGACCCGTTCGTCGCACCCGAGGAATCGGCGATGTCGGTGCGCGACGAGGCCCCCGGGGCCGTCGACCATCCCGATGACCACACCGAGCGGAGCGACGCCGAGCCGGACGACGAGTAGGGCAACGCACGGCCGAACGACGATGCAACTGATCGGTTGGTTCGTCCCGGATACCGCCGCCGGCTAGGTCTCGATCGTCGGACCGCCGACGCTCAGCGGAACCGAGTCGGTCTCCTCGGTCTGGGGCTCGACAGAGACATCTTCGTCATCGCCCTCCGACGGCTCCGAGAGTCGGGGGCGACGCCGGGAACCCAGAACTCCACGGTCGTGCCGTCGCCCGCGCCATCGTGCTCTCAGCTTCCGGACGTCCCCGAACCTTCATCCTCGGCCCCGTCACCGGCGTGCGCCTTCCCGGCGGCCATGTGCTCGAGCGCATGCTCCGGTGGCCCGCCTCCGTGGCCTACCGCCACCATCGGCTTGCCGCAATCGCTGTGAGCTGCCTCACGGATCTGCTCGGCGCTACCGTTCGCGGCGACCGCGCTCACGTAGTCGCCGTGCGTCCAATTGCCCGGCAGCGAGGAGACGGTCGTGAGATCGCACGATGCGGCCATCTGGAACCGCTCGATCGGCCCGCCGTGGACGCCGGCGTCCTGCTCGGTTCCCTCGGCCTTGTCGTCTTTCGCGCCGGCCAGGACGCTCGCCGTCGCGATGCCGGACCCGGCGAGGACGAATACGGCCACGAACGTCAGAACACGTCGTTTCACGGGGCCTCCTTCTCCGACAAGGGTGAGTTGAATCAGTTGGCCCGTCAATCGACCGATCGACCATTTCGAGGCCGGACGACGTACGACGCCGGGACGTTCAGTCGTGCGGAAGATGTAAGGGGAGGCCGGTCCGCGCCGAGAACGGAATATTCGAACACACTTCAGTCCACGCGGTCACCGAGCCTACGACCTGCCTGACGAGGCGGTCATCTTCACGACGGCCGTGCCCTGAGAAGGCGAGAAGTAGGGGATCGGGTGCGTCACTTCACCACTTCGAATCGGAAGTGGGTGGCGCCCGGTGTCTCGATCGTGCTCGTCCTCCTCATCGGCAACGATCTCGATTGCTCGGGTGGGCGGGACGACGGGGGCGGCTGGAAGGACTTGGCGTTCCTCGTCCAACGACTCTGTGAGGCTGGCGCGCGCACGGTCGTCGTCGGGGGCGCGAGCCTGGGGGCGATGGGATCGCTGTACGCCCTGGGGGCCGGGCTGGACGCGGATGGGCTCATCTGGGTCTCCGGGGTCGACCTGTACCAGGGCGTCCCCGTCGCCGAGCAGGTGGACGACGTTACCGTGCCGAAACAGTTCATCGCCGGTGAGTTCGACGACGAGACGGGGGACCTGCAGCCCATGTTCGAGCGCAAGGCTCCGGAGCCGAGGGAGGTCGTCACGTTGGATACGGGCGAGCACGGGACAGACATCCTCGACTTCGCGCCGGACCCGATCGCCGACGAGTTCCGTCAGGCGGTCCTTGACTTCCTCGAGCGATCTGACCCAGTAGCACCTGAGAACAGCGCGGAGCTTGAGAAGAGGTCGTCAGGCTGTTAGAACGTGGGTCAGCTCGGTATTCCCGTTCACGTCGACACCGCGGAAGCGGATGTCGTCGCCCGCTGCCACGAAGAACGGGGCAACGTACCGCTGCCATGCGCCGAGGTTGAGCCGATACTCGATGCCGGCCACGCCGACATCATCGGTGGCGGCGAGGGATACGGAGACGCCGCCCTCGGCTGGAACCGCGATGGCCGACGAGATCGGTGCGGTCGCGTCCGTGAAATCGAACGTCGCCGCCCACGTCACCTGCGCGATGCGCTTCTGACCCTGGAGCGACGGATGGAAGTAGTCACGTCTGGAGACATCCTCCGAGGTGAACGGGTCGTCGAAGAGGGCGCGTCCGTCGAAACGACAGTGGATGTACAGGGCGCAGACCTGCTCGAGCACAGCATTGAAGGCGATGGTGCGTTGCCTCACCGCCCTTCGACGCGCGATGTCGTCCGTGTCCGTGGAACGCGGATCCTCGAGCAGCGACTGACAGATGTCGAACACACGCCAGGAGAAACGCGCGAGAACATCGTCCTTCGAGATCGCCCACAGCCTGTAGACGTTCGGGATGCTCACGACGTAGATCCGTGCGCGGGGTGATCCGGCCGAGAGAGCGGCCATGGCCTCCTCGAGCTCGGTCCGGAAGGTTTCGAGCGAGGTCATCCCCCCGACCGTCGGCGTGCAGAGATCGTTGGCCCCGACCAGAATCGTGATGTAAGCCACGGCCCGATCGATGATCACGGACACCTGAGCATCCAGATCTCGCATCTTCGCGCCGCTCACCGCCTCGTTGAAGCTCCTGCCGGAGATGGCCGGCTCGGCATCCAGGATGCGCAGGTAGTGGCTCCGCACCGAGCTCCGCGTGCCGGTCGACCAGGAGTTCCCCGGCTGATCGGTGAACGGCACCGTTCCGGTGTTGTAGCCGCGGGTGATCGAATCGCCGGCGGCGGCCACGGAGTTGGGGTAGCCGGTCAGGTTCGGCGCCGGTGCGCCGGGCGATCCGCCGAGGACGAGCAGCCCGGCCAGGATGCAGATTGCAGATCGTGTCGTCATCCCTCGCGCTCCATTGTCCAGAACCACGATGGGTTCGGCTCGTTCGGAGGAGGACCTCTCGATCTAGGGGGTCGAGGCTCACCGAGTCATCGTTCGCAGCCCTTCTTACACGCTGGCTCTGACACACGTCGATGCCGGGGCCGCCGATCGCCGTGTCGACCGATTTCGGACTTTCCGACATGAACTGATCAGTCGCCGAACCAGTCGTCCAGCGGCACTCGCGCGTCGAGGGAGGAGAGATCACCGCGGTCTCGGATCGCGCCGGCCGCATCGGCGAACGCTTTGACGGCGACCCAGGTCAGGCTCCCGCCGACGCTGATCCGTTGAGCTCCCGCGTCCACGATCGCGGCCACGGACACTCCGGGTACGGCGAGAACGTTGACGGGCTTCGACACCGCATCACACAGGGCGCGGATCTCCCCGATGGTGCCCAGCCCCGGCGCATACAGGACGTCGGCGCCGGCCTCCTCGAACGACCGGAGCCGCCGGATCGTGTCGTCGAGGTCGGCGTCGCCCCGGATGTGGTTCTCCGCACGGGCCGTGAGCGTGAACGGGAAGGCCACGCCGTGGGCGGCTTCGACGGCGGCGCGGATCCGCTCCGCGGCGTGGCTGATCTCGTAGAGCTGCCGGCTGTCCCGGTCGAAGTCCTCGATCGATCCGCCCACCGCCCCGGCCCTCGCGACCCGACGGATCGATTCGGCCGCGTCCGCGGGATCCGGCCCATAGCCGTTCTCGAGATCGGCGGAGACGGGGAGATCCGTCGCCGCGTCGATGGCGGCGACGTGCTGCGCCATCTGATCGAGCGTGACCCGTCCGTCGACGAGCCCGAGCGTGAAGGCGAAGCCCGAGCTCGTCGTCGCGAGCGCGGTGAACCCGAGTGCCTCCAGGACTCGGGCGGACCCCACGTCCCACGGGTTCGGGATCACGAACGGCTCGCCGGCGTGCATCATCCGGAAGGTGGATCCCTTCTCTTGTTGCCTACTCACCGCCGACATGGATCACCATCTTCCCGCGCTTCCCGCCGGTCATAACGGGCCAGTCCAGCTCGTCTCGCGTGATCGCGGCCGCCCGGACCCGGACCAGCGCCTCACCGGGGGCGGCGACGGGCCGGTCGATGTCCTCGACCACGACGCCCGAAGGGCCGCCACGGTCGAGGAGTCGCACGGCTCGCATTGCTCCGAGCCTACGGGGTCTCGCCTACGTCTCGGCCTCGCCATCTGGCTGTACAGCCAGGTCGGCTGGATGGGCGCACTATGGGCGATGTTCTTCGCGGCGTGGAATGGCGTCCCCTTGCGAAGAGGGGCCCTTAGAGGCAGGGGATTCGTCGTAGGAGGCGCGGGGCTCGCCCAAATGGCCCTACAAGGCAAAGCCGGCACCGATCACACTGCCGAATCCGCTACCGGCTTCAAAGCGTTCCCGTCCTATGTCTCCTCACTCGAGAAGGGACGGGAACAGGAAACCCCGGGGCTGATTCTCCCTTCCTCCGGGGTTCCTTCCATGTCTAGGGTGATTTCCGTGAGGTCGCGCCAATCTGACAGGAATGAGGGCATGTCCGCCCCTAGCATTCGGGCATGAGTGCTCTCAGCGTAGGAGGTGATCGTCAGCGGCCGACCAACCGGCCGCCTCTCGCTTAAGAATCAGGGCAGAGCGGCGATCTGACTCGCGTCAGTTCCGAAAGGGCGAGTCCACCCGAGACCGTGAACTCGTTCGGTGGTCGTCACCGTCTCAGGGGGTCCCTCAAGCAGAGGCCGTCGATCCCTCGGTCACTTCCCCCTTGTGCGCCGCGAACGCCGCCAGGACTTCGTCCTTCTCACCGGGAGGAACTCCGAAGTGATCGAGCGTCCGTCCCAGCTCGGCCGCGACCTCATCGAACTCCTCGGGGGTGATCTCCAGCTCACGATGGGCCTCTTCTAGCCCGAGGGGGGTGCTGCCCGGCCTGGTGGCCGTGAACGAGAGGGGTCCACCGGCGACGTTGCAGACCCACAGAGTGCGCATGAACTTCAGCCCCGGGAGCCTGTCCAGCTTGTCTGTATGCCACTCGCGAAGCGCCGGGTTCTTCGATGCTTGGCCGACGATCGGGTTCTTGACCACGGCGTCGCTGAAGTGGTCGATCACTGCGGCGATTGCGAACACGCCACCCAATCGTTCGTAGAGGCTCGGCTCGGCCATCGTCCTCCTCCTCTCTTCTCACTTCCTTCACCCACGCGCCGGAGGCTGGGGGAAGGGGGACCTCGTGTTGGCGACCCCAGCGGTTGCATCCGATAGCGATATGAAGGGTTTAGAGGTTAGAAAGCCTGTTTATCAGGCTGAAGCGCGTCCGGTCAAGACCTGATACGCGCAACCCTTCTCTGCGTAGTCCCGGAACGGCGCCGTTCTCAGGTCCAACCCCGCCTGCTGGAAGGCGCCCTCGAGGATGCCGGCGTGGAACTCGCAGACGATGTCCTGGGCCTGTTCACACGCCTCACGGAAGATGCAGTTCCGGGCGACGATCTCCCCATCGGCGAACGTGTATTCCGCAGCTAACGGAGCGAGCTGGTGAATCGCGGATTCGGGCGAGTCCGCGGGCTTGGTGACCAGCGACGCACCGTAGCTCCGTCCGGCTTGCCGAGCGGCGTCGCTTCCTTCGGATACTCCGCGAAGAGCTTGTGCCAACTCCGCCGCGAGCCGTGCGAACCGCCGAACAGGGAAGCTAAGTTCGATCTGCCGCCCGGTGAGCCGGTACAGTTTGGCCGGTTTGCCAGACATGCCTCGTCGCTGACCTGACACCAGGTACCCGAGTGCCACCAGCCGTTCGAGATGTGCATGAGCGACGGTTCTGTGGATGCCCACGGCCTCGGCGACCTCGGCCGTTGTCCATTCGGTCTGGTGGACGTAGAAGTCGAGAAGGATCCGACGTCGCGTGGGATCCTGCAACGCGGAGATGGTTCGGTCGATTTCGGCGAGTGGTTCATCACTCACCCTGGAAGCCTATCCCGCGAATGAATCCCAAGACCTGCGCCTTCGCCGAGCCGCTGATCGACCTGGAGGGGACGACAAGGCGGCCAATGCGGTGATCTATGGGTTGATCTGGGACGGCGATCACTTCGGGACGATCAACACGGCCGGAAGGATTGGCGATCGCGCGCGGCCGAGGAGGTGCTGGCGAGTGGATGGCTTACGTCACTCGCCGTCGAGCGGCAGTCCTTCGGCCGGTGGGTGAGCCGGCTCAGTGGAAGGACCCGTCTCCACTCGCACACCACACGTGAGGAGAGCGCCGATGCCGGTCCGGGGGGACGGCCATGCGGCGGGGTGAACGACGCCGCGTTCTGGCAGATCGCCCGCCAGGAGTCGCTGGAGAGCCATCGCACACGGCAAGATCCCAAGGCGCTGGTCGTCGCTGAGGGCAGTCACGCTCAAGCGCTGCTTGCCGTCCCACAGATCGACCTGGAGACATCCGCCCTCCGAACCGAAGCGACCGAACGGCCGGGAGATCGCTGCGAGGATGCGGGCTCCTCGGGACCGCGAACGAGCGCCGAAGCGCGACCAGAGGGGTCCCAGCCCGAAGGCCAGCAACCCGGCCGGAGCCCATTCGAGGACGACTCGGAACTCCGCGTCCAGGCCGAGGTCACGCCGGAGCAGCTCCGTATCGGGAGACCGGCCCACGTACGCGATGCGGCGACCGAAGGGAAGGTCCACACGGGTCGGGCGTCGAAACCCGCTCGACATCGCGCTCGCGATCGCTCCGACCCCCTTCGCGTTCCGGTTCCCGATGAACAGCGTGATCCGGGCTCTGTCGGCGCCCGGCAGGCGCTCGCAGCCCCAGCGCGCCAGGGCACCGGAGAGCGCCGGCACGGTCGACAAGCCGGGTATCACCGCCAGTCCGGCGTCCCGTGCAGCGGCATCGAGCGTCGCGTCGTCCAGGACCGGCACGACCCACCCCTCGTGGTCACCGATGTCCAGCCAATGGGCCCCAGCCCGCACGGCCGCCATCGGCAGCTCGCGCGAGAGTTCCTGGAAGGGGCCTGCGGCGCAGGCCACCGCCACGCAGCCTCGGGCGGCTCGCGTCAACGACTCTGGGTCACCGAGGTCGAGAGCGATCGCGGAGGTGCGATCGGGGGCGCCGAGTTCTCGGCAGGCCGCGATGGCGGCCGAGAGCCCGCGCCCGGCAAGGATGAGATCGACGGAGGTGGTTCGGATCAGCTCGTGAGCCAGAAGGCGCCCGAAGACGCCGGACCCACCGACGATCAGGACGCGCTGGCTCTCAGCCAACGACCGGTCAGTCCCGCCCACAGGACGAACAGTGGCATCAAGACGGCGGCGCTCGCGAACTGCCCGGCGGCCGAGGAGGCGAGGGTGGCGACCGACAGCCACAGGGCGGCGGTCCATACTGCTGCCGCCAGCCAGAGGAGCCCAGGGGGCAGATCCCGCCGGCCCGCGCACGTCAGGAGGATCCCTGCGACGGCGTAGAGCCCGTTGCCCAGATAGCCGGTGAGGGCGACGGCGATCGACTCCACGGTGGCGTATGTATCCCCTGTGAGACTGGGGGAGATCGCCACCAGGATCGTTTCTGCTCCGAGATCTGCCGCCAGGCCACCTGCGGCGCAGAGGAGCGCGAGTTCGCACAGGATCGGCGCCTGGTCTCCCCATCGTGCCGCCAGTGCGACGAAGAACCCCAGCAATGAGATGGCCGCGAGGTTCCAAACGAGCCAGCCCAGCCGCCACGTGACGGTGTGTCCCGTGACGTAGGCGATCCGGGCGGGCAGATCGCTCTCGCCGGCCGGGACCCCGTGTCTCAACGCGAACAGCATCACGAGTCCCGCCGTGAGGTTCACCGCCGCCGCGACGTATGCGGCGGCAGCGGCGTGCCGCGGAGTCACGTCGACCATGCCGTGTCACCCAGTCTAGAGAAGGAAGTTCTCGCGACATGGGTCCTTGGTCGACGGACTCGCCCGTCGGATACGCGCCCGCGGACTCCAGCTGTGGCGGCTCCCTGACGGAGCTTCTGGTGGCGACCGTACGACCACGGCAAGCTCCAGTCCCATCGTCAACGACGCGCGAGATCTCCCCGGAACGCGGGCCACGCGTCGATGAGATACAGCGTGAAGAAGGGCCACCAGCCTCGCTCCGGCACCCGCGCGACCTCCAGATACAGGATCCCGTACAGGGCGATGACCATTCCGAGGCTCGCGAAGATCTGCGGATGATTTGCGGCAGGCATGTCCGACACACGGAAGAACCACTGGGGATCGAGAACAGAGAAGGCGCCCCAGAGGAGGTTATAGATGCCAGCCGCCACGAAGACGCGCCGATGGAACGAGCGTCGAGGTATCGACCGATCGGATCGGACCATGGCATGGATGATGGGTGCTCCACCCACTCGATGGAACTACCGCGCCGATGCCGCCCGGTCCCTTGACGATGCTGGGCTGAGCGCACGGCAGGCCGCGACCGATCCGGACGGAGGTCGGTGGTATGCCGACTATGCATCGGGCTTGGCGATCCTGGGCATTTTTGATGCGCGGTTCCCCGAGCCGTCGTTCGATGCGTCGTTACCAGTACACCTCGGAGGGTCGGATCTCGACGGCGCCACCATAGCTGGCCGCCGGGACGCGGGCGGCCACCTCGATCGCCGCATCGAGGTCGTCGGCCTCCAGGACGAACAAACCGCCCACGGCCTCCTTCTTGCCGACGAATGGGCCGTCTGTCGTCAGGGTCTTACCCGCCTCCACCCGGACGGTTGTGGCGTTCTCCGGTAACCCCATCGGCAGCCCGGGGGTGACGCCCGGCGTCTCGTTGATCCCCTGGTAGTCGGCGTAGACCTGCTTCTGCTCCTCCTCGGGAAGAGCGGCCTGTCGCTCGAGCGCGTCGCCCTGGTAGATGAGCATGACGTACTTCATCGAACCCTCCTTCCGGGATGGTCGAGTCTAAGACGAACGGCAGACCGCCTCGGCCCGGCGGTGAGTTCTACGATCTTCGCCACCTGTGCGGTGGTGCTTCACGACACGGAGCTTTGTTTCCGATGCAGCTGCGAGGCCTGATGCTCCCCTTCGTTGCGGAGCAATTCTTGGCCTATCTCTCGCTTCCGTCGGGAGGAGGAGGGGGCGGGAGGTGCTCGCTTGGAGTTCGTCCACGTGCTCCGAGTTCGTCCAGAACCCATGTGATAAGCGTGTGCGTGCGGTTCCGCACTGCCTGGAGCGGCCAGCCGAGGGTGGCAGCGATCTCCTCACTGGTCTCGCCCGCCACGAGATGGCGCAGAACTAGTTGTTCATCCTGTGTGAGTTGCATCGCATGTTCCGCTCCAGCTCGACGGATCGAGTATGACCCGTGGACATGGCTCGTTGCATACCGCAGATGCTGTCAGCCGAATGACGGATACCCACATTCTTGTGATTGCACTCCGCCTTGGCTGGAGCCCGGTTGTCCGGTTCAGGATCACGTGGGCCTGGGGACCGAACGACCCTCGGCCGGTTTCTCGCAGCCTCCCGACCAACACCGCCCTCAGCGTCCGATCCTCCTCGCAATCGATCTGGCGAAGGGTCACGCTCAGTCGCGCCCGTCGACGAAGAACACGCGCTCCCACCCGAGCATCGGTTGGCTGCTGCCGGGTGGCGCGATGACGGTCGGCCGATCCAGGTCCAGGACGAAGCCGAACCAGTCGGTCCGGCCCTCGCGACGAAGCCGCTCGGCGTGCTCGTTCACGTTCGCCTTCGCACCGTCCAGATCCTCGGTCAAGCCGCGCTGCTCGCTGGAGTGACCTCTGCCCGCCACAACGAGCCACATGAACCGGGACGACGTCATCGTCGGCCTGGACCCAAGCGGTCGGCCTCACGCTGCATCCCGACCAGCATCGCCCTCAGCCTTCGGTCCTCCTCGCAGTCGATCAGGAGCCCGGCGAAACTGCGGCTCTGCGAGTTGCTCCAGAGCTCGCCGATCTGATCGGTTCGCTGTTCGGCTCGCTGGAAGTTGGGGAGCATCAGCACGTGGCAGCTCGGCGTGGGGAGCCGGCCCGAGGGCATCGAGGCGCTCTCGGCCGTTGCTCGCTACCTTGGGGGAGCTTCACGCCCCAGTCAGGTCTCGTTCCCGTCGCCGGCGGCCGCCACGCTGCCTTCATCATTTCCACGTCACCGGCCAACGTGACGTTGATGGAGTTCCGGAGAGTCTCATTCCGTAAGAGTAGTACCGATGAAATCGGAGCAGCTCAAGAAGAGGATCGGAAGGGAGTTCTCCGCCGAAGCCGAAGCCTCATACCGTTCGCAATGCCACGGCGGACGGCATCCGAACGCTCGAACGGCCGGCCGGCGAGCGCGCCGATCAGGATGGCCGAGGTGATGCCGCCCAGCCACGCCTCGGTGGGGATCACGACGGCCCAGCTCTTCGAGCCGGCGTACACGGCCGTTGCCGCGGCGCCGGCCACGACGCCGCCGATGGCCGCGACCAGGATCGACTCCGCGAGGAACTGTGTCCCTGGCTCGTCGTCGCGCCGAGGGCGCGGCGGAGACCGATCTCGGAGCGGCGTTCCAGAACCGAGATGATCATGATGTTGGCGACACCGACGGCGCCCACGATCAGCGCCACCACGCCGAGTCCGAGGAAGAGGCTGTTGAACGCCCCTGCGACAGCGGCTCGGGCGGTGAGCACGTCCGATGGCTGGCTGACGTTCGCCTCGTAGGGGGCCTCGCGGGTTGGCGGTCTGCGCGAGCAATGATTGCACCGCCGCCTCGTGACCGAGGGATGCGCGGACGTAGATCGTGCTCGGTGGACCGGCCTTCTGCTCGCCGTTCACGATGCTGACGTAGCCCAGATACGTCTTGGCGGCGGGATACCCGATGAGGGCGCTGACATCGATGTCGGGCACCAGGGGGGAGCGGTACGACCTCTGTCCACTCCCGCTCGAACCGGAGCCCGATCGAACCGCTCTGCCGAACCGCCCGACGTCGTAGGGCCCATGGCGATCGGGAGCGATCCCGGCGGGACGCCACCGCCCTCGAGGATCGGAGATCGCGAGGATGGGTCCTGCCAGCGCGCGTCGACGCCGATGCGCGTCAGGTCATGGCGGAATCGATCGGCCTCGTCCCGATCCAGAAGCGGTCTTCGGAAGTCCCATTCGTTGCCCCCGACGAGCCGTCGGACCCGACGGGCGATGCGGCCTCGTGAGAGGAGGGCTCGGTAGGTGCTGTTCTCGAGGTCTTGAAGCTCGAGAGCTACCGCGGCCTCCCTGTAGCGACGAGGGTCGGAATTCTCCATCTCGCGATCCCACTGTCACATGAGAACGGGGGGTCCGGTCGATGTCAGTGACGCTGACCTCGTACCCGATGAAGACCGGCGTCGTCTGGGTATGGCGGTTGTGAGGGCTGAGGGAGCGAGAGGATCCGTGAGCGTGTCAGGGCGTTCGCCAAGACGATGGGCGGGCCGTCATCGCATCGCGATGGCGATCGTCGCGTTCGTCCTCGTCCTGGTGGCAACCGCCTCGATGGCCTTCGTCTACGAGCGCGCGTCTGCAGACCGGATCCTCCCGGGGGTGCGCGTGGGTGGCATCGACGTGGGCGGCATGACCAGATCCGAGGCCCTGAGCGCCGTGCGCAGCCATGCGGAGGCGATCCTCGAGCGCCGGATGACGATCCGTGTTGAAGACCGGACGTGGGTCTCGTCCTTCGGACAGCTCGGCGTGAGCGGCGCCGTCCGCGAGGCGGTGGGGCAGGCGTTCGCCGTTTCGGGGTCGCTCTCGTGGGTGGCTCGCGCGTACCACCGACTCGCCGACAACCGGGTCGAACGGTCGATCACGCTTGAGTATCGGTACCGCGGCCGGCCCGTCCGCTCCCTGCTGCGGCAGGCGGCCGCCGAACTCCATCGGCCCGCCCGTGACGCGGCCGTCAGGCTCAAGGGCGGCGAGATCGTGTTCCGGCGTGCCCGGGAGGGGCGAGCCCTGGACACGTCCGCCGCGGTCCGCGCGGTCAGGACAGACTTGAGATCGTGGCGGCAGGAGGTGAGGCTCGATCTCGAGCCGGTCCTTCCCGCGATCACCGAGGAGGAGCTTGGGAAGACCATCACGATCGATCTTTCGACCAATACCCTTCGGCTGCTCGACGGCTTCGACGTGGTCCGGACCTACGACGTCGGCACAGCCATGCGCGGCTTCAGGACCCCGCCGGGGACCTGGAAGGTCATCGAAAAGCAAGAGAACCCCACCTGGTACAACCCGGACCCCGATGGATGGGGGGCGGGCATGCCCCTCACGATCCCGGGAGGCCCGAGCAATCCCCTTGGGACGCGGGCGCTGTACCTGGACGCGCCGGGGATCCGGATCCACGGAACGCCGGACACCGGCTCGGTGGGGTTCTACGTCTCCCACGGCTGCGTCAGGATGCGGATGTGGGAGGTGGAGAAGCTGTATCCGCTCGTACCGATCGACACGCCCGTGCTCATCTTCGGCACTCCACCCTGGGGCAACGTCCAGAACGCCGGTACGGCCGGCACCTGAGCCGGTGCCGGGCGCCTCGAGGCTGTCCAACTCTCAACGTCTCGCTATCCCGTGGCGTCAAGCTGGATGTCGTTCGACCGACAATCTCGCGGCAGGATCAGGCCAAGGTCTTCGCCGCTTTCCGCTGCTCCGGTGTCATG
>DAIOFZ010000003.1:40895-44483 GCA_036745475.1 Actinomycetota bacterium | reverse complement strand
CAGTGCGCGGCACGCTCAGCGTCAGCAGAACGCCCGCGGAAACGGTCACCGCGACGGTGGTCGCCGCGGTAACGAGTTCCGTGTGGTCGCGAAGTGCATTCATCACGTACGCCCGGACGAGATCCCCTTTGCCGGAGAGCAGCCATCCGCTGATGCGCTGGGGAACCTGCATCGCGCTCCGGGGCCCGAACGCGGGCACGAGCCCCCACCCAACGGCCCCTCCGATACCTTCGGCGACGAGCGCGTGTAGGAGTCCGGCCATCACCGTCCCCGATACGCCTCGCTCGATGCGACCGAGCGCTCCAGCGGGCGTGTGATCGCCGACCACGATGAGCACGGCATCGGGCGCCAGATCACGAACGTGCTCGAGCGAGGTGCACATGTCTGCCTCGACGACGATTGCGTCCGGCTCGCCCGCCGACACGGCATCGATCAGCGCGTCCTCCGTCTGCGCGACCGCGACGACGTTAAACCCATTCGTCCCGAGCAAAGCGTCCATGCTGCCGACGCGCCCCGCCGTGATCACGCTGAGCCGGTCGCTATGCTCCACCGACTCAGCGGCCGAAACTTGTGGCGATGCGGAACGTTCGAGGATGGACATGGCGCGGGCTCCCGTGGACAGTCGTAGACTTCCTCTATGGAATCGCATGAATACCATCGCGCCGCGCCGCCCGTCATGTCGCACGATGGTGCTACGGGCGGGCACGACGCGGCCGTCACCCGTTCGGTCTATGGACACCCCCACCCCGTTCCACCTAGGCAGCAGACCATTCTCGTGGAGAAAGCGAGTCCCGCCGCATCTGGCCCCACGGCCAGAGAGGGCGAATGAGTCTCCGGTGGGGACCGTGGTGCCGACGACCACATCCCTACGCCTTCACTTGCCCTTCGACGCTGGATGCGACCATGCCGGACGCGCCGAGATGTTGATCGACTATCGAGGATCGGACGCGCGAGCGGTGCTCGTAGGGAGCGGGAGACCGGATCGCTAGCGGCCAATCGGACGGCCCGGCGATGAACGACAGATCGGAGACGGTGACGCGCAGCTTCGCTGTCTCATAAGGCTCCTCTCGAGGTTGGTGCCGCGGCTGACACCGCGGGCATCTGGAAGCACCCGAGAGGCTGCCGGTCCGAGGTATGACGAAACGTCTCCGCCTCGGCGAATGCCGCCCATGCCGCGATGGGATTCTTCGGCAGGTTGCCTCACCGGACGGCTAGCTCCTTCGCCGTCGAGGGACTGGAGTCGTGGTTGCCAGCGGTTCCGTCGTGCCCCTCCCACACACGGTCATGACCGCCGCCTGCTGGCCAGTTCCTCGATCACGGATGGGGCCGCGTCGACCCTCTGCCCGGCCTTCAGCTCTCGACGCAGGGTCACCATCGCGGCGACAGAGCCTCGGCGAGCGGCCGCCCAGAGCAGCCGATTGAGCTCGTCGCCATCGCCGACCGGGCTGCTCGTCTCGGTCACACCGCCGGGCGGCGCATAGCTGGACAGGTGGCCCGGCCAGCAGGCTTTCGAGCAGTACCGGCGGCCGCGGGCAGCTTGGAACTCAGTTCCGCAGACCGGACAGACGCGGCTAGAGGTCATCACGCCTCCGATAGTTCGCCGCCGCGGACCCGCGCGCTTCCTCGATCTTTCAGCTCGCGCGATCACCTCTCGACCGCAGCGACAGCCTCATCCGCCGCGCCGAGCACCGTTCGCTTGGCGACCATCGGGTTCTGGCGGATGGCTGGCTCGTCCCTGGCACGGCAGGTGCGGCAGCTGCGGTCCTCTGCGGGAATGCGAAGGGGCCGGACGAGCCGGCCCCCCTTTGCTTGTGCTGGTAGATCTCGTCGCGGGGACGGGATTTGAACCCGTGACCTCTGGGTTATGAGCCCAGCGAGCTACCGGACTGCTCCACCCCGCACGACGATGATACCGACCAGTCGCGAGCCCGCCAAGCTCGGCGCGGTCAGACGACGTCGACCGTGCCACGCATGCCGTACACGTAGTGGCCGGGGAGGTGGCACCCGAACAGCAGATCGCGCTCGCCGAACGTGAACGACGTGCTGACCGTCTCGCCCGCCGGGATCATGATCTCTCCCGGCCGAGGTGGGTGGACCGCCTCGGTCCCGAGCTCGTGCGCGACCTGCACGGCCTGGTCGCCGATGATGAGCTCGTGATCGATCGGGTCCGTATTCGACACGACGAAGCGCACCGTCTCGCCCGGCTCGACATCGATCGTGTCGAGCGAGAAGGCCGAGTAGTGGATCCCGATCGCCACCGTCCGTGCGGACGTCGATGCGGAGGCCGGGGCGCACGCGGCGAGCGCCAGCAGCGCGACCGCGAACACGTAGCGTCGCATCGCGGACCTCACACCGCCGGGCGTCCGGTGCGACGGCGTTCGCGTCCCGCTGCGACGCCGAAGAGCACGAGGACCGCGATCGCGGTCCAGATCGCGGGTCCGTACGAGGACGCACCGGAGGGATCGGACGCCGACTCGGGGCCCAGGCCGGCGGCCACGGGCGACGGCTGGCCCGCCCCGCTCGCGTCGATCGCGAGGTCGTAGTCGAGGTCGCCGGCGCGGGCGTCCACCCGCAGGTAGCTGAGCCACATGCCGCTCGAGGGCAGCCAGTCCATGCCCTTGTCGTCCCCGAGGTCGGCGAGCAACGACGAAGAAGCGGCCTCGCTGCGTTCGAGCACGAGGCCGGGGCGCACGCCCTGCGGCAGCCGGGTGGCGAGCCCGGGGGTCAGCGGCGCCGGGAGCGTCGCGGGCTCGAGGTCGGTGAGCAGGTAGACGTCCGCCTCGACCGGCGCCTCGGGTCCCGCGCCGAGACCCAGGATCCGCAGCGGGACCCAGGGGTTCGTCGTGGGGATCACGACGTGGACGGGGGTGCCATCGCCGGCGCCGAGACCCTGCTCGGCGGCGCGGCTCGCGTCGAACCGTACCGTCATGAAGATCGGGCTCCGCTCCGCGTAGAAGTCGAGGACCTCGGGGGCGTCGGGCGGGAGGAAGAAGCCGTGTTCGAGCGCCCAGTCCCCGACCGCCGTCCCGCCGCCCTCGAGCACGACGATGTCGAGCGCGTCGATCTCGGTCTTGAGGATCACCTGGACCCTGTCCTCCGCCGCGCCCGCGCTCGACGCGAGCGCCGCGAAAGCCTCGGGCTGCGGCTGCGTCTCCTGCACCAGACGTTGAAGCGTCCAGTCGCCGCCCCGGATCACCTCGGTCGGCACTCCCGGCAGTGGGATGATCGAACCGAACTCCCCCGTACCCCCGGCGAACTCGAACGACGTGACGTAGTGCTCGATCCCCCGGTGGTAGGCGGCGAGCGTCGTGGTCCGGACGAGCGTGACGCTCCCGTTGGTGTTCACGAGCCCCCCACACGCCCACGCGGGCGCGGCGACGAGCAACGCGAACAGACCGAGGACGATCGCGAGCGGCAGACGGAGAGGTCGCATGGGAGGTGCTCCTTCCGGTCGACGTATCGCGTTCGACGGCCGCGCGCGACCGGGTGGTTCCCCACTCGTCGAGATGAGCGGTTCGGGTCAGCCGGAGGGGCTGGGCGAGGGCGACGCCTGGCCGGCCATCCGCGAGCAGATGATGGCCGCCGACA
>DAIOFZ010000003.1:0-40885 GCA_036745475.1 Actinomycetota bacterium | reverse complement strand
GGGCGACGCCGAGACCGACGGCGAGGGCGAGGGCGAGACCGACGGCGAGGGCGACGGCGAACCCGATGCCTGCGCGCCCAGCAGGTCGGCGATCAGCTGCTGAGCCTGCTCGGTCACCGCCTGGGCGGCCACGATCTCGCGCTGATACGTCGCGAGGTCACCCGCGCGCAGGGCCGCGTCCGCCGCCGTGAAGTGCTGAGTCGCCTGGTCGAGCAGGGCCTGGATCTGCTCCTCGACCGAGCCCTGCGGCGGCCGGCCTCCGCCCTCGGGCGGCACGACCTCGCCGAGCGAGTCGGTCAACGCCGCACGCAGGGAAGAACCGATCCCGATCGCCGAGCCGTTGGCCACCACCACACGCTTGAGCTCGGGGATCGCGTTCTCCTGGTTGGATTGCACGTACACGGGCTGGACGTAGAACAGCGAATCCTGGAGCGGGATCACGAGGAAGTCGCCGAACACGATGCTCGAGCCTCCCTGACCCAGCAGGGTTCGCTCCGCGGAGAACCGAGCATCCTGGTTGATCCGCGAGAAGACCTGCGTCGGCCCGTCGACGTTCACCCCCGACGGGAACTCGAAGCTCACGATGTCCCCGTAGTCCGCTCCGGGGTCAGACTTGGCCGCGAGCCACGCCACCATGTTCTGCCGATCAAGCGGTGTGAACGGCAGGATGAGCACGAAGGTCTCGTCGTCCTCCCCAGGGAGGCGCATCAGGACGTAGTACGGGCGCATCAGGACACTGTTGCCCTCCGTGGACAGGGTCGGGTCGATCGGCAGGGCCCAGAAGTCCTGCTTGCCGTAGAACACGTTCGGATCCGTGACGTGGTAGTTCGTGTACTCGAACGCCTGGATCTGGAACAGGTTCTCCGGGTACCTGAAGTGCTCGAGCAGTTCAGGCGACGCCTCGTCGAGCGGGGTGAACATCGTCGGGAATGCCAGGCTCCACGCCTGGATGATCGGGTCCGACGGCTCGGCGACGTAGTAGCGCATCGAGCCTTCGTACGCGTCGACGACGACCTTCACGGAATTACGGAGGTAGTTCACGTCGCCGCCGAGCGACGGAGCTTGCTCCTGCGCCGAGGGCGACGCGACCTCCGCCAGGTCGACGAAGTCGGAGTACGGGTACTGGTTCGTCGTCGTATACGCGTCCCAGATCCAGACGAGCCGCCCGTCCACGACGGCGGAGTAGGGATCGGCATCGAACCGCAGGAACGGGGCGGCCTTCGGGACCCGCGCGGTGATGTCTTGGTAGATCATGATCCGGCTGTCACCGGTGATCAGGTCCGAGATCAGCAGGTTGACGTCGCGGTAGCGCCACGCGAACAAGGCGCGCTGGAACAGACCACCGACCGGGATGCCGCCGTCACCGTCGTACGTGAAGGTCTCCTGCGCCTGATCGTCGGTCGCCGTGCCCTGGAAGTCGAGCTCCTGGGTGCCGGTGTCGACCACGACGAACGCGGCGTCGCCGGGCGCACCCTCGCCGTAGTAGACGCGCTGTCCGTTGCCCACGAGCGCAGGAGCGCCGACCGGCGGGATGTCGCGCAGCGTGAACACGGGTTGCCCCTCGGTGGTCGCGGTGTTCACCTGCGACGCCACCGCCCCGAACCCATGGGTGTACTGGAGGTGGACGTTCTGCCAGGTCTTGCCCCCCTCCGGGATACCCGCCTGGCTCACCTCGCGCGTCGAGACCATCAGGACGCGTCGCTGCCCGTCGACGATGTACCGGTCGACGTCCACGTCGTTGAACTCGTAGTACGAGCGGAAGCGCTGCAGCGAGATGTAGTTGTCGCGCAGGACGTCGGGGCGCCACAGGCGGATGTTCGAGATCGTGGCCTCGTTCGAGCGCACCTGTTCGGTCGAGACCGACTCCCCGATCGGGCGCGAGCTGCTCTGGATCCCGTCGAGCTCGAACGCCCGTCTCGTCGCCTCGATGTTGTCCACGATGTACGGCTGTTCCCGCTGGAACTCCTGCGGCGCGACCCGGAAGCGTTGCACGAACGCCGGGTACGCCGCCCCCGCGATGATCGACACGAGCGCCAACAGGCCGACGGCGATGACGGGCAACGCCCATCCGCGGAGCCGGATGTTGACCAGGAACAGGATCGCGCAGGCGATCGCGATCACCACGAGGATCCGGAGCGCGGGCAGCTGCGCGTTCACATCGGTGTAAGACGCGCCGACCACGACCCCTCGGGTCGAGGTCAGCAGGTCGAACTGACCCAGGTAGTACCCCCACGCCTTCGTGAGCATGATCAGGCCGAGAAGCACCGACATGTGCGCCTTGACCTGCGGCGTGACCTTGTCGACGAACCCCGGCGCCTGCGGCCGGATCCCTCCCCACAGGTAGTGTGCGAGCGCGGTCAGGAACGTCACGCCGACCAGCGCCGAGAACAACCAGCCCTGCATGAACTTGAGCCACGGCAGGCTGAAGACGTAGAAGGCGGGGTCGCGATCGAACAGCGGCTCGGCGTTCCCGAACATCAACCCGGAGCCGTTGCGCCACAGCAGGTATGTCTGCCACTGGCTCGTGACCCCAAGCCCCACGAAGAACGCGATCACGAGCGCGAACAACGGCAGGAGCCAGCGGATGTATGGCTCGAACTGCATCCGGTAGCGCTCGATGATCTCCTGCTCGGGGGTGAGCGCGTGGAAGCGCGGCGTGATGCGGCGCACGATCCACAGGTTCGAAAACAGCAGCACGAAGAACGTCAGCCCGAACGCGAGCCCAAGGAAGACCCTGGTCCGAAGGACCGTCCAGAACACGTCGGAGAGGCGGACCTCTCGGAACCACAGGACGTCGACGAAGAACCCCGAGAGCGCGGTGAACAGGACGAGGAAGGCGGCCACCACCGCGACGACGACGATGATGAGCCGACGCCGTCCCGGCGCGGGTGTTGCGGTCGGAACGCGTACGACCATAGGTCCCTGGTGCCCGTCTTTCGCGGTCGATGGAGGAGCGGCGCAAGCCTATCATCGGTCCCCGCTGAGAACGGTGCCAGCTAACGCCCCTGGAGGTACGCGAGCGCGTCGTCGAAGGTGGCGACGGGAACGAGCTCCAGCCCGTGACCGCCCGAGGCCCTCGCCGCCTTCATGTTGCCCTGTGGGACCAGGAAGACCGAGGCACCGGCGTCGGCCGCAGCCGAAAGCTTCCCCTCGATGCCGGCGATCGGGATCACGGTGCCGTCGAGCGCCATCTGACCGGTCCCTGCGATCGTTCGGCCGTCCGTCAGGTCTCCGGTGGTGAGCAGATCGTACAGACCGAGCGCCCACATCAGCCCGGCCGAGGGGCCGCCGATCTCGCCGCTCGAGATGCTCACGTCGAACGGGAAGCTGTTGATCATCCGGACCCCGACCAAGGGGTCCTCGCTGTCGCCGCACGGCTCGCGCACCAGGTCCACGGTCTCGGGATCGCCGTCGACCGACAGGTCGAACGTGAGCGTGGACCCCGACGGTGCGGCCTCGATCGCGCGGCTCGCGTCGCGATAGCCGTCGACCGGCTCCCCGTCGATCGACAGGATCCGGTCGCCCGGGAAGAGCTCGCCGTCCGCCGCGCAGCCCGAGACGACGCTTTCGACCAGCACGCCCTCGCCGTGGTCCTTCGGGTAGCCCTCGAGCGTTCGAAGGACCACCGCCGACGCGTCGAGCTTGCTCGAGTCCATCTGCGAGATCGAACGCTCGTGTTGGACCTGGGCGTTCTCCCCGTCCGGATACAACACCGAACGAGCGACCACGGCGCGGTCGGGATCGAGCCAGGCCAGGAGCATGTCGAAACCGGTCAGCCGCGTGTAACGCACGGAGGTCATCACGAAGCTGCCCTGCGATTCGTACCGGGTCCTGTCCTCGAACCGGATCAGCGGCTGGACCGCGCGGGCCGGGCCCGGGCCGACCGCGTACCACGGGAGATAGACGGTGACGGCGAGCGCCGCGATCACCCCGATCGTCACGTACAGGACGACACCCTTCCGCCGCAGCATGGGAGCGATGGTACGGGGCGATCGAGCGGACGAGGAGCAGCGGAGGTACGCTCCTCGTCAGATGCCGCTCATGATCGTGGCCGTGGTGTCGGTGCTCGTCGGGTGCGCCGTGTACCTGGGGACGGGGCGAGGTCACGGGACGCCGCCGGCGACCGGGTTCGGGGAGACGGAACCGGAGGAGACCCTCGAGGCGATCGAATCGTGGGCCCCGGCACCCGGGTACACCTACCTCCAGGTCTCGACGCAGGGCCCGGGGCTCCGCGAACGGCTGCAGGGAGTGGTCGGTGTCATCGTGTTGCTCGGGGTCGGCGCCGCGGCGCTCGCGTTCGCGCTCTACGAGCTCGGCCACCTGATCAACAAGACGATCGAGGCCTTCCTGGACTAGCAACCGGTCCGGATCGGTCGCCGGTCAGCGCTTCCGGACGAGCTGGAACGACGTCCGGTAGTCGTCGAGGTGTTCGAGCATCGCGCCCAGGCCGAGGACGACTGTCTCGAGCGGCCGTTCGGTGAGGTGCACCGGCACCTCGCACTCCTGCGACAGGAGCAGGTCCAGCCCTCGCAGGAGACCGCCGCCGCCGGTGAGGAACATGCCGGCCTCGAGCACGTCGTGGGTGAGCTCGGGGGGCGCCTCGGCGATCGTCATCCTCGCGGCCTCGACGATCCGGTGAACGGGCCCGGACATCGCCTGGCGGATCTCATCCTCGGTGACGCGGATCTCTGTAGGGGCGCCGGTCGCGAGCGCACGACCCGTCACGATCGCGGCGCGTCCCTGCGGAGCGGGGAACGCCGAGCCGATCGCGACCTTGATCTCCTCGGCCGACTTCTCCCCGATCGCCACGTCGTACTCGCGTCGCAGGTGGTCCTGGATCGCGGCATCGAGGTCGAATCCGCCCAGCGGCGTCGAACTGCCGGAGACCACGCCGCCCATCGAGGCGACCCCCATCTCGGTCGTGCCGCCTCCGATGTCCACGATCAGGTTCCCGATCGGCTCGTGGATCGGGAGACGCGCACCGATCGCGGCGGCAAGCGGCTCCTCGACCAGCACGACGTCGCGTCCGCCGGCGAACTTCACGGCCTCCCGAACGGCCCGGCGTTCGACCTCGGAGGACTCGCTCGCCACGCATGAAACCACGCGGGGTCTGGGGAAGCGGGAGACGCCGACCCGGCGCAGGACCACCTCGATCATCCGT
This sequence comes from Actinomycetota bacterium, assembly GCA_036745475.1. GTDB lineage: Bacteria > Actinomycetota > UBA4738 > UBA4738 > HRBIN12 > DASSJM01. The sequence continues at coordinate 35,724 of DAIOFZ010000003.1, read as the reverse complement.
TGGGTGATGTCGAACTCGGTCATCACCCCGTGACGCAGCGGGCGGAGGGCGACGACGTTGCCCGAACGCCCGCCGATCATCTGCCAGGCCTCGTCGCCCATGGCTTCGACCTTGCCGTTCGATGCGTTCATCGCGACGACGGTCGGCTGGTTGAACACGATCCCCTCGCCCTGGCGGTAGACGAGCGTGTTCGCGGTCCCGAGGTCGATCGCGAGGTCGCGCCCCATCAGCGGTCAGGGGTCCCGAACGTCACGACCCCATCACCCAGCTCGAGACGCCGGTGGAGAGGTGCTCCTTCTTCCAGATCGGCACGTCCCGCTTCAGCTGCTCGATCCCGTGCCTGCAGGCCTCGAACGCTTCAGCCCGGTGCGCCGACGAGCACGCGACCACCACGGAGACGTCACCCAGCCCGAGCTCGCCGAACCGGTGGAGGAACGCGACCCTGCGGAGCGGCCAGCGCCCGAACAGCTCGCCGGCGACCTCCTCGAGCCGGCGCACGGCCTGATCCTCCCACGCCTCGTACGTCAGGCCCGTCACCCCCCCGGCTTCCGAGTGATCCCGCACGGTCCCCAGGAAGACGCAGGTTCCGCCCGCCGCCGGGTCGCTCACGAACTCGACCGCCTCGCCGGCGCCGATCGGGGCCGGCGTGACGCGCACGAGGAGGTCGGGTCGCACGCGCCCATCGTAGCGAGCGGTCCGGGCCTTCGAGGCGGGCATGGACCCGGGGCGCCGGCGTAACGCGGGCGCGGCCGTAGGATGGCCGCATGAGCCCAACGCCCGAGGAGCAACCGTTCGGCGTCCCGCCCGGCGACGTCTGGAACGACGTCCCGCTGTTCCGAGAGATCCAGCGGGTCCTGATGTCGTCGAGCGGACCCGTGAACTGGGAGCTCGCGAGGCAGGTGGGGATCGCGTCGGCGTCCTGGGGCACCGAGGACCCCGCCCCGAGCGAGGAGGATCGTCGCGGGTTCGACGAGGCCGTCCGGGTGGCCGAGCTCCAGGTGGCCGGGTTCACAGGCCTCGAGGCCCCCTCGGACATCCCGAGGGTCGATGCCGTTCGACGCGGGCAGTGGGTGCAGGCGAACATCGAGGGACTGCGGGCGTTGCTCGAACCGGCCGCCGCGAAGATCGGCGACGCCATCGCCACGGCGCAGCGGGACGCGGTGCCGGAGCAGGCGCAGGCCGAGGTCGCGCAGGTCCTCGGCCAGCTGTCGCCGCTGCTCCTCGGGGCGCAGGTGGGCACCGTGCTCGGGACGCTCGCCCAGCACGTCTTGGGTCAGTACGACATCGCTGTGCCGAGGCCCGATGACGCCGGCGCGCTCCTGTTCGTCGTCCCCAACATCGCCCGCTTCGAGAAGGAGTGGAGCCTGGACCCGACCGACTTCCGAACCTGGATCGCGATCCACGAGGTGACGCACCGGTTCGAGTTCGCGCGGTCGTGGGCGCTCACGAGGTTCCGGGAGCTGATCGACGACTTCACGTCGACGCTCACGCTCGACGTCGAGGAGCTGCAGCAACGGCTCGCGTCGCTCGATCCTTCGAACCCGGAGGGCATGCAGGAGATGCTCGCCGGGCAGGACTCGCTGTTCGGCGCCGTGATGGACGACGAGCAGCGGCTCAAGCTCCGCCGGGTCCAGGCATTCATGACCGCATCCGAGGGCTACGGCGACCACGTGATGCACGCGCTCGGGGCGCAGATGCTGCCGTCCTATGCTCGGATCGACGAGGCGATGCGGCGGTACCGCGAGACCGAGCACGTCGATCCCGTCTTCGAGCGATTGCTCGGGATCGAGGTCAAGCGCGAGCAGTATCGTCTGGGTCGTGCCTTCTGCGACGCGGTCGTGGAGCTCACCGACGAGGCGACCCTGGCACGGATGTGGGACTCCGCCGACGCGCTCCCGTCGATGCCCGAGCTCGAGGAGCCGCGCCTGTGGCTCGCGCGCAGCGCCTGAAACGGCGTCGCGCGGAACAGCGTGAGCGGACGGCGCGCGCGCGACGCGTGAGCGGGCAGGCGTCGGGTATCCTCTCGCGGCGATGACCGTCGGCGAGCTCGTCTCCGCCAACGTCGTGGACCAGCGGGTCTGGGACACCTACGGCGAACAGGGTCCCCCGGGGGTCTACCTGCTCGGCTCGCCCGGGACGGCGCTTCCCTTCGTCGTCACCCGCGCGTGGAAGGTGGGGACGGGCATCGTGACCGAGGAGATCCACTTCTACGGGCCGTCCGGGCGCCTGGTGCATCGCTGGGGTCCCGCGGTCCGGCGCATGATCGGCTCGATGGATCTCACGGCCGAGACGGATACGGTCACCGACGCCTCGTTCGACGAGACCGGGACCTACGTCGTGTCGTTCGTCATCGACGAGGAGATCGTCGGCGAGATCGAGGTCCCGGTCCTGGTCCAGCTCGCGTCGGCGAAGCTTCCCAAGGCGATCGAGGACGGCCTCAAGCGGTCGGACGTCATCTGGGTCGGTGTCGAGGCGAACGGTCGGCGGCGGCTGGTCCCGTCCTGGTTCGTGTACCGCAACGGCAAGATCTTCGTCCTGTCCAAGCGGGAACCCGGGCCCGAGGATCAGAGCGTGCCGGGCATCCCCGGCGTGTCGGAGCTCGTCGTCGTGACGCGGCGCAAGGGGCGCGACACGGCGGCCAACGAGTTCCACGCGGCATCGCGCGTGCTGCAGGGCCCGGAGTGGGAAGAGGCGGCCAAGCTCCTCGTCGACAAGCGCAAGAGCCGCGCGGGTGCCCCGAGCGAATGGCTCGCTCGCTGGCGCGGCTCGTGCGACATCGCCGAGCTCACCCCGGTCCTGCCCGGCTGAGGGCGAGCCCGCCTACTCGCCGGCCGCGAGCTCCTCGGCCTGTTCCAGTAGCGACCCGCACCATCGAGCAGGCTCGTCGAGCCCGGCAGCGCGACGTCCTCGAACGCGGCATCGAAGAGCCCATCTTTGATGGCCGTCGCGCTTCCGGAACGCCCGATGAACCTCCGGGGTCGGGCCCGGGGGAAGGCTCCCGAGCGCTACTCGGCGTGGTTGAACGGCCGGCCGAGCGCCGCGGCGAGCTGTTCGAGCTCGCGACCGAGTTCGAGCATCTCGTCGGGGGTGAGCGCCTGTGGGCCGTCGCACAGGGCGCTCTCGGGATCGGGGTGCACGTCGATCATCACCGCGTCCGCTCCCGCCGCGAGCGCCGCACGCGACATCGGCGCGACGAGCTGGCGCTTGCCGACCGCGTGCGACGGGTCGACGATCACGGGCAGGTGGGACTCGGTCTGCGCGACCGCCATCCCCGCGAGGTCGAGCGTATTCCGTGTCGCGGGCTCGAACGTCCGGATCCCGCGCTCGCACAGGATGATCTCGGAGTTCCCGCGTTGCGCGATGTACTCGGCGGCCTGGAGCCACTCCTCGATCGTCATCGCAAGGCCCCGCTTCAGCATCACGGGCCGCCGGGACAGCCCGACCTCCTTCAGGAGCTCGAAGTTCTGGGCGTTCCGCGTACCTACGCGGATGCAGTCGGCAACCCCCGCGACGTGCTCAACCTGCGAGACGTCGACGACCTCTACGACGATCGGTAGCCCGGTCTGACGCCGGCACTCCTCCAGGACCTCGAGCCCCCGTTCGCCGAGCCCCTGGAACGAGTAGGGCGACGTCCGCGGCTTGTACACGTCGCCGCGCAGGATCGTCGCGCCCGCGGCCCGGGCGGCCTTGGTCGCGAGCATCGCCTGCTCCTCGCTCTCGACCGCGCACGGCCCGGCGATCAGGGTGAACGTGCCACGACCGACCGGCGTCGTGCCGACGTTCACGGTCGTCGGGGTGGGGTGCAGATCGGCGGCGACCATCTTGTACGGCTTGCCGACCTGGATCACGTGATCGACGCCGGGGAGCTGCCCCCAGGGGATCGCCCGGAACCGCTCGGTGTCGCCGACGAGGCCGACGATCGTGTGGACCGCGCCGCGCGAGACGAACGCCTCGCCTCCGGCGGCGCGGACGCGTTCGGAGACCTGCTCGATGTCGGCCTCGGTGGCCTCGCGCTTCATGACCACGACCATCGCGTTCCTCCAGCTCCCTCGTCGTCCCTCGTCGCGTCCGCTGCAACGGCCTCGGGAACGACGAAACCCCGGGCTCCCGGCCCGGGGTCCCTGTTGCCTTCGGTTCAGGCGACTAGGCCGGGCACCGCCCGCCATAGAACCAGGAACCGAAGGTCTCCCGCATCAGGCGGCCATCGTGGCAGCCCGGCCCTGGTCTGGCAACCTGCCGATCGACGACGGCGTCCGCCGTGGTCCGGGCCTCGCCCGCTCCCGGTAGGATGCGCGCGTGTCCGTGACCGTCGTGGATCACGCGCTCGCGGGCCATCTCCTGGCGCAGCTCCGCTCGCAGGAGACGGCGCCGCCGGTGTTCCGAACGCTGGCCAAGCGCCTGGCCCTGACCCTCGCGCTCGAGGCGATCCGCGATCTGCCGACGACGGAGATCGTCGTGCGGACCCCGCTCGAGGAGACGACCGGACGTGTGCTCGGCGACCTCGTCGCAGTGCCGATCCTCCGCGCGGGGCTCGGGATGCTGGAGGCGGTGACCGAGCTGTTCCCCGAGGTCGCCGTCGGCTACATCGGTCTGGAACGCGACGAGGCCTCGCTCGAGGCGCAGTCGTACTACCGCAAGCTCCCCCCGGTGCAGGGCCGACACGTCCTGGTGCTCGACCCGATGCTCGCCACGGGCGGCTCGGGTTCGGCGGCGACGTCCGCAGTGAAGGAGGGCAGGCCCGGGTCGATCCGCTTCGTCTGCGTCGTCTCCGCCCCCGAGGGGATCCGGCGGATGGAGGCCGACCATCCGGACGTCCCGATCTTCACCGCGGCGATCGACCGCCAGCTGAACGAGCGCGGCTACATCGTGCCCGGTCTCGGCGACTTCGGGGACCGATTGTTCGGGACCGAGTGACGCTCGGCCCGTAGCCGGACTACGTCCCGCCACCGCCTTCGTAGGCCTTGCCGGCCGCGGCGGGGGGCCGCACCCGCCCGACGAATCCGGCGATCGCCACGATCGTGACGATGTACGGGATCATCCGGATGAACTGGGGCGGGAGCGCCGAGATGACCGGCGCGTCGTTCAGCCGGAGCGGGATCGCGACGGCGAACCCGAACAGCCAGGCGAAGAACATCAACCGGATCGGGTTCCAGTTCGACAGGATCAGCGCGGCGAGCGCGATGAACCCCAGACCGAGCGTCTGGCCCTCCCGCCAGTTCCCGATCACCTCCGCGGCCAGAAACGCGCCCGACAGCCCCGCGAACGCGCCCGACAGCAACACGCCCTGGTAGCGGTACTGCGGGACGCTGACGCCGAGCGAGCGGGTCGCCTCCGGGTTCTCGCCGCACGAACGCAGTCGCAGCCCCCAGCGAAGGCGGTTCAGCGCGTACCAGACGGGCACGACCATGAACGCCGCCACCAGGACCATCGGCGAGAGCGACTGGAACGCGCGATCCAGACCCCCCGGTAACGAGGACAGGAAGGGGATGTCCAGCCTCGCGAGATGGGGGCCGCCGGGGTCGGATTGCGTGGATTGGCCGTTGAAGAACGCGTACGAGAGGAACCGCGCGAGCCCCACCGCGACGAGGTTGATGACCACGCCCGACACGATGTGATCGACGCGGAACGTGATCGTCGCGACCGCGTGGATGCTCGCGAAGATCGCCCCGCACAGCGCGCCGAACAGCAGTCCGAGGATCGGACCCCACGGTGTACCCAGGTCGATCGTGTCGGTGAAGAACCGTGCTCCGAACGCGCCCGTGACCGTTCCGATGATCATCAGTCCTTCGAGGCCGATGTTCACGATGCCCGAACGCTCGCTGAACAACCCGCCGAGCCCCGTGAGATACAGGATCGTGAAGTAGGTGAACGAGATCTGGAGCGCGACGGCGATGTCCGTGAATGGCATCAGACGCCGCCCTCTCCGGCGCGCTCGAACGCTTCCCGACCGGCGAGCTCGGGCCCTCGTGGACCGGCGTCTTCGTCCGAACCTGCCGAGTCCTCGAGCTCGCCCGCCGCGCCCGCACGTTGGAGCTGCCGGGCCGCCAGCCGACGCTTCGCGAACTGATAGGTGATCACTACCGTCAGGATCAGGATGCCCTGCAGGAGGATGATGAACTCGCGCGGCACCTCGCTCTCGATCTGCAGCGCCACCTCACCTCGCGACAGGATCCCCCACAGGATCGCCGCGAAGACGATCCCGATCGGGTTGTTCTGACCGAGGAACGCGACCGCGATACCGGTGAACCCGAGAAAGACGACGTAATTCTGGGGAAGATACCCGCGGTCGGCCAAGATCTGCTGCATCCCCACCAACCCGGCCAGCGCGCCCGAGATGAGGAAGAGCCGGATCTGGATCGACCCGATCGAGACCCCACCGGCCTTCGCCGATCCCGGCGAGGAGCCCACGGCGCGAGCCTCGTACCCCAGCCGTGTCCTACGAATCAGGAACCACACGACGATCGCGGCGCCGACCGCCAAGAAGAAGAGCCATGAGAGGTGGGCGCCCGGCGTCACGCCGAAGTAGTGGCCGATGTCACCGATGAGTCCACCCTCCGGGAACTGATCGGTCCGCAGATCGACGTTCTGTCCCGGCGGCGCGTTCGAGAACTTGAGGGGGAAGTTGATCGCCCACGCCAAGAGGCTGATCGCGATGCCGTTCAGCATGATCGTGGTCACGACCTCGTGAGCACCCGTCTTCACCTTGAGGATCGCCGGGATCGCGGCCCAGATCATCCCGCCGAGCATCGCCGCGATCAGGACCACGACCACCAGGATCGGCCCCGGCAGGAATCCAAGCTCGATCTCGGCCCAGGCGGCCGTGACCATCGCGACGAGGTACTGGCCCTCCACCCCGATGTTGAACATGCCGCCCTTGAAGCAGACGGCCACCGCGAGCGCAGAGAAGATCAGCGGCGTGGCGATCGCGAGCACGTAGCCGATCCCGTCCGCCGATTCCACCGAGTACTGCAGGATCGACGAGTACACCGTGACCGGACTCTCTCCGTACGCGATGATCAGGAGCGAGCCGGCGAGAAGCGCGATGCCGAGGGAGGCGAGCAGGGCCACCAGTTGCCCGACGAGACCCTCGAGCCAGGCCGGGCGCGATCGCATGGCGGACACGGGCGGCGCGAGACCCTCGGTGGCCATCTACGCCACCGGCTCCTTGGTCCCGCCGAGCATCCCCACGCCGATCTCCTCCGGCGGGGAGTCGGGTGCGAACTCGCCGGTGATCTTGCCCTCGTAGAGCGTGACGATCCGGTCCGAGAGCGCGTAGATCTCGTCGAGCTCGGCCGAGATCAGCAGGATTGCTCGGCCGGCAGCCTTCTGGTCGAGGATCTGCCTCCAGACGAACTCGATCGCCCCGACATCGAGGCCACGGGTCGGCTGAGCGGCGATCATGAGCTTCGGGTCGGTCTCGAGCTCCCGCGCGAGGATCAGCTTCTGCTGGTTGCCGCCCGACAACGTTGAGGCGTTGACGTCGACGCTCCGCGTGCGGATGTCGAAGAGCTGTACCAGGCGGACGGCGAGCGCCTTGATCCTCTTGATGAAGAGCACGCCGAGGCCGCTCGAAAATTCCTCGTCGTCCTGGCGGCCCAGGGCCGCGTTCTCCCAGAGCGTCATGTTCAGCACGAGCCCCTGCTCGTGACGGTCCTCCGGGATGTACCCGACCCCGGCGTTCCGGATGTCCCCCACCGAACGACCGGTGATCGATGAGCCCTCGAGCTCGATCGTGCCCGACGCCCGTGTCCGCAGCCCGAAGAGGGTCTCGGCGAGCTCACGCTGGCCGTTGCCCTCGACGCCCGCGACGCCGAGGATCTCGCCCGCACGCACCTCGAGATCGATCCCGTTCAGCTTCCCCTCGCCGGCGAGTCCGTCCACGCGGAGAACGGGTTCGCCGATCTCGACCTGCGGCTTGTCGAGCCGAAAGAGCACTGGCCGGCCGACCATCATCTCGGCGAGCTTGGCCTTGGAGGTGTCGGCCGGTCGTGTCTCGCCGACGACGCGCCCTCGGCGGAGCACCGTGATCCGATCGGCGATCTCGAGCACCTCGTCCAGCTTGTGGCTGATGAACACGATCGTCCGCCCCGCCTCGCGGAGCTTCCGCAGGTTGCCGAACAGGTCCTTCGTCTCGTTCGGCGTGAGAACCGCCGTCGGCTCGTCGAGGATGAGGATCTCCGCGCCGCGGTACAGCGCCTTCAAGATCTCGACGCGCTGTTCCTCACCGACCGAGAGGTCCTCGACGACCGCTCGCGGGTCCACGCTGAAGGCGTAGGACTCGGCGAGCTCCGCCACACGTTGCCGCGCTGCATCGATGTCGAGCAGCGCCCCGCCCTCCTCGCCGAGGATGATGTTCTCGGTGACGGTGAACGGATCGACGAGCACGAAGTGCTGATGCACCATCCCGATCCCCAGGGCGATCGCGTCGCGCGGCGAGCCGATCCTGGCCACCTCGCCCCGGACGAGGATCCTGCCGCCGTCGGCCGGGTACATGCCGTAGAGCACCCGCATCAACGTGGACTTGCCGGCCCCGTTCTCTCCGATCAGCGCGTGGACCTCGCCGCCTCGGAGCTCGAGATCGACCCCGTCGTTGGCCACGACGCCGGGGAACCGCTTCGTGATGCGTTCGAGCACGACGAGGGGCGGGGAGCCGCCGCCCCCCGCCCCTTCGCCGTTCGTCACGGTGTTCGCCGTCTCCCGGGACTAGCCGCCCGGGGTGTCCGGCACGACGATCGTTCCGTCGATGATCTGCTGCTTGAACGCGTCCAGCTGTTCGGTGATGTCGGACGTGAGCTCCTCCGGGTTCGAGGTCGCGTAGTCGACCCCGTCCTCCGCCATGCCGAAGACCTGGCTGCCCCCCAACGAACCTTCGCCGACGGCCTCGATCGCGTTGTAGACCGCGACGTCGACGCGCTTCAGCATCGAGGTGAGGATCAGCGGCTGCTGCTCGGGACTGGCCGTCAGGTACTGGTCGGAGTCGACGCCGATCGCGAGCTTCTGCGCCTCGACCGCGGCGTTGAACAGGCCGGCTCCGGATGCGCCGGCAGCGTGGTAGATGATCTCCGCGCCCTCGTCGTACATCTTCGTCGAGAGCTGCTCGCCCTTGACCGGGTCGTTGAACGCCGTCGTGTCGTCGCCGATGTACTCGACGAGCACCTCGACGTCGGGGTCGATCTGGTGCGCCCCGGCCTCGTAGCCCGCCTGGAACTTCTCGATCAGCGGCCCGGTCTGGCCGCCGAGAAACCCGATCGTCTTGCACTGGCACTTGAGCACCGCCGCCGCGCCGACCAGGAAGGAACCCTCCTGTTCCTTGAACGTGTAGTCGGCCACGTTCGGGATCTGCTTGGCGTCGTTCGTCAGCCCGCAGTCGGTGCCACAGGTCGCGTATCCGTCAACGATCATGAAGCTCTGGTCGGGATAGTCCGGGGCGATCGTGTTGACCCCGGGTGAGAACGCGAACCCCACACCGATCACGAGGTTGAATCCGGCGTCGGCCAGCGCCTGCAGGTTCTGGTCGCGGTCGGACCCGGTGGAGTTCGCCTCGTTCGTCACGACGTTGTCCTCACAGACCAAGCCGTCGGCGATCGCCTGCTGCAAACCGGCGTTCGCGGAGTCGTTGAACGACTTGTCGCCGAGACCGCCGATGTCGAACGCCATCCCGACCTGGATGTCCGCGTTGCATTCGGCGGCACCGGTGCCTCCGGTCCCCCCGGTCCCGCCGGTCTCACCGCCGTCGTCGTCGCCGCACGCCGCAGCGACGAGGGACAGTACGCCGATGAGCACCAGCGCCTTCGCTCGCCATGAGCGCATCCTTCCCCCTCCCATCCGATGGTGCCCCGAACGCGGGACACGGCCGTAGATTCTCCGCTCGCCGGGTCGAACCCGTCAAACGAGGCTGCGCGCCCACTCCAGGTACGTCCGGGGGCATGCGATCGGATGGGTGCGCACTTGACGGACGGCGGAAAGCGAGCCTTCTTCAGTAGTCGACGTCGATCTCCTGCATCTCCTTGGCGAGCTCGGACAACGCCCCCTGGAGCTGCATCAGGAGCATCATGCTGCCGTTGATGCGGATCTTCCCGGTCATGAACGCCGAGACGGGGTTGAGCTCGCTCTTGGCGAGCGCGACCGCCGTGTCGTAGTCCTGTTCGATCGTGGCGTCCGCCTTCTCCGCATCGCCGGCCTCGAGCGTGACCGACCCCCCCTCGAACCGCATCCAGTAGCGCTTGGCGCCGTCCGGGGTCTCGATCACGTTCTGGATCGTCACGTTCGCGGCGGCCGCCGCGGCCCGGAACGCGTCGCTCGCGTTCAGGCGCTTCTCGAGCTCCTGGGTCCACTCGGGCGAAAGGAACTGGACGGGCATGTCGACCTCCTGTTCGGCTGCGGTCGGGGCTGCGACCGACGCGGAGTCTAGGGCTCGAGGGCCTCAGGCGTCCGCGAACAAGTGGGGATCGGTCAGGTGGAGCGCGTCGTTGAGGAACCTGACCCGCTGCCGGTCCCCCTCGACGACGACGGAGTTGAGCGACGTGTTCTCCGGCACGAAGAACATCTCGTGCTCCACGCCGAGCAGCGGCGCGATGTAGGCGTTGATCACCCCGCCGTGGCAGAACACGAGGAGATTGCCGTCCGGGTGGGCCGCCAGCAGCCGTTCGACGACGGCGTGGACGCGCGCCCGGAACGGCCCGAGCTCCTCGACGAACGGGGCGTGACGCCAGATCGGTTCCTGGTTGCGGACCCGGTGCAGCATCTGCTCGTCCGTCGAGAGGATCTCCTCGAACGACTTGCCCTCCCACTCGCCCAGGTGGGCCTCGGCGAGGTCGTCCTCGACGCGCACTTCGATCCCGGCGGGCTCCGCGTACGCCGACGCGGTCTCGCGCGCCCGGAGCAGGGGCGAGCAGGCGACGACCGCGGGCTCGGGCATGGCGCGCAGCCGGCCGGCGAGCAACGCCGCCTGCTCCCGCCCGCGTTCGCCCAGCGGCGGGTCCCATTGCTCGCCACGAGGGCTCGGCGTCGTTCGAGTGGAGTCGAAGTCGGATTCGCCGTGGCGGACCAGGTACAGGATCCGCTCGGTCACCAGGCGATCCTGCGGCCCTTGCGCCGGAGACGATCGCGACCGAAGACCTCGATATCCTCGCGCCGCCAGACCCGCCCGGACGCGAGGGCCGCGATCGGCTCGGGGAACGCTCCCCGGCTCACGTACGTCGCCACGCGCCGGCGATCCCATCCAAGGATCGCCGCGGCTTCGCTCACGCCCACGACGTCGGGGGTGACCTCCACCCACAACAACGCGTCGGCGCCCGCGAGCCCCCGCAGGCCGTTCAGGCAGCCGTCCCGGGTGCGCCGCCTGATCTCGCGACCGCGCACCCTGCCCACCCAGACCGGTGGCTCGTGATGCATCGACGCCCGCACGGGTCGTGGCGGCACGGGGCGATGATAGCCGGGGCCGAGAGCCGTTCAGCCACTCGGACGGCGACCGCGCGTCCGGTTGAGCTCGACCTGCCAGCAGCGCTCGTGCCAGTGACGACGATCCTGCGGAACCGCGGGGACGACGACGAAGTGCCACGTGCCCGGCCGGATCTCGAGATCGCATCCGGGGCAGCGATAGGGCTTGTCGCTCGTCAGTCGCCGCACCTCGATGCCCGGAACGCTCGCCCAGGCGGGTGCCGCCGACTGCGGCATGCGTGCGGGATGCGGACCGTCGTCCGGGGCCCGGCGGTTGCGGCGCGGCATCAGCGCTCCCCGGCGACCCGCCGGACGAATGGTGCGGCGGAGCCGGCCAGCGCCGTCCCGATCTCGCGATCGTCGGCCTTGACGCCTCGGATCCGAAACGAGTGGTCGCCGCCCTCCACCGGCTCGAACACGGCCAGGTCGCCCAGCTTCGCCAGCACCCCCTCGAGGAGGTCCGGGTTCGCGAACGGATCCCTCGTGCCCTGCAGGAACAGCATCGGGACCCGGATCCGCTCGAGGTGCTCGGCGCGCAGCTTCTCGGTCCTACCCGGCGCGTGCAGCGGGTAGCCGAGGAACACCAGCCCCTCGGCCGGCATCCCGTCGGCCGCACACATCGAGGCGATGCGCCCGCCGAGGGACTTGCCCCCCGCGAGGACGCCCCGGCCGTCCTCGCGTTCGGACGCCGCCTGAAACGCCGCCAGCCAGGTCTCGCGCAGCACGCGCTCTGGGTCGGGCGACCGGCGGCCGCGCTCGATGAAGGGGAAGTTGAAGCGCATCGTCGCCACGCGCGCCTCCCCCATCGCACGGCAGAACCCTGCGAGGAACGGGTGGTCCATGCCCGCACCGGCCCCGTGCGCGACCACCAGCGTGCCCGTGGCGTCCCGCGGCCGGATCCAGACCGATCCCACGTCCCCGGACGGCAGTGCGATGCGCCCTCGGCTCTCCGGCGTGGCCATGCCAGAATCCTTATCAGATGGACGGGAACCTCTACCTCGGGACGTCGGGGTTCGCCTACGACGAGTGGAAGCACGGCGTGTTCTACCCGGAGGGGCTGAAGAACCGCGAGATGCTCTCGTACTACGCGAGCCGGTTCCCCTCCGTCGAGATCAACTACACGTTCCGGCGCTTCCCTTCCGAGAAGTCCATGAGGACGTGGAGGGCCGAGACCCCCGAGACCTTCCGGTTCACCCTGAAGGCGAACCAGCGCATCACGCACTGGAAGCGGCTGGCGGACGCGGACCAGGACGTGCGCGATTTCCTGGACCTCGGGCGGTTGCTCGGGGAGCGGTTCGGGACCGTCCTGTACCAGTGCCCGCCCACCCTGACATACGACCGCGGGCTGATCGAGGCGTTCGTGGGGTACTTGCCGCCGGCGCCCCGGGCCGCGATGGAATTCCGCCACCCATCGTGGATCCAGGCCCGCGACCTGCTGCTCGAGCAGGGCGTCGCCTGGTGCGTCGCGGAGACCGACGAGAACGACCCGGGACCCGACGACCTGTCATGGGAGCCGTTCGGGTTCCTGCGTCTGCGGAAGACCGAGTACTCGGACGAGGAGCTGCGCGCCTGGGTGGACCGGATCCGTCCCTCGCTCGACGAGGGCCGGGACGTCTACTGCTACTTCAAGCACGAGGACGAGGGCCACAGCACGCAGATGGCCGATCGGCTCCGGGCGATGCTTGAGCCCTAGCCGAACCCGCTCGGGGCTCGCGCCCAGGTCACGTTGCGAGACGGCCGCGCACGGCGTCCTCCAGCTCGCGGACCCGCTCGAGATCGTCGACCCTGCGCCCGAGGTTGTCGCGGACGTAGAAGGCGTCGACCACGCGCCCGCCGAAGGTCGCCACCTTCGCGAGGTGCACGTCGAGCTGCAGCTCGGCGAGGGCTCGGGTGATGTCGAAGAGCAGCCCGAGGCGGTCGGGGGCGCCGACCTCGATGACAGTGAAGAAGTCGGACGCGTCGTTGTCCACCTCGACCCGCACCGGCACGTCTGCCTTCGGACCCGGGTAGTACCGCCGCTTCTTGCGGACGCGATGATCGAGCGAGAGCCGACCCTCGAGCGCCTTGTGCAGCGTCGTCCGGAACTCCCGCCAGCGCTCCTCCCGGACCTCGGGCTCGAACGCCCCCTCGATCTCGAACAGGTCCACGGCGACGCCGTCGTCGGTCGTGAACGCCTGGGCGGTCAGGATGGACAGCCCGGCGAGCGAGAGCGCCCCCGCGATCATCGAGAGCAGCCCCGGCCGGTCGGCCGCGACGACGGCGAGGTCGTAGGCCGCGGCGCGTGATCCCTCGGTCGCGTGGGTCCGCACCTCGTGCGACCCGACGGCCGGAGCGACGAGGCGGTGGTGGATCGGCACGCGGTCGATCGGGACCGTCAGGACGTAGCCGCGCGGCATCCGCAGGAGGAAGCGCTCGACGGCCTCGGGGTCCTCACCCGCCAGCGACGCACGGATCTCCTCCGCCCGAGCGGTCAGCCGCTCCGCCGTACCCCACCCCACGTCGTCGCGCTCGAGGACGTGGCGGACCTTGGCGACGAGCTCGCGGACCAGGGTCGCACGCCACGACGTCCACGCGAGCGGCCCCGTCGCCTCGGCGTCGGCCATCGTGAGGAGGTACAGGGCGGCCAGGCGCCCGGGATCACCGACGCGATCGGCCACGCCGACGATCAGGCGCTCGTCGTCGAGATCGCGACGCGTGGCCGTGTCCGACAGGAGGAGGTGCTCCGCGACGAGGAATCGCGCGACCTCGGCCGTCGGACCCGACACGCCCATGTGATCGAGCGTCTCCCAGGCAACGCGCGTCCCGACCTCGACGTGATGGCCCTCGCCGGTCTTGCCGATGTCGTGCAGGAGCGCGCCCAGGCGCAGGGCGTCGGTGTCGCGGACCGCCTGCACGGCCGGCGCCACCGAGGGGTCATCTCCGGGATCCTCCAGCGCACGAGCGACGCCGGCGAACGAGGCGAGCAGGTGCACGTCGACCGATGACCTGTGGTACGGGTCGCGCTGCGGCCGGCACCGGACCGGCCCCCACGCCGGCACGAATCGTTCGAGGAGGCCGACGCGGTCGAGGGTCTCGAGCCCTTCGGCCGCCGCCGGGCCGCACCGGAGGAGCTCGAGGAACGCCGCTCGGATCGGTTCGGTCCACGGCAGGTCGGCGTCGATCGAGATGGCCGCCACGGCATCGAGCGAGGCGGCCGACATCACGTCCCCGTCGCGCGCGACCGCGGCGAACGCCCGAAGGACCCCCTCCGGTGTGGCTTCGAGCGGAGCCGGGGGAGAGGAACCGCGCAGGAACCGATCGAATACCGAGGCGGAGACGTGCTCGACCTGGCGGGCCTGCTCGAATACCGACCGCATCAGCCCGTCGACCGCGGGGAGCCCCGGCTCATCCGCGAAGCCCATGGCTCGCGCGATCGACGGCTGGAGTTCCGCGAGGAGCCGGTCCGAACCCCGGCCGCTCTCCAGGTGCAACGCGCCGCGGACACGCGCGAGGAACTCCTCGGCCCCTTCGAGAGAACGACGCTCCGACACGCGCAGGATCCCCGCGTCCTCGAGCGGGGAGCCCATCGCGGTCTGGAGCCAGGCCAGGGCGTGGACGTCCCGGAGACCCCCGACGCCCTCCTTGAGCTCTGGCTCGAGGAGCGAGGACACCGACCCGAACCGATCGCGCCGAGCCACGCGATCGGCCGCCAGGCGCTCGGCGAACGCGGGGGGGTCGTAGCGAAGCAGCTCCAGCACCGCCGAGCGCACGTCGTCCCACGAGGACCCGGATCCAGCCAGGAGCCGCCCGTCGAGCATGGCGGTGGTCGCGTCGAGCCGTTCCGCCGCGATGGCGACGCAGGCCTGCGGCGTTCGGACGGCGTGACCGACGTGGAGACCGGCGTCCCACAGTGGGTACAGGAGATGCTCGGCGAGCGCCGCGACGTCGGGGGTCGAAGACCCATCGTGCAGGATCAGCAGATCGAGGTCGGAGCCGGGCGAGAGCACCCCACGTCCGTACCCGCCGAGCGCGACGAGCGCGACGTCCCCCGGCATCCGGGCGTCGGACGCGAGGTCGCGGATGCACGCATCGACGAGCTCGGCGCGGCGGCGTCCCGACCACCGGCCGTGATGACCGGTGGAGTAGGCGCGATCGAGCGAGCGGAGATCCTCGAGGAGCCGGCCGACCGGCGCGGGCCGCTCGCTCACGCTAGAGGGCGTCGGGACCCATCTCACCGGTCCGGATCCGGAGCACCTGTTCGACCGGCGTCACCCAGATCTTGCCGTCGCCGATCTTGCCGGTACGGGCGGACTTCGCGAGCGCGTCGACGACGCCGGGCACCTGCTCGTCGTCGCAGAGCACCTCCACCTTGATCTTCGGGACGAAGTCGACCTGGTACTCCGCGCCGCGGTAGATCTCGGTGTGACCGCGCTGTCGCCCGAACCCCTCGACGTCGGTCGTAGTGAGTCCTTGCACGCCGAGGTCCTGGAGCGCCTCCTTGACCTCGTCGAGTCGGTGCGGTTTGACGATCGCGACGACGAGCTTCACGGCGCTCCCGAGGGCGTGGACGGCGCCCAGCCTAGCCCGCGAGCGGCGGGCCCGTGCCGATCCGCGTCACCCCGCCCCTCACGACTCCGCCCCTCGTCACTCGCCCCTCATCACTCACCGGACGCCTTCTTGCGCGGCGCCGCCTTCTTCGCCGCGGGTGCGCGCTTGGCCGTGGGCTTCTTGGCCGCCGGCCGCTTCGCGCCGCTCCGCTTGGCGCCCCCCGCCGACGGCGTCTTCTCTTTGGCCGCTTCGACCGAGGCCTTGAGGGCCTCCATCAGGTCCACGACCCGCGCGGGCGCCTCCTCGGTCGGCGCCTCGATCGGCTCGCCGGCGAGCTTCTTCTCGACGATCTCGAGCATCGCCTCGCGGTAGGCGTCCGTGAAGGCCTCGGGGTTCCAGGGTTCTGTCAGGCTCTCGATCAGCGACCGGGCCATGTCGACCTCGTTCTCACGGACCTTCTCGTCGGCCGGCACGGTGTCGAACTCGGCCGCCCGGACCTCGTCGGGCCAGTACATCGTCTCGAGCACGAACACCTCGTCTTTGAACCGGAGCGCGGACAGGTGCTCCTTGTCGCGGAAGCTGACCTTCGCGATCCCGACCTTGCGCTCGTCCGAGAGCGCCTTGCGCAACAGCGCGTAGGCCTTGGCCCCTGTCTCGTCCGGGACGAGGTAGTAGGACTTCTTGAACAGGATCGGGTCGATCTCCTCGAGGTCGACGAACTGCTGGATGTCGATCGCGCGGCTCGACTCGACCGGGACCGCGTCGAAGTCCTCATCGGTCATGACGACGTACTTGTCCTTCTCGACCTCGTAACCCTTGACGATGTGGTCGAACTCGACCTCCTCGCCGTCGATCGAGCACACGCGCTTGTACCGGATCCGGCCCATGTCCTCGTCGTGGAGCTGGTTGAACTTCAGCGACTTCTCCTCGGTGGCCGGATAGACGGCGACCGGGATCGTGACGAGGCCGAACGAGATGGCCCCCTTCCACATCGACCTGGGTGGCATGCGCGCTCCTCGTGCCTGGGCGTCCCGCTCGACGCTCGGGACCGCGATTCTAGCCGTCGTCGCGGACATGTCCCGCGGACCCACCCCTGGTTCGACCGCCTATCCCTCCGCTTGACCCCACCGTTGCGCCGGGGTACGAACCCCCGTGCGCATCGCCCGCAACGTCGTCCCTGCCGTCGTCGCGGTCGTGCTGTTCGCAGCCTGCTCGGGCGGCGACACCCAGGTCGAGGGTGGGGGAACGGCACGGGAACCCTGGTGATCGGCGAGGACTTCACCGTCGAACCCTTCGGGCACATCTCGTTCACCGACGCCGTCGATCTCGTGATCGCCGGGACGGCCGACGCGCCCGCGTTCAAGGCCACCTCGATCGGCGTGGAGATCGATTCGGCGGTCCCCGGGCTCGACCAGATCGCGAAGTCCTTCTTCCAGAAGAACGGGGAGGTCCCGATCCTGCCCGGCGCGGAGCAGTGCTGAGTCGCGCCTGACCGATACGCTGACGGTGTGTCGCCGCGGAAGAAGACGAGCTCCGGCCGCGCGTTCACGGTCGCGTTCCCGCGACCGCTGCCGGCCGACAAGCGCGGCGACGCCTGGTGGATGGAGGCCGACGGCCGCGAGCTGCGGCTCTCGAACCTCGACAAGGTCTTCTGGCCCGACGAGGGCTACACGAAGGGCGATCTGCTCGCGTTCTACTACAACGTCGCCGAGTTGATCCTGCCGCACCTGCATGACCGGCCGCTCACGATGAAGCGCATGCCCGACGGCGTGAACGGGCCCTTCTTCTACGAGAAGACGGCGCCGTCGCACACGCCCGACTGGATCGCGCGCTGTCCCGTCCGGAGCGAGGACAGCAAGGACGGCGTGATCGGCTACATGATGGTGCAGGACCTCGCGACGCTGTTGTTCGTCGTGAACCTCGGCGCGATCGAGATGCACCCGCTGCACTCGCGCTGTCCCTCGATCGAGTCGCCCGACTACCTGTTCTTCGACCTCGACCCGATGGGCGCGAGCTTCGACGACGTGCTGATCGTCGCTCAGCACGTCCACGCGGCGCTGGGCGCCCTGGGGTTGACCGGCTACCCGAAGACGTCCGGCGCGACCGGCGTCCAGATCTACGTGCCGATCCAACTCGGCTGGTCCTACGACCAGGTGCGCGACTTCGTCGGCACGCTCGGCCGGACGATCGAGCGCGCCGATCGCCAGCACGT
Organism: Actinomycetota bacterium; assembly: GCA_036745475.1. Taxonomy (GTDB): domain Bacteria; phylum Actinomycetota; class UBA4738; order UBA4738; family HRBIN12; genus DASSJM01. The sequence continues at coordinate 17,546 of DAIOFZ010000003.1, read as the reverse complement.
GACGATGGCGTGGCAGATCTCCAAGCGGACCGGCAAGGTCTTCATCGACCACAACATGAACCGGAGCGGCGCCAACATCTCGGCGGCCTATTCACTCCGGCCCGAGGCGATGGCCACGGTCTCGACGCCGGTGACGTGGGAAGAGGTCGACGCGGGGATCACGCCGCAGGACTTCCGGATCGAGAACGTGTGGGAGCGGTTCGACAAGCTCGGGGACCTGTTCGAGGGCGTGCGGACACAACCGCAGGACCTGACGGCGGCACTCGAGGCGGTGGGGCTGCCCGCGGAGAAGGCGTTCGCGGACCCCAGCCTGGCGACACGGCGCACCTCCGAGGAGGTGATCGCCGCGTCGATGGACCCGAAGCTCGGCGAGTACCTGCGCAAGCGCACGTTCGGGACGGAGGGGACCACGGAGCCGGCGCCCGGCGACGCGACCGGTGAGGGCAACTCATTCGTGATCCACAAGCACCGAGCGACGCGTCTGCACTATGACGTCCGGCTCGAACGCGACGGGGCGCTGCCGTCGTGGGCGGTCCCGCGCGGGCTCCCGACCCAACCCGGCGACAAGCGCCTGGCGGTCCGGACCGAGGATCACCCACTCGAGTACGGCTCGTTCGAGGGCACGATCCCCGAGGGCCACTACGGGGCGGGCGAGGTCCGGATCTTCGACGACGGGACCTACGAGCCCGTCGAGTGGACGGACTCGAAGGTGAGCTTCCGGCTCCGGGGCCGACGCTACCCGGGCCTGGAGTTCCACTTCGTGAAGACGCGCACCGACTGGCTCGCCTTCCTCGCGTCCCGGCAGGTGTCGCCGCTGATCCCATCGCCGCCCGCGTTCCAGCCGATGCTTGCCGAGGGCGGCTGGAAGGCGTTCGACGACCCGAAGTGGTGGTTCGAGCCGAAGTTCGACGGGATCCGCTCGGTGACGCGGATGGCGACCGACGCCACGCACCTGGTGACGCGCAACGCGCGGGACGTCACCGACAAGTATCCGGAGCTGCGGATGATCCACGAGCTCGTCGACCAGGTGAACGCGGTGCTCGACGCCGAGATCGTGGCGTTCGACGAGGACGGGAAGAACTCGTTCGAGGCCCTGCAGCAGCGGATGAACCTGTCGAACGAGCGCGAGATCAAGCGGATCTCGGGCAAGATCCCGGTCGCGCTGGTGGCGTTCGATCTGCTCTGGCTCGACGGTCACGACCTGACCGGCCTCGGGCTCGAGGAGCGGCGCGAGCTTCTGGAGACGATCGTCGAGCAGGACCAACGACTCCAGGTCGTCACCCACGTCGAGGGCGGGGGCAAGGGGTTCGTCGAGGTCGCCCGGGGGCTCGGCCTCGAGGGAGTCGTCGCCAAGCGCACCGGCTCGAGGTACCAGCCCGGTCGCCGATCACCCGACTGGCGGAAGATCAAGCTCACGAACACGCAGGACTGCGTGATCCTGGGGTGGACGCCGGGTCAGGGCGGCAGGTCGGGGACGTTCGGCGCGCTGCTGGTGGGCGCCTACGACGATGGCGAGCTGATCTGGATCGGTCAGGTCGGCACGGGGTTCACGCGGGCGACGCTGGACCGCGTGCTCGAGGCGCTCGAGCCGCTGAGGCGCCCGACCCCGCCGGTCGACGACCCGGAGCTGGCCAGGATCAGGGGCGTGACGTTCGTCGAGCCGCAGGTCGTCTGCCAGGTCGAGTACCTCGAGATCACCAAGAGCACGAAGAAGATGCGCGCACCCTCGTTCAAGGGGCTTCGGGACGACAAGACCCCCGAGGAGAGCGTCCTGGAGCTCCCGCGCGGGCGCTGATCGGTCGGTTCAGAAGGGTTCGAACCCGGCGCGCACGAGCATCGCGCGCACCTCGCGCTCGTCCAGGCCACGGTCGACGAGCTCCTTGTAGATCCGGACGGCGCCGAACGAGCGGCCGCACTTCGGGCAGAACTGGAAGTGGTCCTCGGCCGGCGTGCCGCACCACGGGCACCGCGTTACCTCGACGCGATTGTCGGGCTCGAGCCCCGCGTCCGCGAGCGCGTCCACGTAGCCCTTGCCATAGTCCCACTGGATGTACTCCTCCTCGCGGACCTCGAACGCGGGCTCGTGCATCTGGGATTCGCCGGTCTGGAGCATGTGCTCGAGGTTCTCCATCAGCAGGTCCCACTCGTAATAGTGGTTCTCCTCGCACCGCTCGCAGGCGATCACGACACCCTTTACGCCCTGGCCCTGGAACGTCCGGCGCATCCCCTCTAGGTCCTCGAGGTCGGCGCGGATGTTCTGCGCCTCCTCGGGTTCGAGCCCGAAGGTCTCGCGTTCGTCGTCGCCGAGCGGCTCTTCCATCACACCGGCTCCGTCACGTCCACGTCCTCGTCGCGCAGGTCGAACGCCTTGAAGCCCTCCGCGTACTCGAACCCACCCTCCTCGCCGACCTCGTGGGCCCGCTCGCGTACCCAGTCGAGGGCGTCCCCGGTCCCCTGCGACTCGTGCGCGCGCAGGGACTCGAGCTTGATCTCGAGCGTCTTCGAGATGTCCACGTAGGTATCGCCGTCCTCCGAGGCGAGCCAGAGGTTCGGCACCTCGAAGGGCTCGAGACCCTCGTCGAGCAGCTCGGGGAACTGCGGGCGGCTCGGCGCGTCGGGCATGACGGCGCACAGCGCGAGCGTCCCCGCTTGTTTGTGGTCCCAGTGATTGATGTACCGATTCCCGAACCACAGGCGCGATGGGTCCGGCGCGACGATCACCTCCGGCCGGACCCGCCGAACGACCCGCGTCACGGCCTTGCGGGTCGCTAGGTCGACCTGGAGCTCCCCATCGACGAACCCGAGGAACGACAGGCTCTGCACGCCGAGCACGTCCGCTGCCGCCCGTTGCTCCCGTTCGCGGATCGGCACCATCGCCTCGCGCGTCATGCTCGGTTCGTTCGAGCCGGCCGAGCCGTCGGTGACCACGCAGTAGTGGACGTCGGTCCCATCCTTCACCCAGCTCGCGACGGTGCCGCCGCACATGAACTCGGCGTCGTCGGGATGGGCGAAGATGACGAGCGCGCTGGCGAACCCCACTCGGAACAGCGTACCGGCTGCCGTCGCGGTTGCGAGTCGTCTCGAGGCGCTTGCGGGTGGGTGAGCGGCGGGGTTCGATAGCGGACGTGGACGAGCCGCTCGAGCGCGAACGCCGGATCCGCGAGCTCGAGCGCCGCTTCCGGAGCGCCGGACTGCCCCTGCTGGCCGAGGACTACTCGGCGACCGAGGACGTCTTCAACCGTGCGATCCCGCTCCTCGCGGTGGTGTTCGTGCTCGAGATCCTCGGCGCGATCAACCTGGACTGGCCGCCGGCCCTGAACGTCCTCGCGCTGCTGGGTGGTGTCGCGTTGGTCCTCGGCGCGTTCGGGCTGCTGAACGTCTCGCGCGGCCGCAGGTTCCTCTCGGTCCCGCAGAAACTCGGGGTCCCCGAGCTCACGGCGTTCGTCGTGCTCCCCGTGGTGCTCCCGCTCGTCTTCGGCGGGCAGCTCACGAGCGCGCTCGTCACGGGGCTCGGCAACCTCGTGCTGCTAGGCCTGATCTGGCTCGTCGTCGGGTTCGGGGTCTTCTCGATCCTGCGGTGGGTCGCGACACGGTTCGTACGGCTCCTCGGCGCCTCGCTCACCCTCCTCGTCCGCGCGCTCCCGCTCCTGCTGTTCTTCTCGCTCGTGACGTTCTTCACGAACGAGTACTGGCAGCTGTTCGGCCAGGCGAGCGACGTGACCTTTTACGCCGGCGCCGGGCTGTTCGCGATGATCACCGCGGTCTTCCTGATCGTCCGGCTCCCGGGGAGCGTCCGCGACCTCGAGCGAGGCAGCTCCCTCGCGGTCCCACTCCACCGGCGGCAGCGCGTCAACGTCGGGCTCGTGATCTTCCTCGCGCAGGCCCTGCAGATCGCGTTCGTCGGCGTCGCGATCTGGCTCTTCTTCATGGTGTTCGGCGCGCTACTCGTCACGCCCGCGATCCGGGAGGACTGGATCGGCACCGAGGGGCACGCCCTGTTCACCCTGCCGTTCTTCGGCGAGCAGCTCCAGATCACCAGGCAGCTCGTCCGCACGGCCGCCGGCGTCGCGTCGTTCTCGGCCCTGTACTACGCCGTGGCCTCTGCCGTCGACTCCACCTACCGGGACGAGTTCATCGAGCGCCTCACGCAGCAGCTGCGGGCGACGTTCGGCGAGCGGGGCAAGTACCTCGAGCTGATCGCGGCCCGGGACAGGGCCGTCGCGTCCCGCGTCGGCTAGGCCCCGTCGGGCGTTCGGCGGTGCGCGAGCATCGGTAGCCCCCCGCGGGGCCGCAGGGTGATGACGGCCTGGAGGTCCGGCTCCCCGTCGCTCGGGCTCGCGAACCGCCACCGTCGCGCGATCGACGCGAGCAGCATCGCCGCCTCCAGCCGCGCGAACGGCTCGCCGATGCACACGCGCGGACCTCCGCCGAACGGGATGAACGCGTACCGCGGCCGATCGGGGTCGTCGTGGAGCCAGCGCTCGGGGCGGAAGGACTCGGGCTCGGGCCACCATCGAGGGTCGTGGTGCAGGAGCCACGGCGAGACCACGACGATCGAGCCGCGGTCGATCGCGTAGCCGTTCGCGGGGTGACCGGCGATGGCGGTCCGGCCGATCGCCCAGACCGGCGGCCGGAGCCGGATCGACTCCGAGATCACGGCCTGCGTGTACGGGAGGTTCGGCAGATCGCCGACCGAAGGCCCCCCTTCCGAGAGCACGGCGTCGAGCTCGGCGTGCAGGCGCGCCTCCGCCTCGGGCTTGCGCGAGAGCAGCCACCACGTCCACGTGAGCGCGATCGCGGTGGTCTCGTGGCCGGCGAGGAACAGCGTGAGGGCCTCGTCCCGAACCTGCTCGTCGGTCATGCCGACCCCCTCCTCATCCGCGCGGAGGAGCAGGGAGAGGAGGTCGTTACCGTCGGCGCCGGCGGCGCGGCGTTCGGCGATCATCTCGGCGATCACACGGTTGAGGTCCGATTCGACCCGCCGGTAGCGCCGCATCGTCGGCGAGGGCAACCGCACGAGCAGGCGGAACAGCGGCGAGTACACGCGGTCGAACATCGAGAGCGTGTCCGTGAGGGCCCGTCGGACGGTCGCGCTTCGCCGCTCGTCGACGTCCGTCCCGAACAGGGTGTCCCCCACCACCGCGAGGGTGAGCGCCGACATCTCGGCCTGGATGTCGACCTCGTCGCCGTCGCCCCAGCGCTCGGCGGCGCGCTCGGCGAACCGGACCATCGATGCCGCGTAGGTCGCGATCCGCTCGTGGTGGAACATCGGCTGGATCAGACGCCGCCGGCGGAGATGGGTCTCGTCCTCGTTGGTGAGCAGCGACTCGCCGAGCAGCATCTTCGCCGCCTGGATCGTCGGCCCCTTGTGGAACGACCGATGACCGGCGACGAGCACCCCGTGGACCAGGTCGGGATGGTTCACGAGGTACGCGGCCGAGCCCGGCACGTCGATACGGACGACGTCGCCGTACGCGGCCAGGCGTTCGAGGAGTCCCAGCGGATCGCTCCGGAACGCCCGGAGCGCGCCGAGCCGGGACAGGTCGGGACCCGGCGGTCGCAGGCTCGTCGTCACGCGCTCATCATGGGCGACCCGTTCATGTCGAGGGGAGTGTCCACCCGGGAGCCCCATGCGGATCCTCTCGCGGGAAACATGAACCGGTTGGGTCTATGGTTTGCCGAGCTCAGCGAGCCGCTCAGCGATGACATCAGCATGCGGGAGGCGCGCGTCCGCACCCTCGCGCAGAAGCGCGAGAACAGAGCCAGCGAGAGCCGACCGGAGCGCCCCAGGTTCGACCGTGCACGTGTGGACGGCCTGGAATCGAGCAAGGGTTTCAGCGGAGAGGTCGTCGTAGCCGCGCGCCTGCACCGCCGGCAGCCCCTGGCGCAGGCACGCAATCGAGAGCGCGTGGTCGCGCACGGCACCGACGTAATGCTCCGCCTGCCAGACACGCCCGCGCTCGATGCACGTGCGCGCGTAGACCGCGTAGATGACGCCCCACCCGAAGATGTCCGCTGCGAGCGCCGGCGTGGAAGGGAAGAGGTCGCCTGCTACCGACGGCGCGGGAGCCTCGGACCCGCCCGCAGCCGTTTCACCGAACAGCAGCCTGAATCGAGGCCCGGCCGGACGGAACTGCGCCGCCGGCGTCATCGACAGATCCAACTGCAACAGGTCCGGCAGCAGGAACACCCGGTAGGTGGTCGGTCCGCGCTCGAGCTCGGCGAGCTGCACAGCGGCGAGTTCGTGCGTGAGCGTGTGCGTCCAGTCGGCGAGCACGTCGGCGACCCGAAGGTGGTCGGCGACGCCGAAGGTCAGGTCCAGATCGGAGAAGCGGTCAGCCCGGTCTACGGCGAGCGAGCCGACAGCCGCCCCCGCGACGATGCGCTCATCCTCCTGCGCGAGCCTCAACACGCGCTCGCGGAGAGCATCCCGCTGCTCAACGGTGAACACAGCCGGCGATCCTAGCTTTCCATCGCCGGCGCGAAGGGAACCCAGCTTCTAGGGCTGGTCGAACCGGATCGACGCGACCTGCGCTCGCGCGCGCTCGATCGCTTCGCCCAGCCAGGCGGCCTCCTGCGGCCCGCGGGTGTCTTCGCGCGGGAACATGAACTGGTTCAGCGTCTCGTCCGACCCGAACTGGATCCCCTTGGTCCCCAGGTACTCGCCGACCGCGAACTCCCATGAGAACAGCGCGGTCCCGTCGTCGAACGCCTGCACGGTGTAGGTCAGGAAGGGGTTGGGTTCGGCGACAAGCACCTGGACCCCTCGCGGCGTACGGCCGGCGGCGGGATGGAACCCGTGCTTCACGAGCGCTTCCTCGAAGTCCACCGGGCGAGCCTACCGCCCCGCTAAGGAACAGCCTTCAGCACCTCGTCGACGAGCGCGAGCTCGGGTTCGGGGGCGATCGCCGCCGCAGTGCGGCCGCGCGCGATCGAGCCGCGGGCCTTGCCCAGCCCCGACCGCAGCTCGTCGACGCCGTTCGACACCATCGTCGCCGCGCGCGCGACCTTGTTCTCGAGGACCAGCTGCATCGCGTCGAGCACCGACACCACCTCCTCGAGCGCCGACCGCGCGTCGTCCGCGTCGCCGAACCGATGCGCGAGGCTGTACAGGAACAGGAGTACCGGCAGGGCCGTCGAGTACGGGACGATCACGACGCCGCGCGCGAACGCGTCGGCGTGCGCCCGTCGCAGGACCTCGTACGCAGCGTCCGGGACGGCGGCCACAGCGACCGGTGCGGTGAGAGACGGGTCGAGGTACAGCGCCACCTCCCGCGCCCGGAGCGCGACCTGGCGTTCGACCTCCCGCGCGAGCGCCTCGCGCTGGGTGGGATCGTCGGCGGCCTCGAGCGCCTCCAGCTCGGCCACCGCGGACCACTTGGAGTCGACCGGCAGCCGCCGGCCGTCGGGAAGCAGCAGCCCGAACTCGACCACGCGGCCGTTCACGCGCAGGTCCGTGACGAGCATGCCCGGTGGGAGCTGCCCGAGGTGCTCGCGGAGCACGTTCTCGCCCGCCCGGCCCTTGGAGGCGCTGCCGACGAGCACGGTCGAGAGCCGGCGGACGATCTCCCAGGACTCCGCGTCGCGTTCGCGCCGCTCGTCCTCGCGCAGGGCGAGCGCCTCGAGCACGCGCCGGGCGCCCGCGAGATCCGAACGCAGGTGTTCGGCCGAGCCCTCACGGGCGGCAGCGGCGTCGGCGAGCCGGCGGAGCTCCGCCGCCTGCACCTCGAGCCGTGCCTCCACCCGCGTCGACGGCGTCGACGATGCCCTCCGCCACGTCCCCAGTACCACCGCCCCGAGCGCCGCGCCGAGCACGAGTCCGAGCATCGCGTAACCGAGCTGGGCCATCCGCTCCTCCTTGTCCCCGGCAGCGTAGGAGCGGGGAGTGACAAAACCTAGGGGTGACCCCCTCTGGCTCCTAGGGCCTCGGGCGGGCGACGAGCACGCCGCCCTGGATCACGAACGCGGGCTCGAGCACCGCCCGGATGTCCTCGATCGGGTTCGACCCGAACAGCACGAGATCCGCCTCGGCGCCCTCCGCGACCACGCCGACGTCGGCGAGCCGGAGCAGCGCGGCCGCGTTCGAGGTCGCCGAGCGCATCGCCTGCAGCGGGGTCATCCCCCACTCGACCATGCGAACGATCTCGACGAGCGTGTTCCCGTGCGGGTTGAACGGCGTCCCGGCGTCGGTCCCACACGCGACCCGAACGCCGCCTCTGAGCGAGCGCCGGAACCCCTCGCGGGCGAGCTCGACGAGCTCGGTCGCCTTCTCGACCGCGTACGCCGGCACTTCGTCGGCGTGGTCGACGATCCCGCGGATCGCCGAGATCGTAGGGACGTGGAACGTCCCGAGCTCCTTCATCAGCCGGGCGCCCTCCCCCGACAGCATCGATCCGTGTTCGATCGAGTCCACGCCGGCACGGACCGCCCGGACGATCCCCTCGGGCCCGATCGCGTGCGCGCCGACCACGCGGCCCCACGAGCGCGCCTCGTCGACGGCGGCGTCGAGCTCCTCCTGGGTGAACGCCGTGAAGTCGTGGGTGATCCCCGGGGTGAGCACGCCACCCGTCGCGACCAGCTTGATCGCCGTCGCGCCGGCACGGATCTCCTCGCGCACCGCGCGCCGGAGCCCCTCCGGCCCGTCGACCTCGCGCGCGAACCCGATCTGGTGCCCGTGGCCGCCCGTGATCGTCAGCGCGCGGCCGGCCGCCAGGATCCTCGGACCGACGAGCAGGCCGCGTTCGACCCCCCTCGCGACCTGGATGACCGAATCGCCGCGCCCTCCCATGTCCCGCACCGTCGTCACGCCGTGGTCCAGCGTCCGGGCTGCGTTGCGCACGGCCTTGACGGTCGCGGCGGCGTCGGTCGTCATCTCGCGCGCCTCGCCCGCGAAGTCGGCGCTCCCGTCGAAGCACAGATGGACGTGGCAGTCGATCAACCCCGGCGTCAACGTCTTGTCTCGTCCGTCGATCTCGTCGGCCGCTCGCGCCGAACGCGTGGAGCGAGCGTGCGAACCGACCCATTCGACGCGACCGTCCGCGACGAGCACGCCGGCTCCGCGCCTAACGGACCGGCCGTCGAACAGCGTGACGTTCGAGACGTAGGTCGGCATGCCTTCACTCGCTCCAGGGCGGCGCAACACGTTCCCCGTCGCCCCGGATCAGCAGCGTCCCGACCGGCATCGACGTGAGGATCACGGCCTCGTCCCCCTCGAGCGTGCACGATGCGTGGACGACGCCGGCCGGGATCACCGCCGTGTCGCCGGGCCGTAGCTCCGAGTCCTCGCCGTCGATCGTCACGGTCCAGCGGCCCGAGAGGAGCTGGGAGACCTCCTCGTGGTCGTGCGTGTGGTCGGGGACACGCTGTCCTCCGGCGAGCTCGACCCGGTAGGTCATCGTCTCGGCCGCCCCGCGAGCCGGCGACGCGAATCCCCGGATCCGAACGCCCGACAGATCGAACACCGGAGCGTCGTCGAACCGCACGATCGTCATCCCCTCGCCTCCTCGTCTTTGGCTCGTCCCCTGGCTGTCCCTTGGCTGGTCCCTCGGCTCGTCCCGTGGCCGCTCTACGTTGGCAACGGCCGCCCCGGAGCCGCGCGCATCTTCTCAGACGGCCCCCCGTGCCTCGGAACGCAACCTCCCGCCCTCGGGGTAGTCTTTCCCGGCCCAATCGTCGCTCCCCTGGAGGTTCGATCGGATGCTCGACGTCGCGAGGCAGGCCGTCGAGGCGGCAAAGGCCGCCGGCGCGGACTATGCCGACGGCCGCGTCGTGGCCGACGAGACGGAGTCGATCACCGTCCGGAACCAGGAGATGGAGGGGATCGACCGGTCGACCTCGGAGGGTCTCGGGATCCGCGTCCTCGTGAACGGGTACTGGGGGTTCGCCGCCACCGCCCGCCAGGAGCCGGAGGAGATCGATCGCACCGCCCGGCTCGCGGTCGAGATCGCGAGGGCCGCGGCCCGACTCCCGATGGAGCCCGTCGTCCTGGCTCCCATCGAACCCGTGACCGGCACCTGGCACTCCCCGTTGCAGGTGGACCCGTTCAACATCCCGCTCGAGGAGAAGGTCGCGATGCTGATGGAGGCGACGCGCCGGATGCAATCGATCCAGGGGCTGGCGTTCGCCGAGGGCGGGATCGACCTGTTCCGCCGTCGCACGTTCCTCGCGACGAGCGAGGGCACGGCGATCGAACAGACGACCGTCCAGTCGGGGGCGGGGATCGAGGCGACGGCGCTGGGCGACGGCGAGCTCCAGCGCCGCTCGTTCCCGAACTCGTTCCGCGGCCACATCTCGGCCGCCGGCTGGGAGCACATCCTGACGCTCGGCCTGGTCGAGGAGGCCGAGCGGACCGCGACCGAGGCCGTCGAGCTGCTCTCGGCCGAGGACTGCCCGAGCGAGGTCACGACCCTGGTGCTCGACTCGGGGCAGGTGGAGCTCCAGATCCACGAGTCGATCGGACATCCCGTCGAGCTCGACCGCGTGCTCGGGATGGAGGAGGCCTACGCGGGGTCCTCGTTCGTCCGACCCGAGGACCGCGGCACCCTCCGATACGCGAGCCCGTTGGTCTCGATCACGGCCGACGCGTCGCTGCCGGGCGGGCTCGGGTCGTTCGGATGGGACGACGAGGGCGTCCCGGCGCAGCGGGTGCCGATCCTGGTCGACGGCGTGTTCGAGAACTTCATCTCGAGCCGGGAGACGGCGAGCGTCCTCGGGCTCACGTCGTCCGGAGCGATGCGGGCGGACGGGTGGGCCCATTACCCGTTGATCCGCATGACGAACATCTCGATCGAGCCGCGCGAGGGCTCGCTCGCGGACATCATCGGCGACACCCACGACGGGGTGTTGATGTCGACGAACACGTCCTGGTCGATCGACGATCATCGTGTGAACTTCCAGTTCGGGTGCGAGATCGGCTGGCGGATCGAGAAGGGCCGGCTCACGACCATGTATCGCAACCCCAACTACACCGGCATCACCACGGAGTTCTGGGGCTCGTGCGACGCGGTCGGCGGTCGCGAGGATTGGACCCTGTGGGGAACGCCGAACTGCGGGAAGGGGCAGCCCGGCCAGGTCGCCCGGGTAGGGCACGGCGCCTCGCCCTCGAGGTTCCGGGGCGTGCAGCTCGGGGTGCGCGGCTGATGCGATCGGGCGGGATGAAGACGGGTCTCATCGGGCCGGACGAGGTCCGCCGCATCGCCGACGGGGCCCTGAACCTGCCGCGCGCGGACGGTGTGGAGGTCCTGTTCATGCACGAGTGGGGAGGGCTCACGCGGTTCGCCTCGAGCTCGATCCATCAGAGCACGCATCGCGAGGACACGGGGATCCGCGTCCGCGTCGTGTCCGAGGGGCGCATCGGCGTCACGTCCACGAACGACTTCTCGCCCGAGGGGGCGCTGCGGGCCTCCGAGAGCGCGCTCGAGATGGCGAACGTGGTCGCGCCCGACCCGCTCTTCCCGGGGCTCGCGCCGCCCGCGCCGACCCCTGAGCCGCAGGCGTTCGACGAGCCCACGGCCGAGACCACGCCCTCCGAACGGGCCGAGGCCGTCGCCGAGCTCGTCGCGAGATGCCCCGAGGGGTTCACGGCCGCCGGCGCGTACGAGACGCTCGCCAGCGAGGTCTCGGTCGCGAACACCGAGGGCCAGTTCTGCTGGGCGCCGTCGTCGCAGGCCTCTGTGACGACGGTCGTGACCGGCCCGGACGGCGGGAGCGGCTTCGCGGAGGTGTTCGCGGCCGGACGGAACGAGCTCGACCCCGCGGCGGTGGGAAAGCGGGCCGCGGACAAGGCGGTCGCCTCGCGGTCGCCCCTCGACCTCGAACCCGGCCGCTACACCGTGATCCTGGAGCCCGCCGCCGTCTCGACGCTCGTCGGCTTCCTCGCGTGGATCGGCTTCGGCGGACGGTCGCTGTTCGAGGGGCGATCGTGCCTCTCCGGCAAACAGGGGAAGCAGGTGGCGGCGCCCATCGTGCAGATCTACGACGACGCCTTGTCGGATGGGACCCTCGGCCTGCCGTTCGACTTCGAGGGCGTGCCGCGGTCGCGCGTCGACCTGATCGAGGACGGGGTGTTCCGCTCCGGCGTCTACGACCTCCGCACGGCCAAGCAGGCGGGCACCGCGACGACCGGCCATGCCCTCCCTCCGCCGAACCCCGAGGGCCCGTTCCCGCTGAACCTGTTCATGACTCCGGGCGAGGCCGACGTCGACCAGATGATCGCCTCGACCGAACACGGCCTGCTCGTGACGCGGTTCCACTACACGAACGTGGTCCACCCGGTCGAGTCGACGATCACCGGGATGACGCGCGACGGGACGTTCCTGATCCGGGACGGCCGTATCGCCCACCCGGTCAAGAACCTGCGGTTCACACAGTCGATCCTGGAGGCGCTGACCGAAACCGAGCTGATCGGGCGCGAGACCGAGCTCGCGAGCGAGTTCTTCTTCTCCGCCAGCCGCGTCCCCGCGCTCAAGGTCAGGTCGTTCAATTTCAGCGGGCGTTCGGACCACTGAGGCCGGCGCCCGCGCCGTTCGGGTGGCGCTGGCCGCTCTGAACGGGCAGGGGGTAGGCTGTCTCCCCCGACCGGAGGTAGCCGCGATGCAGGTCCGCGACATCATGCACACCGACGTGAAGACCACCTCGCCCTCGGATACGTTCGAGCAGGTGGCGACCGTGCTGCGCGAGCACGGGATCTCCTCGGTCATCGTCATGGACGGCGACGCCCTCGCCGGCATCGTGACCGAACGCGACCTCGTCAACCTGGTCGCCGAGGGGGGCGACCCGAAGTCGACGAGGGTGTCCGATCGCATGTCGACCGACCTGGACACGGTCGACCCGAAGACCGACATCGCCGAGGCGGCCGACCACATGGCTCGGCTGAAGATCCGTCACCTGCCCGTTGTGCAGGGCGGCGAGCTCGCGGGGATCATCTCGATCCGCGATCTGACCAACTGGGCCGTGCACGAGCTAACCTCGGGTCACGAGCTTCCCGACCTCGAACGGAGCCACTCGGCCCTCTCGGCCGCCGCCGAGGTCAATCGCCAGGGTCCGTAGGCCGCGCCCCGGCGGCGCGCTTGAACGGCTCGCGTGGGTGCTCCAACGAGCCGAGCTGGGCGAGATCGCGGGGGAACAGGAGCGCGACCGTCCAGTCGGCCGCGATCTTGACCTTCCTGCCGAGCGTCGGCATCGCGTACAGGTGGTACGAGCGGTGGGCGAACCACGCCGGGAACCCGCGGAGCCGAACGCCCCGGATCGTCGCCACGCCCTTGTACCGGCCGAGCGAGACGACGGCGCCGATACCCCGGTAGCCGAACCGTTCGGGCGGGCGCCCCTCCACCACCGCCGCGACGTTGCTCCCGAGCCGCTTTCCCTGCCGCATCCCGTGCTGCGCGGTGGGCGGCATCACCCCCCCACCCAGGAGATCGGGCACCGCGGCCGAGTCGCCGGCCGCCCACGCGTCCTCGACGCCCTCGACGCGCAGGAACGTGTCGGTCCGGATCCGGCCCGTCTCGTCGACCGGGAAGCCGGACTCGGCCGCGAGCGGTGACGGCTTGACGCCGGCGGTCCACACGAGCGTCTGGGCCTGGAACGACTGCCCGTCGGACAGGCGGAGCACCCCGTCCTCCGCGGAGTCGAGCCGCGTGTTCAGCAGGACCTCGATCCCCCGCTCCCGCAGGCGCTCGATCGCGTAGTCGGCGAGGCCCCGACCGATCTCGGGCAGGATCGAGCCGGTGGCCTCGACCAGGACCCACCGCATCTGGTCGGGTCGCAGGCTCGGGTAGCTGCCGATCGCGTCGCGGGTCAGGTCCTCGAGCTCGCCGAGCGCCTCGACCCCCGCGTACCCCCCGCCGACGAACACGAACGTGAGCGCGTCCCGCCGGCGTAGCGCGTCGTCGCTCGCCGCAGCGAGGTCGAGCCGCGAGAGCACGTGGTTGCGCAGCCAGATCGCCTCCTGGACCGTCTTGAACCCGACCCCGTGCGCGGCCAGCCCGGGGATGGGGAGCACGCGCGCCCACGAGCCGGGCGCGAGCACCACCACGTCGTAGCTGAGCGTCACCTGCCGGCCGTCGGCGAGTCGGACATGCGCAGCCCGATCGCCATGGTCGACGCGTTCCACCTCGCCGATCACGACCTCGCAGTGACGGAGCACGCGCCGGAGCGGGACGACCACCGCCCGCGGATCGATCGTGCCCGACGCGACCTCGGGCAGGAACGGGTGGTACTGCATGAAGTTCTCGGGGTTGACGACCGTCACCCGGTGACCGAGGTCGACGGCTCGGCGCAGATGCAGGGCCGCGTAGAGCCCGGCGAACCCGGCGCCGACGACGAGGATCCGCTTACCGGCCATCGATCGCTACGGGGTGGGTCCCGCGTGCGATCCGAGGAACGCCGCGGCGCGCAGCGCGACGAACGCGTCCGGATCGCAGAGCGAGCTCCCCAGCCGGACGGGGTCGTACCGCGTCCCGTGGCAGTCCGAGCCGCCGATCGCGATCAGGCCGAGCCGGTCGGCCAGCGCGCGGTAACGTTCGCGAGCCTCGGAGGTGTGGTCGGGGTGGTCGACCTCGAGACCCCGCATGCCGGCCACCGCCATGCGCTCGATCAGCTCGTCCGGCACCGAGCTCTGATCGCCCCACATCCCCGGGTGCGCCAGCGCGCACACCCCGCCCGCCCCCTCGATGAGGGCCACGGCGTCGACCGGGTCGAGCGCGTGCTTGGCGACGTGCGCCGGCCCGCCGTCACCGATGTAGCGCTCGAATGCCTCCTTCTCGGTCTCGACGATGCCCGCCTCGACCATCGCCTGCGCGATGTGCGGGCGGACGATCGCGGCGTCCCCGGCGATCTCGCGGACGCGTTCGAACGCGATCGGCAACCCGAGCGCGCGGAGCTCGCCGACCATCAGCTCGCCTCGCCGGAGGCGGTCCTCCCGCAGCCGCCGGAGCTCGAGCTGCAGCGCGGTGTCGGCGGCGTCCATCCAGTAGCAGAGCATGTGCACGCTCGTCCGCAGGTACTCGGCGGAGAATTCGACGCCGGGCACGACCTCGACGCCGACCTCGAGCCCGGCGGCGAGCGCCTCGGGCAGGCCGTCCGTCGTGTCGTGGTCGGTCAGCGCGACCACGTCCAGGTTGCGCTCGGCGCCGAGGCGGATCACCTCGGCGGGCTGGAACGTCCCGTCGGAGTGGCTCGAATGCGTGTGCAGGTCGATGCGGGTCATTCGGACGCCATGCTGGCAGACGACCTCGAACCCCGTCACGCGCGCTCGACGTACCTCTCAGAGATGTCCGCGACCGAACGCGTGCCGGCAAGGACCATCGTGTTCTCGAGCTCGGCCCGCAGGATGCGGAGGACGTCGACCACGCCGTCCTCCCCCGCAGCCGCGAGGCCCCAGCACGTGGGACGCCCGACCAGCACGGCGTCGGCGCCGAGCGCGAGCGCCTTGAAGACGTCCGTCCCGCGTCGGAATCCGCCGTCGACCAGGACCGGCACGCGACCCTCGACGGCCTCCACGATCTCGGGGAGCACGGCGATCGGCGCGTGGACCGAGTCGAGCTGACGGCCGCCGTGGTTCGACACGACGATCCCATCGAGGCCCACGTCCACGGCGATCCGAGCGTCCTCGCCCGTCATGATGCCCTTCACGAGCAACGGCAGCGGGGCGGCGCCGCGGATCCAGGAGAGGTCGTCCCACGTGAGATCGGGCGCGAACACGAGGTCGTCGGCCGGCAGGCCGATCGGCATGTCGAACCCGCTCCGCGTATCGCGATGGCGCAGGCCACTGGCGGGGAAGTCGACGGTGAGGCACACGGCGGCGAACCCCCCGGCTTGCGCCCGGTGCAGCATCTCGACCGTCGCACCACGATCGGTGAACACGTAGAGCTGCCACCACTTCGGGGCGTCCGAAGCGGCCGCGATCTCCTCGAGGTAATCGACGGTGGTGGTCGAGACCACCATGATCGTGCCGGTCCGAGCGGCCGCGCGGGCGGTCGCGAGCTCGCCGTCGGCGTGCGCCCGCCGCTGGTAGGCCCAGGGCGCGACGAGCACGGGGAACGCGATGTCGGTCCCGAGGATCCGGATGGAGGGATCGACCGGCCAGGCACCGGTCAGCATCCGGGGCCGGATCACCCAGCGCTCGAACGCGCGGCGGTTCTCGGCCAGGGTCCACTCGTCCCCCGCGCCGCCGGCGAAGTAGTCGAAGACGTCGCCCGGCAGGACCTGTCTCGCGAGCGACTCGTAGTCGTCGACCGTGAGGATCGTCGGCGTGCCCATGCAGTGCAGCCTAGTCAGTCACGGCTACGACGGGAGGCGCGGTGACCACAACCGTCTCCGGATCCGCGACCCCGAAGCACGGATCAGGGACGAGATCGCCCGCTCGGCCCCTCGGCCGTTCGCCGGGAGGCGCGCTGCTACGATGCCGCCGAAGCCGTGACCACGACCGCCGACCTCCGCGCCGCAGCGTTCCTCAAGGTCGTGACGTGGGCTCGGGTGGCGCTCGTCCCGGTGATCCTCGCGCTGATCCTCGCCGGACCGGAGAACGAGACGGCGTTCACCGTCGCCGCGGTGCTGTTCGGGGTCGCAGCGCTCACCGACTTCTTCGACGGCCTGCTGGCCCGCCGCTGGGCTCAGACGAGCGTGTTCGGCAACTTCCTCGACACGACGGCGGACAAGATGCTGGTCGCGGGAGCGCTGGTCGGCCTGCTCGTGGTCGGACGGGTGTCGCCGTGGATCGCCGTGATCATCATCGGCCGCGAGATCCTGATCATCGGGCTGAAGGGCGCGGTCGCGTCGACCGGCGACCTCGTCCGGCCGTCGGTCTGGGGCAAGGCGAAGGCCAACGTGCAGTTCCTGGCGATCTTCCTCGCGATCCTGCGCCCCGGCGAACCGATCGGCCCGCTGTACCTGGATCAGTGGGCGATGATCGCCGCGGCCGTCATCACCGTGCTCTCCGGCCTCGAGTACGTCGTGCGGTTCCGCGGCTCGATCACCTCGGGCCGCGATCCGGCCGCGTGACCCAACCGGTCCTGGTCACCGGTGGGACCGGTGTCGTCGGGCGGGCCCTCCTGCGTCGCCTCGTCGCCGACGGTCGAAGCGTCCGCGCACTGGCGCGGTCCAACGCCTCCGAGGACGCCGTCGCCGCGCTCGGTGCCCAGGCGGTCCGGGGCGACGTGCTGGATCTCGGACCACTGACCGAGGCGATGCGGGGTTGCTCGACCGTCTTCCACGTCGCGGGCGTCAATGCGACGTGCCTGCGGGATCCGACCGACATGGTCCGCACCAACGTCGAGGGCTCGGCGACGGTGGTCCGCGCCGCCGCCGCCGCCGGCGTCGGACGCGTCGTGCACACATCGTCCTCGTCGGCGATCGGCGAGCCCCGGCACACGGTAGGTCGAGAGGACTCGCCGCATCGAGGCTCGTACCTCTCCACCTACGAGCGTTCCAAGCGCGTGGCCGAACGACGCGTCTTTGCGCTCGCGGGGTCACTCGACGTCCAGGTTGTGGCGGTGAACCCCTCCTCCGTGCAGGGTCCTGGCCGCGCGACCGGCAACGGCAAGATCATC
>DAIOFZ010000002.1:28004-60257 GCA_036745475.1 Actinomycetota bacterium | reverse complement strand
TTGACCCGTTCGTCCTCGAACCACTCGTCGAGGAAGTCCGCCGCGCTCATCGTGAACAGCCGTACGGTCTCGTGGAGATCGCGACCGCTCCACTTGCGGAAGCGCCCGGCCGTGGCCGCCCATTTCGGGAGATCGCGCAGGTTCATGTTCGGCGGCACGACGAACAGCAGATCCTTCAGCAAGCGCGCGACACGATCGAAGTAGCGGTCGAACGCCACGTAGGCGGCCGCGTCTCGCTCGCTGAAACGACCGATCGCGGCGGCGTCGCGCTCGACATCACCCCACAGCGTGAGCGAGGTCCCGTCCGGGAACGGCACGAAATAGTCGGGCGCGATGATCGAGACCTCGTACCCGTATCGCTTCAGGTCGAGCTCGCGCACCACCTGCGGGGGCATCAGGGACACGACGTACGACGCGCTCGAGACCCGGTAGCCGGGCCACGGCTCCTCGGTCGCCGCGGCGCCTCCGACGACGCCGCGTTTCTCCAGGACGAGCACGTCCAGGCCGGCCTTCGCAAGGTACGCTGCGCAGGCGAGGCCGTTGTGGCCTCCCCCGATGATGACGACGTCGCGTTCGAACACGCCCACGGAAGCGGGAGGGTACCGGGCGCGCGATGTGCCGCGCAATGGCGGGCATCGCGGCCCGGCGCTCGGGAACCGGGGTGCGCCCGCGGGCGTCCCGACGGTGTGAACAGCGTGCGACGGCCGTGAACGGCCTCCAACGGCGAGGCCTGGTGAACGCCTCGGTCGCGGCCGCGGCGACCTTCGCGATCGGCTCGGCGATCCTCTACGCGGCCGGTGGCCCCGACGACGTCGTCACGCCGCCCTCCGCCACCGGACCGTCGGTTTCCCCGACGACCCCGACCTGCCTCCCCACCTGGGACGTCGTTCGGGGGGCGGACCCGGGCGAGGCGTCGACCACCCTGCTGGGGGTCGCGGCCGTCACCTCGGCCGAGGCGTGGGCCGTCGGCGGGCTCGGCGAGCCCGAGATCCCGACGGCGGTGGCGATCCACCGGTGGGACGGCGATCGGTGGGTGGCGGTCGCCGGGCCGAGCCCGGGGACCACCTTGAACGAGCTCCGCGCCGTCGACGCCTCCGAGCCGAACGACGTCTGGGCCGTCGGACGGACCTCGAGCGGGTCCGGAGAGCAGCCGCTGGTCCTGCACTACGACGGGGCCGCATGGTCCGACGTCGAGCTCCCGTCCGAGATCGACGGTGTGCTGAACGGCGTCGCCGCGATCTCACCCGCGGACGTGTGGGCCGTCGGATCCGTCGGCGACCCGGCCGCTTCGTTGGAGCGGGCGCTCGTCCTGCACTGGGACGGGGTGGCGTGGACCGAGGTCGAGCTGGGGCGCGCGGCTGGCGGCGGCAAGTCCGCGCTCGTCGACATCGACGGGTTCTCACCCACCGACCTGTGGGCGGTCGGCTACCACCACTTCCTTCCGTTGATCCTGCGGTTCGACGGAGAGGCGTGGAGCCAGAGCCCGACCGAGATCCGCGGGACGGTGAACGCGATCGAGGCGTTCGCGACCAGCGAGGTGTGGGCCGTGGGCGCTCCGATCCAACGCTTCGACGGCCAGACGTGGACAGAGACCCCGATCGCCCGGGGCGATGCCGAGCTCGTCGACGTCGCGGCGATCGACGGTCTGGACATCTGGGCGGTGGGGTCACGTCCGTCGAAGGAGCTCGGGACCACCCGCGCGGCCGTCTACCGGTACAGCGATCGCGGATGGGTGCCGGTCGAAGGACCATCGGTCGCGGGGTCGGATGCCCTCTCGGCCGTCGACGCCCTCCCCGACGGGACGCTGCTTGCGGTCGGATGGAAGGACGTCGGTCTCGAACGCGAGACCCTCGCGATCCGTGGGACGACCTGCCCGCCCGCGACGTGAGCGGACCGGCGCGGCGCGAGCGCGTCCGTTAGGCTCGCCCCGGCCGATGGACATCCGCCTCACGCGCGAGGATCTCGAGCTCAGCGCTCGAGCCCGGAGCTTCACCGAACGGGTGCTGATCCCCCTCGAACTCGAGTGCGAGGAGCACGATGGGCTCGGCGCGGAGAGCTCCGCGAACGCGAAGCAGGCGGTCCTCGACGCGGGCTTCAACGCGATCAACCACGCGACGGACGACGGCGGTCAGGGCTTCGACCTGTTCCAACAGATCCTGATCGAGGAGCAATGGGGCAAGGCCACCGGCGGGCTCTGGGACATCGCGTGGCGGCCGTCGATCCCACTCGCCGACGCCACCCCGGACCAGAAGGCGCGGTACCTCCTCCCGGCGTGCCGGGGGGAGCGGCGTGACGCGTACGCGATCACTGAGGAGCACGCCGGTTCGGATCCATCGATGGTCCGTACCTCGGCTCGGCGCGACGGCGACGCCTGGGTGATCGATGGCACGAAGTGGCACGTCACGTCGGGCGACGTCGCCGATTTCTTCCTCGTGCACGCCCACGTGGACGGCGACCCGGCCAAGCCGACCGTGTTCCTGGTCGACAAGGACCTGCCCGGCGTCCGGCTCGTCCGGACGCCGAAGTACTCGCACACGTTCGTGTTCGAGCATCCGATCTTCTCGTTCGAGGGTGTCCGCGTCGGGCTCGACGCGGTGCTGGGTGGGGTGGGCGCCGGCTACGAGCTCACGAAGGACTGGTTCGTCGAGGAGCGGATCATGATCGGCGCCCGCACGATGGGCGCGGCCACCCGAGCCCTCGACCTCTCGCTTGCCTTCGCGAAGGAACGGGTCCAGTTCGCAGAGCCCATCGTGGCGTTCCAGGCCGTCGAGTTCATGCTGGCGGACATGGCCGCGCAGATCATGGCGGCGAGATCGATGCTGTATCGCGTCGGCTGGCAGGCGGCCCGCGGCGGCACCGATCGCAAGGAGCTCCACGCGCTCGCGTCGGCCGTCAAGCTCGTGTGTTCGGAGACGGCCGGCCGCGTGGCCGACGCCGCGGTCCAGATCCACGGGGGCCGCGGCTATATGCGCGAGCATCCGGTCGAACGGATGTGGCGAGAGCTCCGCGTCGACCGCATCTGGGAAGGAACCTCCGAGATCCACCGGACGGTCATCGGCAACGAGCTCCGCAAGCGCGGCCACGAGGCCTATACGGGATGGCCGTCCTGACCGATACTTCGGCGTAGTGGTCGCCGGCCGTGGCGGATCCGCCGGCCGCATCGGTCGCCGTCACCGGTCGAAGGAGGACCCATGGGCGACGTCACGATCGGGATCGACATCGGCGGGACCAAGATCCAAGCCGCCGCGGTCCGCGATCAAGCGATCATCGGGACGTTCCGGCTCGCCACCCCCCAAAGCGGCGAGCGTGACGTGGCAGCCGCGATCGTGGCGGCGAGCGACGCGGCGCTCGCGGAGGCGGAGGTGCATAGGTCCGAGGTCCGAGGCGTCGGGATCGGGGCGCCCGGGACGATCGATCCGGAGGCCGGGACGGTCTCGAGCTCGCCCAACCTCCCGGGATTCCAGACCGCCGAACCGGTCCCGCTCGGCTCGATGGTCTCCGCGGGCCTGGTCGGCGCACCGGTCAAGATCGACAACGACGTGCGGGTGGCGATCCTCGGCGAATGGAAGCGCGGCGCCGGTCGCCGCTTCCACGATCTCCTGGGCGTGTGGGTCGGAACCGGCGTTGGGGGTGGTCTGATCCTGCACGGTGAGCCCTACAGGGGGCAGGGCGCAGCGGCCGAGATCGGCCACATCATCGTCAAGCCCGGAGGCCGCGTGTGCTCGGACGGACGGAAGGGACACCTGGAGGCCTACGCCGGTCGGGGCCGGATGGAGGCCTACGCGCGCGAGCTCCACGAGGGGGGGCGCAAGACCAGCCTGTTCAAGATCATGGAGAAGAAGGGCCGAACTCGGATGTCCAGCGGCGTGATCGCGGAGGCGCTCGAGGAGGGTGACAAGCTCGCCCAGGAACTGATCGACGGCGCCGTGGGGGCGTTGGCCACGGGCCTCGCGTCGGTGCAGAACCTGCTCGCGCTCGAGGCGATCGTCATCGGCGGCGGGCTCGCAGACCGGTTGGGCCCGCCCTTCATCGAACGGATCCGCGACGAGATGCAACCGCTGTTGTTCGTGCCCGACCGGCCCCCCGCGATGCTCTCGAGCGAGTTCGGCGACCTGTCGGGGGCGGTGGGCGCGGCGGTGCTCGCCGGCGGTTGATCGGCGGGGACGCACCCTCGAGGTGGGCGCCCGAGGTCAGGTCGCCGACAGGCAGCCGACCACCTCGTCGGGCAACCCCGGGATCTGCAGCCCCGCACCCCCGCGTACGAAGTCGTAGGGCACGCCGGCCCAGGTTCCCGGCAGGTCCGGATAGACACGCGTCTCGGGGTCGCCGGTGTCGAACTCGAACCCGATCCAGTCCGGCGACCGGAACCCGTTCGTGTCGTAGGGGGCGACCGCGACCAGACCGGTCCCGAACTCTCGGGACTCGACCAGGAACCGTCCCTGGAACGCGAGGTCGTGCTTCGCGAACGCCCTGACGTACCAGCGGCGGACGTCCAGGAGGTAGCCCTTGTCCGAAGGCGGCGACTCCGGGCCCTCGAAGAAGCGCAGGTCCACCACCTCGAGCGGACCCTCGACACCCGTTGCCCGACGGATCACCCTGATCGGTTCCGCGTAGCGATGCGCGTCCGGGGGCGGCGTCATCCACCCGTGAACGCAATCCGGGGCGACCGGCCCCCGCGTGGCGGGCGGCTCGTCCGGGAGCGCGGGCGGCGTGGGTGAGGCGGTCGGACCCGTCCCCGAGATCGCCGTGACCGGAGGCGTCGTGGACGGCGCGTCGGGCTCGGCGTCACCGGTGCACGCGGCGAGCGCGAGCGTGACGCACACGCATGTGAACGCGCCAGAGAACGCGCCCGACAACGTGGTGGCGAACGCGCCCGATAACGTGGTGGAGAACCTGTGCTGATGCATGGGGTCTGAGGGTCGCAGAAGGATATCGTTCGCGGGGTTGCTTGATAGCTTGGGCAACCGTGCACGGAGCCTCCCCCCCACCGCCCGAGGAGCGTTCGAGCTACGAGCGTCTCGGACACGACGAATCGCCGCTGTTCTCTCGGCGATCGTTCCTGCGCACATCCGCGTTCGCCCTGGCGGGGGCGACGATGTACGCGTGCACGGGCGGGGGCCGCAAGCAGCCGGTGGTGGCGCCCGGCGCGACCGCGTCCGTCGTGGCGACCGACACCCGGTGGCCGATCAAGCGCGCGATCTACGTGATGATGGAGAATCGGAGCTTCGACAACCTGTACGGCAGGTTCCCCGGCGCCGACGGCGCGACGGTCGGCGTCAAGTTCGGGCAGGAGGTGCCGCTCACGGCGAGCCCCCACTGGCTCCCCGGCGACATCCCCCACGACCGGGCGGCGCACCTGAACGACGTGAACGGCGGCGCGTACGACGGGTTCGGCAACGGGCAGTTCGGTGACCCGTGGGCCTACACGCAGTTCGAGCGGACGTCGATCCCCAACTACTGGTCGTGGGCGAAGGACTACGTGCTGTGCGACAACTTCTTCGCGTCGGTCGGCGGCCCGTCCTATCCGAACCACTTCTTCTTCGTGGCGGGACAGTCGGGCGGGGCGCTCGACAACCCCGAGAACATCGAGACCCGCCAGCTCTCGGACGGCCGGACGTTCAAGAGCTGGGGGTGCGACGCGGTCGGCAAGAACGTGTTCGTCCTGGTGAAGGACGAGCGAGGGAACCTCACCAAGCACGACTCTTGTTTCACGTTCGAAACCGTTCCCCAACAACTGGAGAGCGCCGGCGTCTCCTGGGCGTACTACGCGGCGCAGCCAGGGCAATCCGGGTACTTCTGGAACGCGCTGAACGGCATCGAGGGGGTCTTCCACACCGACCTGTGGAGACCCGAACGGATCCGCTCGGTCGAACGCCTGCCGCAGGACATCCGCGAGGGAAGGCTGCCCGCGGTCACGTGGGTCACGCCGCGGTTCGAGCTCTCGGACCACCCGCCCGAGAGCACGTGTTTCGCCCACAACTGGCTCACCGACATCGTCAACGCGGTGATGGAGAACGACGACTGGGAGCACACGGCGATCTTCCTCACGTGGGACGAGTGGGGCGGGTTCTACGACCACGTCCCGCCGCCCGAGGTCGACGACCTGGGGTTCGGGTTCCGCGTCCCGATGCTCGTGCTCAGCCCGTACGCGAGGAAGGGCTACGTCGACGAAGCCGAGGGCGAGTTCTCGAGCCCGCTCCGGTTCGTCGCGGACAACTGGGGTCTCCCGTACCTGACCGAGAGGATCGAACGCACCCACAACTTCGAGCACGCGTTCGCGTTCGGGAGGAACCCGCGGACCGACGCACGACCCCTGCCGCCGATCGACCGGTGCTACGGCAGGCCGTCCGAGTACCCTGGCGACGACTACCCGGGCTGGCCCGAGGGGACGCAGCCGGACCCGAGCCACTTCGTCTAGCGTTCCGCGGGTGCGGAACCGTCGCACCGGTCCGGTGCGACGCTACCCCTGCCGCGCCTGCGCGCGCCGGGCGGCCTCCTCAGGCGAGACGTCCTCGACATGCGTGTTGAACCACCAGTGGTTGCCGAACGGATCCACGACGCCGGCGCTCCGGTCGCCGTAGAACTGGTCCGCCGGCTCGCGGAGGGACGTCGCCCCCGCCTCGAGCGCCTTCCCGTATGTAGCGTCGGCGTCCTCGACGTAGGTCATGACCGTCGCCGGCATCGGTTCGCCGCTGCCCTCGGCCGTTGAGGAATCGGCGAGCATGACGATGGAGTCGCCGACGCGCATCTCCGCGTGCCCGATCCGGCCGTCGGGCTGGGGCATCCTCAGAGCCTCCTCGGCGCCGAAGGTCGCCTTGATGAACCCGATGAGCCCCTCGGCGTCCTCCACCAGCAGATAGGGCTGGACGGCGTGGTACTGGTCGGGGATCGGCTTGACCGTCATCGCCCTCCCTTTCTCGCCGGTCGATCGTTCCGAGGCTACAACCTCGTCGAGGTCTGCGCCGAGCCCTGGGGGATGACGAGCGCGTCGACGGCGACGCACCCCTTCGGGCCACAGATCAGCGGGTTCGCGTCGAGCGCCTCCAGGTGTGGGGCGAGGTCGTGCGCGAGCCACGAGATCGCGACGATCGCTTTCGAGAGAGCATCGACGTCGGCGGTGGGTCGGCCCCGAACGCCGTCGAGCAGCGGACGGACCTCGAGCCGGTCGACCATGGATCGGGCTCGATCCTCGTCCAGCGGCGGCATCGCGAGGCGCCGGTCCTTCATGATCTCGACCAGGACACCCCCGGCGCCGACCAGCACCAATGGACCGAACTGCGGATCCCGCACCATCCCCAGCGCGATCTCGATCCCCGCCGGCGCCATCCGGCTCAGGGTCACCTGCGGACCGAGTTCTCGTTCGAGATCCGTGTACGCGTCCTCGAGCGAGGGCGAGCCGTCCACCCCTAGGCGCACCCCGCCGACATCGGACTTGTGCGTCACGCCGGGCGCCGCCGTCTTCACGGCGACCGGAAACCCCAGCCGCTCGGCCGCCTCGACGGCGTCCTGGAGCGTATCCGCGCGGACGCTCTCGATCACCGGCACGCCGTACTCGGCGAGCAGCGCCAGCCCCTCGAGCTCGTCGAACGGCTCTCCACTCGCGAGTCGGTCGCGCCAGCGCTCCCGGACCTCGTCGGCCACCGGTGACCCGCCCCCGACGGGCGGGCGCGCACGGAAGTCCCGGTACCCGAACAGGTGCTTGAACGCCGCGAGACCCGTGAGCGTGCCCTCGAGCACCGGGATCCCGTCGCCGTCGAGCAGCTTCGCGTCGCTGCGGTCGATGCCGCTCGAGAAGTTCGAGAGCATCGCGAAGGGCTTGTCGGTCTCGGAGAAGGTCTCGCGCGCCATCGCGATGTACCCCATGTCGGGGTACTCCTCCGAGGTCAGGTCGACCGAGAACGCCAGCGCGGCGACCTCCGGATCCTGCAGCAACGCGCGCACGCACCCGGTGACGATCTCGTGCGCGTCCGTGCCCGTTCCCCAGAAGTCGAGCGGGTTCACGGCTGGTAGGCCCGGGTCGAGCAGCGCCGCCATCCATTCCGACGTCTCGACCGAGATCTCGGCGAGGGGAACGCCGACCGAGGCCGCCGCGTCGACGAGCAGCGCACGCTCGCCGCCCGAGTCGTGCACGCTCGCCAATCCTCCGGGTCCCGCCCGCCGGCCCGCGGCGAACAGCGCCAGCGTGTCCGCCATCTCGTCGAGGCTCTCGACCCGCGCGACGCCGTACGCATCGAACAGTGCCTCGTAGGCGCCGTCCTCGCCCGCGAGCGCGCCGGAGTGCGCCGCCACCAGTTCGCGTGTGCGCTCCTGGCGACCGACCTTGAGCGCTACCACCGGGACGTCGCGCTCGTTCGCGAGCGCCAGCGCGTCGCGGAACCCGTCCGGGTCGCGCACGGTCTCGATGAACAGCCCGACCGCCTTCGTGCTCCCGAGGCCGAGCGCGTACCGCAGGTAGTCCGCGATCGTCGTGACGAACTCCTGCCCCGCCGAGACGGCCAGGTTCAGCCCGAGGGCGCGGTCGTTGTGGATCATCGCGCTGAACGCCGAGCCCGAGTGCGACAGGAACGTCACGCCGCCGACGGGCGCGTCCTTCGGTTCGTAGAAGCCGAGCGCTCGAACCCGCCGCTCCAGGTTCGCGAACCCCATGCAGTTCCCGCCGCACACGGCCATCCGGGCGTCGCGCGCGATCGTCGCGAGGCGCTCCGTGAGCGGCGGTAGGCCCGTGCGCGGTTCCTCGTACCCGCTCGCGAAGATCACCGCGCTGCCGGCGCCGGCGTCCGCCGCCAGGCGGAGCTGGTCCTGGAGCAGTGCGTTCGAGACCGCGAGGATGACCAGGTCGACGGGCTCACCGATCGCGGCCAACGAGCCGAACGCCCGATGACCGAGCACCTCGTCGTACTTCGGATTGACCGGGTAGATGGCGCCCTCGAACCCGCCCTCGACGAGCTCGACGACGCTCTGGTTGCCGACCGAGCCCTCGCGCACGCTGGCGCCGACGATGGCGACCGATCGCGCCTCGAGCATCCGCTCGAGCGCGGTTCGCTCACCCGCAGGCTTCACCGCGGCTTCTTGACCGCCCGGTCTCTCACGGCCGCACGATACGCCTGCCAGCCGGGGATGCCGTTGACGCCGCCGCCCGCGTGGGTGGCGGAGGAGCCGTGGTACAGGCCCCTGATCGGCGTTCGGTAGTCGGCGTAGCCCGGCGCCGGACGCATGTGGAAGAGCTGATCGACCGAGAGCTCCCCGTGGAAGATATTGCCCCCGATCAGCCCGAGCTCCTGCTCCATGTCGTAGGGCCCGAGCACCTGGCGGTCGATCACCGCGGCCTTGAAGTTCGGTGCGAGCTCCGTGTACAGGTCGATGATCCGGTCGGCGTACTGCTCGAGCTCGTCGCGGTGAGGCTCGTGCACCCAGTCATCCGGCACCCATTGCGTGAACATCGAGAACACGTGAACGCCCTCGGGGGCCAGCTTCTTGTCGAGCGTGGTGGGGATCACGCCGTCGACAAACGGCCGGGCCGACGCCTTCCGCCCCATATGGGAATCCTGGAACGCCTCCTCCGCGTATTGCGGCGTGAAACAGAGCTCCACCGAACCGGTGTGGTGATCCTGTTGCTCCCTTCCGGGGTCGGCGATGAAGTCGGGCAGCTCGGACATCGCGACGTTGATCTTCACGACGCCCGAGCGCGTGCGCCATCGCTCGATGTCCCAGACGAAGTCGGCGGGCAGCTCCTCGCGGCCGATCAGGTCCAGGAACGCGATCTTCGGGTGGATGCAGGTCACCCCGAGCGGCGCCCGCAACTCCTCGCCGTTCTCCAGCACGACGCCGGCGAACCGGCCGCCCGCCGTCAGCACCTTCCGCACGCGAGCGCCGGTACGGATCTCGCACCCGTAGGACTCGGCCGAACGCCGGATCGAATCGGAGACCGCGCCCATCCCGCCCTGCTGGAACCCCCACGAACCGAGGTGCCCGTCGCCGACGTCGCCGATGGAGTGGTGCAGCATCACGTATGCGGTGCCGGGCTCGTCGGGTCCCGCCCACGTCCCGATGATCCCGTTGACCGCGAGCATGCCCTTGATCTCGTCGGACTCGAACCAGTCGTCGAGCAGGTCCGTGATGCTCATCGTGAACAGCCGCGTCACGTCACCGACGCCGCGGACGCCGAGGTTGCGCATCTTCCAGGCGGCGCGTGCACTCTCGATCAGGTCGCCGAACGCCATCGAGCCGATCTTCGGCGGTTTCTGCAGGAGCAGTGGACCGAGGACGTCCGCGACCTCCTGCAGCCACGCCTCCCACTGCGGCAGGACCTCGGCGTCCTTCTTGGAGAACTGTGCGATCGAGTCGTGGCTCTTGGCCGCGTCGTCCGCATAGACCTTGATCGATCGTCCGTCGGGGTAGGCCTGGTAGTACGGGCCGAAGGCGGTGACGTCGTAGCCGTGTCGCTTGAGGTTCAACTCCTTGATGACGGTGGGCGGCATCAGCGACATGACGTACGAGTAGGTCGTCACGTTGATCTCGGGATGGTCGGCGAACGGCGCGCTGGTGTCCGCCGCCCCGCCCGTCTTGTTGCGCGCCTCGAGCACGACGGTCCTCGCGCCGGCGCGGGCGAAGTACGCCCCCGCGGTCAAGCCGTTGTGCCCACCGCCGATCACGATCGCGTCGTAGACGTTCGCCATGGCTGTTCCGTCTCCTGTCCCGTCCGGCCGAGCGGGTTAGCCCGGGGCTCATCCTCCCATGCGTTTGAATGACCAGTCAAGCGAGCGTCGCCCCTGCGGGCGGTTGACATGCCAGGTCAGGGGCGTAGAGTTGCTGAACCCCGGTTCAAACACCGGCGAGGCACCGACCCGGGATTGGCCCGCGTTCAACGGGAGCGAATCGTGAGCACCGGCACCGTCAAGCAGGGCAAGGATCGGCACCAGGAGATCTTGGACGCCGCCGCGCGCGTCATCACCGAACGAGGGCTCGCGGAGACGCGCATCTCCGACATCGCCGAGGAGGCGGGCGTCTCGCCGGGGCTGATCCTGTACTACTTCGACTCGAAGGATCGCCTGCTCGCCGAGGCGCTCACGTTCGCGAACGACCAGTTCTATCTGCGAACCTCGCGCGAGATCCGCAGGATCCCCTCGGCGAGGGACCAGCTTCGCCGACTGGTCGACCTGTCGGTGCCCGGCTACCTGCCCGAATACGGACGTCTGGACGAGTGGGCGCTGTGGATCGAGGTGTGGGTGCGGGCGCTGCGCGACGCCGAGATGGCCAAGGACCGCGAGGTGCTCGACCAGCGGTGGCGCTCGCAACTCGCCGACCTCATCCGCGGAGGCCAGTCCAGCGGCGAGTTCGCCTCCGGCGAGGACGCGGGCGAGCTCGCGCTCCGGCTCGCCACGCTGATCGACGGGCTCGCGATCCAGGTGATCATGAACGACTCGGACGTCTCGGCCGAGCGCATGCACCGAGCCTGCATGGAGGTCTCGGCGCAGCAGCTGGGGTTCGAGCTCGAGCCGTCGAGGGCCTCCGGGTCGCGTCCCTCGACTTGACCGCGCGGGGGTCGATGACCCTAGGGTGAAGACCCAGTCCCGAAGGAGCGCATCATGGGTCTTCGAGCTCGTCGTCCCGGTCCGGTGCTGGCGGCGATCGTCGCCCTCATCGCGGCGGCGTCGACCGCCGTCACGACGGCCACGGCCCAAGCGTCGTGCGACCCGATCCAGACGCAGCCCGTGTACGACGCGACGATCCCGACCGGGGAGGACGTCTTCTCGCCTCCGTTCGAGATCGGCTCCCAAGAAGTCACGAGCGCGCAGTCCATCGACTACATCGAGGCCGTCGACGCCGCGAGCGACCGGGTGGTCTCGGGAGTGGCCGCCACATCCGTGGAGGGACGCGACCTCGACTACGCCATCGTCGGCGACCCCGCCACGTGACGCCGAGCGGCCTCGCCGCGATCCAGGAGGCGATCGCCGAGCTTCGTGATCCGCTCACGCCGGATGCCCAAGCCGAGCAGCTCGCCGATGAGACCCCGGCGATCCTATGGGTGGACGGGAGCCCGCACGGCGGCGAGGAGAGCGGCGCGGACGCCTCCCTCAAGGTGCTCTACGACCTCGCCGCGCGGACCGACTGCGCGGCCGAGCAGATCCTGGACGAGGCGATCGTCCTGATCGTTCCGATCCTCAACCCGGACGGACGAGAGCTCGACCAGCGACGCAACGTCAACGGGTTCGACATGAACCGCGACTGGTTCGCGCCGACGCAGCCCGAGATCGACGGGGTCATCGAGTTCATGCGCCAGTACCCACCCCAGCTGGCGATCGACGCGCACGAGATGGGCACGTACACGTACTTCTTTCCGCCGAACGCCGACCCCGTGTACCACGAGATCCCCGACCAGGCGATCCACTGGATCAACGACCTCTACGGGCCGGCGATGGCGGCCGAGTTCGACCGCCAGAAGATCCCGTACTTCAACTTCCGGACCTACGACTTCTTCGGCGTCTTCTACGGCGACACGGTGCCTGCCGAGGGCTTCCACGCCGCCGGGATGACGTTCGAGAAGCACAACGGCGACCCGATCGAGCAGCGGGTCCACGAGCACTACACGACGATCTGGACCTGCCTCTCGCAGGCCGCGTTCAACAAGGACGACATCGTGTCCGAGTGGCACGACTCCTGGGTCGACGCGTACCACGAGGGCGTCGACGGCGTGCTCGAGCCCAATGCCGTGTACGAACGCAACCACAAGCTGTTCCAGCAGGTGCCAGACACGAGGGTCCGTCACTACTTCCTTCGGACCGACGACCCCGAGCACGCCGGCGAGGCGCAGCGCCTGGTGCGGCGCCTCCAGCGGATGGACGTTGACGTCTACCAGCTGACGGCGCCGCTCGAGGTCCCAGATTTCAAGCCCTACTTCCGGCCGCGGGAAGCGACGACGTTGCCGGTCGGCACCTACTGGATCCCGATGGCCCAGGGACAGAAGCAGTGGATCCAGGCGATGCTGCACGAGGACCCCTACATCGGCTTCAGCATTACGTACGACGTCTCGGCCTGGAGCAACCGCTGCTCATGAACGTCCCCGGCGGCTCGTCGGGGCAGGTGCTGACCCCGCAAGCCGCGGTCCTGTCGCTGCAGCCGGAGCCGCCGGCGCCGCCCCTGCCGGCCGAGGTCCCGAACGTGGCATCTTCGAATACGAGAACAGCACGTCCTCATACGAGTCGGCCGGGTGGCTGCGCTGGCTCTTCACGCAGCGCTGGAACCTGCCGTCGACCACGGTCACCCCGTCCGACGTTGCGACGGGCGCGCTCGAGGGCGTCGATGTCCTCGTCGTTCCGAACATGTACGTGCCGACCATCAACCAGGCGCTCGGCAAGGCCGGCAAGCGAGCGCTCATCGACTGGGTGAACGAGGGCGGCCGCTACGTCGGCTATCGCGGAGGGGCCGAGCTCGCCACTCGCTACGGGATCTCGACGGCGCAGCTCCAGCAACCGAACACGGTGATCCCGGGGAGCCTGATCCGGGTGCAGCTGGACCAATCGAGCCCCCTCGCCGACGGGGTCGGCGACTTCGCGTGGGTGATGTACGAGAACGACCGCATCCTGAACCCGGTGGGGGGGATGGCGCCGGTCACCTACCCGGCCTTCGGCAGCCCCGACTTCGCGGTCTCCGGCCTACCGACCGGTGCCGATCGCCTCGGTGGGACCGCGGCAGTCGTGGACGAGCCGATGGGCTCGGGGCGAACGATCGTGTTCTCGGTCGACCCGAACTTCCGGGCCTGGACCGAGGGGACGCAGCAGATCCTGTGGAACGCGATCCTGGGGCCGAACCCGTAGCGACCCTCAGGTCCCCATCTGGCCCGCGGCGAAGCGCTCGATCTCGGCGGCGTGCTCGTCGTAGTGCTCGAACGTCTCGTCCGAGAACTCGGACTCGGCGGCGGGCGCGATCTCCGGCAGCGACGACAGGACCGCCCTGATCCTCTCCCTCGCGGCCTCGGAACGAGTGACGACCTCGTCCCAGGACATGGCCTTGGACTGCTCGGCCACCTCCTCGTTCGTCTTCTGCCAGACGGCCTCGGGGTCGTCGGGGTCGGGCTTGCCCGCCGCGATGGACCCGATCCGTCGGGCGGCGTCGTCGGCCCAATACCCGCAGTGCCACACGAGGTCGGCGACGGACCATCCGGGCACCACCCCGGGTTCGGTCCTGCGATCCTGGGGCACACGGCCGACCGCGGCCATGAGCGCCTCCCAGGACGATGCCTCTTTGTCGAGGAGCCCGCGAACGTCCATCAGCCGCTCAGCATACGCACGCCCCGCTTGGCGAGCTGGTCCGCCACGATGTTCCGCTGGATCTCGGATGTGCCCTCCCAGATCCGGTCGACGCGGAGCTCGCGCCAGAAGCGCTCCGCGACGTTCTCGCGCATGTAGCCGCGGCCACCGAAGATCTGGACGGCCCGGTCGGCGACCCGATTGGCCATCTCGCTCGCGTACAGCTTGGCCATCGAGCACTGGGCGTGCTGGACCTTGAGGTCGACGCCGCGGTCGATGTTCTTGGCGAGCTCATACGTCATCAGCCGCGCGGCCCACAGCTCGGTCACCGAGTCCGCCAGCATGTGGGCGATCGCCTGGTTCTCGATGATCGGTCTGCCGAACTGCACCCGATCCTTGGCGAACGCCGTCGCCTCGTCGATCAGGCGCTCGGCGGCGCCGCAGCACCGGGCGGCGATCATCAGACGCTCGTAGCGGAACCACGAGTACACGAACCTCAGCCCGTCCCCTTCGGATCCGATCAGGTTGGCGGCCGGGACACGGCAGTCCTCGAACCCAAGCTCGGTGTGGGCGTCGATCAGCGTGTGCGTGTACGCGGGCTCGCGAACCGGTCGAACCCCAGGCGTGTCCTTGTCGACGAAGAACATCGCGTGCGAGCCGGCGTTGGGGCCGCCCTCGATCTTGCCCTGGAAGAAGACGTAATCGGCCGAGCCGAACGAGGTGACGTGCCACTTCCTCCCGTTGAGGACGTACTCCTCGCCGTCACGCCGTGCGGTGGCCTGGATCGCGTCGACGTCGGAGCCCGCGGCCTCCTCCGTGATCGCGTAGCACTCTTGGCGCTCGCCGCGGATCGTCGGCAGGATCCATCGCTCGAGCTGCTCGCGGCTGACGACGTCGGGCGCCCACGCTGGCGGCGTGTGGATGCACCACCCGAGCCCGTTGGTCACCCGCCCGATCTGTTCGGAGACCAGCACCTGCTGGAACATCGACAGCCCGCCGCCGCCGAGCTCCTTCGGCATGTTCATGGCCCACAGCCCGAGCTCGATCGCCATGTGGTGATGCTTCTCGCGGACGTTCTCCGAGAGCCTCCCCCCGCTCAGCTCGGTCTCGACCTCGAGCGGGATGAGCTCCTCGTCCACGAACCGGCGAGCGCGCTCCTGGATCTCGCGATCGGCGTCGGACACGGGGTAGGTCGTCACGGTCGCGACTCTACGAGATGAACTCCAACCGGGCGCGATTGTCCTCGATCTGCCTGCGCGAGGCCGGGTCGACCGAGTGATCGCGTTCGGGCGAGGCGGGTTCGTCCGGCCGCTCACCGAACAGCTCCCCCGACAGGTAGCGCTGCCCCGTGTCAGGCACCGCCGTGACGATCGTGGCGAACTCCGGATGCTTCTCGGCCACCTTCAGCGCGGACGCGACGTTGATGCCCCCCGACGGTCCGGCGAGGATGCCCTCCTCGCGGGCGAGCCGGTGCGCCATCTCGAGCGCCTCCTGGGTGGAAGCGGTCACGATCCCGTCCATGAGCGAAAGATCGAGGTTGTGGGGGACGATCCCGTCGCCGATCCCCGGGACGCCGTGGGTACCCCATCGTTGCTCCGAGATCAGCGCGCTCTCGGCCGGCTCGACCGCGTAGGCGCGGATCGCCCGGTCGTGCGACTTGAGGGCGCGCGCGACCCCCGTGATCCACCCACCCGTCCCCTGCGCCGCGACCACCGCGTCGACCTGGCCGCCGCACTGCTGCCAGATCTCCTCCCCCGAGATCGCCTGCGCGTCCGGGTTGTCGGGGTTCTCGAACTCACCCGGCACGAAGTAGCGCTCGGGATCGGTGGCGACGATCTCACGCATCTTGGCGATCGCGAGGTCGATGTCGGTCCCCGCGCCGGGCGTCAGGACGAGCTCGGCGCCGTAGGCCTCGATCATCCGCTTGCGCTCCAGGCTCATGCCACGCGGCATCACGATCACGCAGTCGTAGCCCTTGATCGCGGCGACGGCCGAGCAGGCGATCCCCGCGTTGCCGGTCGTCGACTCGACGATCGTCATCCCGGGCCTCAGGTCGCCGCGCTCCTCCGCCCGTTCGATCATGTGGCGATAGATCCGGTCCTTCGTGGAGCCGGTCGGCCCGTACCACTCGATCTTGGCGAGGAGGCTGAGACCTTCCCGCCCCACTCGGGACAGTCGAACGAGCGGCGTCCGACCGACGGCGTCGAGCATCGAGGGGAGCGCTCGGGCGTAGGCGTCCCAGACGAGCGTCTCTGGGCGCTCCATGCCACAGTTTGACTCGCCGTTCAATCCGAGTGCAAGCCCGGCTCGCGGTTGCCGGTTACGTCCGTCTCGGGCGACACTCCGCGCGTGGAGCCCTGCGAGGAGATCCGACCCGTCCTCATCCGCTTCTTCCAAGCCCTGCGCGACGGCGACGATGAGGCGGTGAAGGGGACCGAAGGCCGGCGGAAGGACAACCCGCTCGTCGTCACGGCATGAGCGACCTGGAGCGGGCCGTCGACCGGATCGCCTCACAGACGGCGTTTTCGGGCGTCGTGCGCGTCGACCGCGGCGACGACGTCCAGCTCGCGAAGGCCTACGGGTTCGCGCATCGGGGGTTCGGGATCGCGAACACGACCGACACTCGCTTCGGGATCGCGAGCGGGACCAAGGGTCTGACCGCCCTGACGGTGATGAGCCTGGTCGACGAGGGGCGGCTGACGCTCGAGAGCACGGCCCGTTCGACGCTCGGGGAAGACCTGCCGCTGATCGACGACGCAGTGACCATCGAGCAGCTGCTCGCGCATCGCTCCGGTATCGGCGACTACTACGACGAGGAGATCGAGCGCAACACCAACGCCTACGTGGTGCCCGCCCCCGTCCACGAACTCGGATCCACCGAGGAGTACCTCCGGGTGCTCGACGGGTTCGAGACGAAGTTCCCGCCGGGCGAGCGGTTCTCCTACAGCAACGGCGGCTACGTGGTCCTCGCCCTGATCGCGGAGCGCACCACAGGGATACCGTTCCACGAGCTGGTGAAGCAACGCGTGTGCGAACCGGCCGCGATGGTGGACACGGAGTTCCTGCGCTCGGACGAGCTTCCGGGACGCGCGGCGCTCGGCTACCTCGCCGAGGACGGCTCGAGGACCAACATCTTCCATCTGCCGGTCCGAGGAAGCGGGGACGGCGGCATCTACACGACCGCGGCGGACGTCAGATCGCTGTGGACCGCGCTGTTCGATGGGCGCATCGTGTCGAAGGACGTGGTCGCCTACATGGTGCATCCCCGGAGCGACGTGCCGTCACCCACGCAGCCGGCGCGGTACGGCCTGGGGATCTGGCTCCACCCCTCGGACGGCCGCGTGGAGCTGCACGGATCCGACGCCGGCGTGTCGTTCCAGACCGTGCACGACCCGAGCCAGCGCTTCACCTACACGGTCCTGTCGAACACGACCGACGGCGCGTGGCCGATCGTCCTGCATCTCGACGAGCTCTTCCACTGGTGAGCCTTCGGTCAGTGGCATCCGTCGAAGGAGAAATGGCCCGGGTCGCTGTTCGGTAGGGCCTGACACCATCCGTTCTCCTCGAGCGCGCGAACGATACGAGGATCGTCCAGGCCTTCCTGCGTGATGTCGACCGCGGCGCCGAGCTGGTGCCAGGACAGCCCGGCCGGAGCACACAGATCCGGACAACCCTCGGGGTTGCCGCAGATCGAGCGGCAGGCCCGCCGCTGCTCGGCACATGATCGATAGCTCTGCACGACCGGGATCGGAACGCCGGCCTCCCGCTGCGCCTGCAGGAACGCCCGCATCGCGACGGGTTGGAGCCGAACGCCGTCGACGTTGCGGAGCGGCGGCCGATCGGCGCACGGATCGTCCGGGATCACGATCGATGGGCCCGAGAGGGCGACGTAACCGATGCCCCCGGCGACCAGCGCCACCGCCGCCACGGCGAACACCACGAGGCGACGGCGACTCCTCCTCGAGCGGGCGGCGTGGTGACGTCGGGCGACCGTCGGGCGATGCTACCGCCCCGTCCGGAGCGGCCGCCCACGCCCTTGTGCAGAATCTCCCCATGGCCGGACCCACCTACTGGCGAGCCGCCGAGCCGAAACCCGCCTACGACGTCGTGATCGTCGGTGGCGGGGGGCACGGCCTGTCGACGGCGTACTACCTGGCGAGGAACCACGGGATCACGAACGTCTGCGTGGTCGAGAAGGGCTGGCTGGCCGGCGGCAACATGGCCCGCAACACCACGGTGATCCGCTCGAACTACCTGTGGGACGAGAGCTCTGCGATCTACGAGCACTCGCTCAAGCTCTGGGAGGGGCTCGAGCAGGATCTGGGCTCCGACCTCCAGTTCAGCCAGCGGGGCGTGCTGAACCTCGCTCACTCCCTCGGCGACGTCCGGTCCTCGATGCGACGCCTGCACGCGAACCGCCTGAGCGGGATCGACGCCGAGTGGCTGGAGCCCGAGGACGTCAAGGCGTTCTGTCCGATGATCAACACCGCGCCGGACGTCCGGTATCCCGTGCTGGGCGCGACGCTCCAGCGCCGCGGCGGCACCGCTAGGCACGACAAGGTCGCGTGGGCGTATGCCACGCGCGCGAGCGAGCTCGGCGTCGACATCGTCGAGCACTGCGAGGTGACGGGGTTCCTCCGCGGGGCCGGCGGGCGCGCCGAGGGCGTTCGGACCACGCGAGGGGACATCGCGGCCGGCAAGATCGGGCTCGTCGCCGCCGGCCACACGAGCGTCCTCGCCGAGATGGTCGGACTCCGGCTCCCGGTGCAGTCGCACCCGCTGCAGGCGCTCGTCTCGGTCCTGCTCGAGCCGGTGCTCGGCTGCGTCGTGATGTCGAACGCGGTGCATGTCTACGTGTCGCAGGCCGACAAGGGCGAGCTCGTGATGGGCGCGGGGATCGATCCCTACAACGGCTACGCGCAGCGCGGCTCGTTCCACGTGATCGAGCACCAGCTCGCCGCCGCGATCGAGCTGTTCCCGGTCTTCGCGCACGCGAAGCTGCTCCGGACGTGGGGCGGGATCGTGGACGTGTGCCCGGACGCGTCACCGATCCTATCGAGGACCCCGATCGAGAACCTGTACCTGAACTGCGGCTGGGGCACGGGCGGGTTCAAGGCGACACCGGGCTCCGGGTGGGTGTTCGCGGATCTCGTGGCCCGGGGCGAGCCAGGACCCCTGGCGCGGCCCTACGCGCTCGAGCGATTCATGACGGGCGCGCTGATCGACGAGCACGGCGCCGCGGGGGTCGCCCACTGATGCAGGCCCGGACGGTGCGGCGGATCGCGCTCGAGCTCCCGGATGCCGAGGAGCGGGAGACTTGGGAGACCGCGACGTTCCGCGTCCGCAACAAGATCTTCGTGATGTTCGCCGAGCACGAGCGGGACCTGTGGATCAAGTCGACGCACGACGAGCAGAAGGCGTTGACCGCGATGGACCCCGACACGTTCTTCGTCCCGCCGTACGTGGGTCCGAGCGGATGGGTCGGCGTGCGGATCCGGACGGCCGACCCCGACGAGCTCCGCGAGCTCGTCACCGAGGCGTGGCGACTCACGGCGCCGAAGCGGCTCGTGCGGGCGTTCGACGAGGCGGAGGCGGTCTGAGTGCTGCTCGTCCCCTGCCCGTGGTGCGGCCCGCGCGAGGAGATCGAGTTCCGCTACGGCGGGCAAGCCGGGATCGCGTACCCGCAGGACCCGGAGGCGCTGTCCGACGAGGAATGGGCCGACTTCCTGTTCCTGCGCGACAACCCGAAAGGCCCCTTCGCCGAGCGCTGGTACCACGACCACGGCTGCCGCCGATGGTTCGACGCGGTCCGGGACACGGCGACGTATGCGTTCGAGCGGTCGACCCCTCGGGGCGAGGGTCCCTCGTGACCGCCCGGCGGATGCCGTCGGGTGGGTCCGCGATCGACCGAGCCGCGCCGATCTCGTTCACGTTCGACGGCGAGGAGGTCTCGGCGTTCGAGGGTGACACCGTCGCGAGCGCGATCCTCGCCAACGGTTTGGAGGCACCGTTCCGCAGCCCGATCCTCGGGCGTCCGCGCGGCGTCTTCTCGGCTGGCGCCGAGGAGCCGAACGCGTTCGTCGAGATCTCGGAGCCGTGGTTCGAACCGATCGTCGCCGCGACCATGGTGGACGTCGTCGACGGCATGGTGGTCCAGAGCCGCTCGGGCGTCGGACGCCTCCGCGGCGATGCACCTCGCGGCCGCCGCGTCGAGCACCGGAACGCGCACGTCGAGCTCCTCGTCGTGGGGAGCGGCCACGACGGCTTCTACCCGGCCCGCGACGCCGCCGCGCGAGGGGAACGCGTCGTGCTCGTCGAGCAACATCGGACGATCGAGCGGGGCGCCGGCGGGGACTTCCGGGCCGAGGGCGTCACGTACCTTACGCGCTCGACGGCGCTCGGCCTGTATGACGACGGGTTCGTCACGGTGTTCGAGCGCGCGGACGAGCTCGACCGGATCTGGCACGTCCGCGCGAAGCGCGTGATCCTCGCGACCGGCGCGTTCGAGCGTTCGATCGCGTTCGCCGACAACGACCGGCCCGGCGTGATGCTCAGCTACGCGGCGTGGATCTACCAGCTCGAGCTCGGGGTGCTCGCCGGCTCGCGCACGATCGTGTTCACCGCGCGGGCAGGCGCGTACGGCGTGGCCTCGAACCTCGTCGCGCTGGGCGGCGACGTGCCCGCGATCGCGGACGTGAGTGGGACCGATCCCGATCCCGGGCTCGCGACGGACGCCGAGGTGCTGCGCGGCTGGGTCGTCTCGGGAACCGAGGGCGACCGACGGCTCGAGGCGGTCCATCTCGAGGGACCCGAGGGCGATCGACGGACGATCGCATGCGATTCGCTCCTCGTGTCGGGCGGCTGGGACCCGAACCTCGCGCTGTGGCGCGCGATCGGCGGCGGCGTGCGGTTCGACGACGAGGTCCACGCGTTCGTCCCGACGCAGGGGCCACCGTGGCTGTCGGTCGTGGGGTCGGCGGCCGGCGAGGTGCCCAACGACGCGCCGTACTGGTTCGTGCCGAGCGAGGACACCTCGCGGCACTTCGTGGACTTCCAGCGCGACCAGACGATCGCCGACGTCGCCGACGCGCTCGACGCGGGCCTCCGCTCCGTCGAGCACGTGAAGCGCGCCACGTACATCGGCACCGCGATCGACCAGGGCCGCACGAGCGGGGTCATCACCGCCGAGGTCGTGAACGCGCTCCTCGGCGAGTCGCCGGGATGGCAGGGACCGTCGAACGCGCGGCCACCGGCGATGCCCGTGCCGTACGTGACCCTCGCCGGCCCGTTCCGAGGCGCCCTGTTCGACCCGATCCGGACCACCCCGATCCACCCCTGGCACGTCGAGCGCGGGGCCGCGTTCGAGAACGTCGGGCAGTGGAAGCGGCCGTGGTTCTTCGCGCGCGAGGGCGAATCGATGGATCGGGCGGTGGAGCGCGAGTGCCTGGCTGTGCGCAACGCCGCCGGCGCCATGGACGCGTCGACGCTCGGCAAGATCGAGGTGATCGGAGCCGACGCGGCCGCCTTCCTCGATCGCATGTACACGAACCGGATGTCGAACCTGCCGGTCGGCTCGATCCGGTACGGGCTGATGCTGGGGCTGGACGGGATGGTCGTGGACGACGGCGTCGCGCTGCGTCTGGCCGAGGACCGCTACCTCGTGACGACCACCACGGGCGGCGCGGCCCTCGTCCTCGATCGGTTCGAGGAGTGGCTGCAGACCGAGTGGCCCGAGCTTCGGGTGTTCTGCACCGGCGTCACCGAGCAGTGGGCGGTCGTCGCGATCAACGGCCCGCGTGCGCGCGAGGTGGTCTCGGCGACGGGGACCGACGTCGACCTCTCGCGCGAGGCCTTTCCGTTCATGACGTTCCGCGACGGCCACATCGCGGGGGTGCCGGGAAGGCTGGCGCGCGTGAGCTTCTCGGGTGAGCTCGCCTACGAGCTGCACGTGCCGGCCTGGCAGGGCCTGGAGGTCTGGGAGGCCGTGATCGCAGCGGGCGAGCCGTTCGGGATCGAGCCGTACGGGACGGAGGCGATGCACGTCCTTCGCGCCGAGAAGGGCTACGTGATCGTCGGGCAGGACACGGACGGCAGCGTCACGCCCCACGACCTCGGGATGGACTGGATCGTGAACCCATCCAAGGGCGACTTCGTCGGGCGCCGTTCGCTGCGGCGATCCGACATCGTGCGTCCCGATCGCAAGCAGCTCGTCGGGCTGTTGCCGGTCGACCCGGAGGCGCTCGTGCCCGAAGGCGCGCAGCTCGTGCTCGACGACACCGGCCGGATCCCCATGCCGCTCCCCGGCCACGTCACGTCCTCGTACCGCAGCCCGGCGCTCGGGCGTGCCTTCGCGCTCGCGATGCTGGCGGGCGGTCACGACATGCACGGCCGCACGGTCTACGCGCCGCTGCCCGAGGGCACGGTGGCGTGTGCGGTGACGTCCCCGATCCCCTACGACCCCGACGGGGAGCGGCGTGACGGCTAGGAGCCCGCTCGCGAATCGGGCGGCCGACCTGGACCGGATCGGTTCGAGAGAGCTCGCCTTCCTCGCCCAGGTCGACGTCCGGGTCGATCCGACGACGGCGGGGACACTCGGCTTCCCGACGGAGCCGAACACCTGGACGCCCGCCGGCGATCGCGACGTGCTCTGGCTCGGGCCGGACGAGTGGCTCGTCGTCGCCGAACCGGGCGGCGCGGGCGCGATCGCGGAGGAGCTCGAGCGCTCGCTCGCGGACGTCCATCGATCGGTGGTCGACGTCTCGGCCAATCGCGCCGTGCTCGAGCTCTCGGGCTCGTCGCGACACGAGCACCTCTCGTCCGCGTGCCCGATCGATCTGCACCCGCGGTCCTGGGGCGACCGACGATGCGCGCAGTCGGTGTTCGGCGCGGCACAGGTCCTCCTTCAGGAACGACAGGGGACGACGAGGCTGTTCGTCCGGCCGTCCTTCGCCGGCTACGTCGTCGACCTGCTGCTCGCGGTGGCCCCGGCCTGACCGGTAGGGTCGCGCAGGTGGACGACGACACGCCCGCGCTCCGCGCCCTGCGGGGTTCGGACCTCACCTATGAGGTGGTCCGGACCGAACGCGCGCGCTCGGCCGAGGAGAGCGCGAGCTTCCAGGGGATCGAGCTCGGGCAGTTGCTCCGCACGATCGTGGTTCGACGCGGCGCCGACGACTACGTCTTCGTCCTGGTCCCGGGCGGGCGGCAGATCGACTGGCCCAGGCTCCGTGCCCACCTCGGCGTCAGCAGGCTCGCGCTTCCCGATGCCGAGGAGGCGAAGACCGCGACCGGGTACGAGCGCGGGACGATCACGCCGTTCGGCGCGTCGAACTCGTGGCCCGTGATCGCCGACACGCGGATCCCGTCGCTCGAGCGCGTCGCGATCGGTGGCGGGGGCCACGGCGTCAACCTGCACGTGGCCGGCCGCGACCTCGTCACGGCGCTCGAGGCCGACGTCGCCGACGTGACGCGCGACGGGTGAGCCCCGCAGACACGCGTCCCGCGGACGCATGTCGACCGCACGAACCCTCCCGAGCGTCTTCACGAGCGCTTCACATCCGAGCGCCACCATCGATGGTGACGGACGAGGAGCGTTCGGAAGGAGGCATCAGATGAGACGTGGATGGGCGATCGCCGCGACGATCCTGATCGTGCTGGTCACGGCCGTGATCGCGATCGGCGCGTACAACGCCGGCGTCGACGAGGGGATCCGCCGCGCGGCGGATTCGGAGCAGGTGGTCCAGGTGGTGGGCGGATACGGGCGCGGGTACGGGTTCTTCCCATTCGGGTTCTTCCTGTTCCCGCTGTTCATCTTCGGCACGATCTTCCTCGTGAGCCGTGCCTTCCGCGGTCCCCGCTGGTGGGGCCGCGACCACGGCCCCGGGTATGGACCGTGGTCCGAGGAGGGCCGAGCCAGGTTCGAGGATCGCGCGAGCGACTGGCATCGCCGCCAGCACGAGCAGGTGGGCGACCAGGAGAGCACCGGGCCGCCGAGCGCCTGACCCGAGGCGCATCGGGTGAGTGGGCGGTGGCGGTTGCCACCGCCCGCCTGCGTCGGCAGGCTAGCGAGCGCACGAGGACGTGCCACCGGAAGGCGACGAGATGACGACGGTGCTGGTGGTCGAGGACGAGATCGAGATCGCTCGGATCGTCCGCGATTACCTGCGGAACGCCGGCTTCGAAGTGATCGTGGTCGGCGACGGCGGTTCGGCCGTGGCGAGCGTCCGCAGCGCCAAGCCCGACCTGCTGGTGCTCGATCTCGGGCTCCCCGGCCGGGACGGGCTAGACGTGGCACGCGAGATCCGGCGGTGGTCGGACACCCCGATCGTGATGCTGACGGCGCGCGGGGACGAGACCGACCGGATCGTCGGGCTCGAGCTCGGCGCCGACGACTACGTGGTCAAGCCGTTCAGCCCCAAGGAGCTCGTGGCTCGCGTTCGGGCGGTGCTCCGTCGGAGCCGCGCCGCCGCGCGAGGCGACGAGATCGTGCGGGCGGGCGACGTCGAGATCGACACCGGCAAGATGCGCGTGAGCGTGGGCGGTGCGCCGGTCGAGCTCACCCCCACCGAGTTCCAGCTCCTGGCGACCCTCGCGCGCGAACCCGGCCGCGTCTTCACCCGGTCCCAGCTCCTCGATGCCGTGCACGGCGTGGCGATCGAGTCCTACGAACGCGCGATCGACGCCCACGTGAAGAACCTCCGTCGGAAGATCGAGCCCACCCCGGGGAACCCTCGATACGTCGTGACGGTCCACGGCGTGGGCTATCGGTTCGCCGATGCATGACCGCCCCCGCGAACCGGGACGGGCTCCCGGGTTCCGTCCCCCGTGGTGGCCCGAGGACGAACCGTTCCCGCCGCGCTCGCCGGAGGGTTGGGGCGCGATGCGGGGACGTTTCTTCCGCCGGATCGCGATCGGGATCGCGCTCTTCTTCGCGTTCGTGTTCGTCGCGGGGTGGTTGGGTGCGACGTTCGGCGGCGGGTTCCACGAGGGGCGGCGAGCGGGACCATGGTTCCTGGTCTTCCCGATCCTGCTCATCATCGGCTTCGTCGCGTTCGGCCGGGTCGTCCGGCGGACGGCGAGGCCGATCGGCGAGGTCATGGACGCTGCGGCGCGCGTCGCCGAGGGCGACTACACGGCCAGGGCGAAGGTGCAGGGTCCGGGCGACGTTCGAGATCTCGCCCGGGCCTTCAACCGGATGGCCGAGCGGCTCCAGACCAACGAGGAGCAACGCCGCAACCTCCTCGCCGACGTCGCACACGAGCTCAGGACCCCCCTCTCGGTGATCCGCGGACGTGTCGAGGGGATGGCCGACGGCCTGTACGAGCCCGGCGGCGGCGACCTCGCCCTGATCGGCGCCGAGACGACCGTGATGGCCCGGCTCCTGGATGACCTGCAGCTCCTCTCGAATGCCGAGGCCGGGGCGCTGCGGCTCCATCGCGAGCGGCTCGAGCCCGGCGAGCTCGTCGAGACCGCCGAGGCCGCCCACCGGGCGGAGGCGGCCGAGCGCGGCGTCGCGCTCCGCACGGAGGTGGCTCCGGACATGCGGACGCTCGACGTCGACCGCGTCCGGATCGGCGAGGTGCTCGCGAACCTGGTCTCGAACGCGCTGCGCCACACGCCCGCCGGCGGGACCGTCACGGTCGGCGCGGCGCGGGACGAGGCCGGCATGGCGTTCCGCGTCACCGATACGGGTGAGGGGATCCCTGCCGACGAGCTCGCCCACGTCTTCGACCGATTCACGCGCTCGCCCGAGTCCCGGGGTTCGGGGCTCGGACTCGCGATCGCGAAGAGCCTCGTCCAGACGCACGGCGGCACGATCTCGGCCGAGAGCGAGCCCGGTCGTGGGACGACGATCCGCTTCGTGCTTCCGGCCGCGTGAGCGCTACTGCTTGGGGATGTCCTTGTTGGGGTCCCAGTGGGGCATCGTCACGACGGTGGCCTTCACGGATCCGGAGACCGGCGTCTCCACCTGGAGCCCGGTCCCGAGCTCGGTGTGCTCGATCGGCAGCATCGCGAACCCGATGTTCTTCTCCAGGCGCGGCGAGTAGCAGGCCGAGGTGACCGTGCCGACCACGTTCCCTCCCACCGACACGGGGAAGACGTCGAGCATCTCGTTGTCGATGTAGCTGCCGAGGGGTTCGCCGTCGATGTCGACTCCGACGAGCTTGCGCTTGACGCCCTCGGCCTTGATCCGCTTGAGGGCCTCCTTG
Source organism: Actinomycetota bacterium (assembly GCA_036745475.1). GTDB lineage: Bacteria > Actinomycetota > UBA4738 > UBA4738 > HRBIN12 > DASSJM01. The sequence goes on along the minus strand of DAIOFZ010000002.1, from coordinate 33,802 downwards.
CCCATGAAGTCGGCCTCCTGCTCCAGGTCGACCATCCACGTGTAGTGGTACCCGACCTCGAAAGGGTTGTGCTCGTACCACATGTCCGCGCCGAACGCGAGGATGCCCCCCTCGATGCGTCGGATGTGGCACGGCCCGATCACCTCGAGCCCGTGGGGCCCGCCCGCCTCGAGCACCCGGTTCCACAGCTTGACGCCGTGCTCGGATGCGTCCCGCAGGTAGATCTCGTAGCCGACCTCACCCGTGTAGCCGGTGCGCGAGACCACGACGTCCATACCGTCCAGCTCGCCCTGCATCAGGCCGTAGTACGGGATCTCGAGGACCCGCTCGCCGAAGAGCTCGGTGAGCACCTTCTTCGCGTTCGGGCCCTGGATCTGGACGGGAGCCACGTCGATCTCCTGCACCGTCACGTCCATCCCCCTCGCGGCGGCGATCCCGAGCGCGTACAGGTTCACGTCGGAGTCCGCGAGCGAGAGCCAGAACTCGTCCTCCGCGACCCGGAGCAGGACCGGATCGTTGAGGATCCCGCCCTCGGGGCCGGTGATGAAGACGTACTTGCACTCGTTGACCGCGCACTTGTGGAGGTCGCGCGGGACGATCGTGTTCGTGAGGTCGAACGCGTCCGGGCCCTTGATCTGGATCTGCTTTTCGACACCGACGTCCCACAGCGTGACGCCGTTCACGAGGTGCCAGTACTCGGCAACCGGGTCGCCGTAGTGGCGAGGGTGATACGTGTGGTTGTACACGCTGTAGCGGGCGACCCCGTGCTCGCGGGACGCGTAGAAGTACGGCGACTTGCGGATCCGCGTGTAGAGGAGGATCCCCGGGTTGTCGATGACGGCCACGCTCCGCTCCTTTCCTGCGTGATCCGGCCCGAGCGACCTCGTCACGCCCTCAGTCGTTCGCCCTTCGGGTCCCACAACGGGTCCTCGGCGACCGTCGCCGGGAGCCGCTCGTCGAAGTACTCGACCTCGACCGGCGAGCCCGGCGCCGCCAGCTCGGCGGGCAGGTAACCGTAGACGATGCAGCGCCCGACCGAGTAGCCGTACCCGGCGGACGTCGCGTAGCCCACGACGTGCCCGCCCGATCGGATCGGCTCCTTGCCGAGCACCACCGCGGACGGGTCGTCGAGCGTGATACAGGCGAGCCTCTCGCGGGAGCCCTGCTCCAACGCCCGCTCGAGCGCCTCGCGACCCCGGAAACCCTCCCTGTCCATCTTGACCGCGAAGCCGAGCCCGGCCTCGAACGGATCACGCTCGGTGTCGATGTCCTGGCCCCAGAACCGATACCCCTTCTCCAGCCTCAGCGTGTCGAAGCACCCGAGCCCGGCGGCCACGAGCCCCCGGTCCCGCCCGGCCTCCCACAGCACCTCCCAGGCCCGGCCCCCCATCGCGAACTGCCCGTACAGCTCCCACCCGAGCTCGCCCGCGTACGAGATGCGCTGGGCCCACACGGGTCCGACCTCCCCGACGTTCAGGTACCGAGCCGTCATGTACGGGAACGCGTCGTCGCCCACGTCCACGTCGGTGACCGCGGAAAGGACCTCGCGCGCGTTCGGCCCCCACAGGCCGAGCGCGAACAGCGACCCGGTGCGCTCGACGATCCGGACGCGCTCGCCCTCGCGGATCTGCCGCCGCATCCAGGCGAGGTCGTGCTGCCCGCTGCCGCCGCCTGTGATCACGCGGAACAGCTCGTTCTCCTTGCGCGTGATCGTGAGGTCGCAGCGGATCCCGCCGGTCGGCGTCAGCATTGCCGTGTAGACGATCGTCCCGACCGGACGGTCGATCCGGTTGGCGCAGATCCGCTCGAGGTAGGCAAGCGCGTCGGGACCCTCGACGTCGAACTTCGCGAACGGGGTGAGGTCGAACAGCGCCGAGCTCGAACGCGTCGCCAGATGCTCGGCCCCCTCGATCGGCGACCAGAACCGCGCGGCCCACTCGTCCCGGCGCAGCCACGGCGCATCGGACGGGACGAGCGCGGCGTTGGCCTCGAACCACTCGGGGCGTTCCCAGCCGGCGCCCACGACGAACTCCGCGCCGAGATCCACCTGCCGGTCGTAGAACGGCGAGAGCCGGAGCTTGCGCGGGCGCGCCATCTGCTGGCGCGGATGGATGATGTCGTACACCTCGCGATACTGCTGCTTGCCGCGTTCGAGCACGAACGGCGGCGTCGTCATGTACGGGTAGAAGCGATTGGCGTCCGCCTCCGCCAAATCGATCGACGGCTCGCCCCGGACCATCCACTCGGCCACGTGCCTGCCGAACCCGGCGGCGTGCGTCACCCAGACGGCCTCGCAGATCCACACGCCCCGCACCGCGGCCGACTCACCCACGATCGAGCCCGCGTCCGGCGTGAACGAGAACATCCCGTTGATCGAGCGGTCGGGGTCGGCGGAGCGCATATGCCCCTTCAGGGCCGGCAGCAGACGCGCGGCCTCGGCCTCGGCGACGTCGAAATCGGCCGGCGTGAACGGCATCAGCGACGGCATCGACGGGTCTTCGCCGGGACGCCGAAGATCGGACTGCGGTGTGGCGATCGGCTCGTGCTTGTAGCTGCCGACCGCGTAGTGATCCTGCCGATGGCGGAAGTACATCGCCATGTCCTGGTGCCGAAGGATCGGATGCGCGACCTCCCGCGTGTCGCCCTCGAGCTCGGGGATCGGGTCGGTCCAGACGAGCTGGTGCTGGACGGCCAGCAGCGGGACGGGGACCCCTGCCAATGCGCCGACGCTCGGCCCCCAGATCCCGGCGCACAGCAGCACGCGCTCGCACTCGACGTCGCCGCGATCGGTCCGGACGCCGTTGACACGCCCGTCCCGGATGTCGAACCCGGTCACCGCGACGCCGCCATCGAACGCTACGCCCATCTCCTCCGCCTTGCCGGCGAGCGCCGCGGCGATCCGGACGCCCTTCGCGATCCCGTCGGAGGGGACGTGGTACGCCCCCAGGATCGTGGACGGGTCGAGCAGCGGAACCTTGGCGGCGGCCCCGGCGGGCGTCAGGAGCTCGGCACCCTCGAGCCCGTACGAGCGGGCGAACCCGAGCCGTCGTTTCAGCTCCCGCATCCGCGCCTCGGTCGTCGCGACCTCAATCCCGCCGACGCCGTACCAGGCCGGCTCACCTTCGCGCTCGAGGGTCCCGTACAGCGCGACGGACTCCTGCGCGATCCGGCACATCATGCGCGAACCGTTGGTCTGGAACGCCAGACCCGGCGCGTGCGAGGTCGACCCCCCGGTCTCGAACAGCGGACCCTGGTCGAGCACGAGAACGTCGCGCTCGCCGAGCTCCGCCAGGTGGTACGCGGCGCTCACGCCGACGATCCCGGCGCCGATGACCACGGTTCGAGCCCGGTCAGGCATGAAGGGCAGTCTGCCAGCATCCGGCCGAGCCTGAACGTCGTCTCGCCGGCTACGGCCCGATCATCCCGACGTGTGCTGATAGCCGGTGAGCTCTCCGCCCTTGAGCGCGACGATCCACCCGTTCAGCGTCCCCTGGACGTACTCGCTCCCCGGGTTGAAGCACTGCGTCCTGCCCAGCCGGAACCGTCCCGCCGATTCGTGGATGTGACCGTGGAGCGCGACCAGCGGCTGGTACCGCCCGACGGCCTCCCGAACCGCGACCGACCCGCCACCGGTCGTCAGGAAGCGGCCGGCCACGCGGATGGGCTTCGGCAGCTCGCCCGTGACTTTCTCCAGCTTGAGGCACGTGTCGATCGGCGTGTCCTTGGGGGGGCAGTGCAGGTTGAACACGCACCGGCCGACGTCGGGGACATTCTCGGCCGAGCGGTCGATCGCCTTCGCGATGACCTCCTCGCTCGCCTCGCGCGGCGTGTCCCACGGCGTGACCGTGGACAGGCCGACCGTGACCATCGTGTGCTCGTCGTCGAGCTCGACCACGCGGTTCTCGCACGCGATCACGTTCGCCCCGGCGTGACGCTGGAGCACCTCGAGCATCGCGGGCTCGTCGTCGTTCCCGCCGGTCAGGTACATCCGGACGCCGCTGCCGGCGAGCCGGTCCTCCGCGAGCGAGATCCACTCGGTCAGCCGTTCCGAGGCGAGGCGTTGGAACAGCCCGAGCCGGGCGAGCTCGTCGTCCTTCACGGCCTCGTACTCGTCGGGCTCGAACACGTGCCAGTAGAAGCCGGGGAGCTCGACGCTCCGGGTGAACGCATCCATCCCGTCCTTCTCGAACTCGTGGTCGCGGTCCTGGAAGTGCGCGTGGAACACGCCGTTCGATCGGACGATGGGCACGAGCGCCTTCCCCATGAGGTCGCCACCGAACACCAGCGCGTCGCACCCGTAGAACGCCGCCGCGCCGAGGAACTTCCGGAACGTCGGCTGCGAGCCGTGCAGGTCCGCCGCGAAGAAGAGCCTGGTCGGTCGTCCCTTCGACCGGAACACGCCCGGCCTCCTATCCCAGGTGCACGACGATCGTCTTGAGCTCGGTCAGCCGCTCCATCGAGAAGCGCCCGCCCACCCGGCCGACGCCGCTGGCCGAACCCGCCCGCCCCCCGAACGGCAGATGGGACTCCCAGTAGTTGGTGCCCTCGTTGACGTTCACCCAGCCGGTCCGCACGCGCTCGGCGAACCGCAGCCCGCGCCCGATGTCGGCCGTGAAGATCGCCGAGAGGAGCCCATACCGGGAGCCGTCGACGAGTGCGATCGCCTCGTTCTCGTCCCGGATCGCCTGAACCGGCACTACGGGCCCGAACGTCTCCTCGCGCGCGATCTCCATGTTCTCGGTTACGCCGTCGACCACCGTGGCCTCGAAGAACAGATCGCTTCCGAACTGCGGCGCACGCTTGCCCCCCGTCACGATCGACGCGCCGAGCCCGGCCGCGTCGCTCACGTGCCGCTCGGTCTTGTCGGCCACCGGGGCGTTGTTGAGCGGCCCCATCGTGGTCTCTTCGTCGAACGGGTCGCCGAGCTTGATCCGCTCGGCGATCGCGGCCGTGAGGCGCGAGACGTACTCGTCGTGCGCGGCCTGCTGTACCAGGACGCGTTCGCCCGCGGTGCAGCTCTGACCGGCATTGAGGAAGCAGGCGGTGAGCGTGGCCTCGACGGCCGCGTCCAGGTCGGCGTCCTCGAGCACGACCAGGGGCCCGTTGCCGCCCATCTCGAGGAGCAGCTCCGTGCCCGCGGCGCGTTCGGCCACGCGGTGGCCGGTGATGATCGAGCCGATGAAGCCGACGGACGAGATCCCCGGGTTCGAGGCGACCTCGTCCCCCACCACGGCACCGGGACCGGTGACGAGGTTGAACGTCCCTGGCGGCAGGTCCGCCTCGGCGATCACCTCGGCGAGCGCCACCGCGCAGACGCTCGTCGTGGGCGCCGGCGCGAGCACGACCGTGTTCCCACTCGCGAGGGCGGGCGCCACGATCTCCCCCGGCATCGTGTACGGCCAGTTCCATGGGCTGATCACACCGGCAACTCCGCGAGGCACCCGGTAGACGAGCACACGGTTGCCCTCGGTCACCGACGGCGGGATGAGCCCCTCGATCCGGACGGCGTCGCCCGCCGCCATCTCGAAGTACGCGATCAGCTCGTCGACCTCGTCGAACGCCTCCGCCCGCATCGGCTTGCCTTGGTCGCGTGTGAGCGTGTGCGCGAGGTCGTCGCGGCGTTTGTCGATCGCCTCGGCCACGCGCCGCATCGCCCGCGCGCGGTCGAACGCCGTCAGGCGCGACCAGGTCCCGAACGCATCGGCGGCGGCGGCGACCGCTCGGCGAACGTCCTCGCGCGTGCCCTCGGGCAGCGTGCCGATCACCTCGCCGGTCGAGGGCGAGGTCGCCTCGAACGT
>DAIOFZ010000002.1:0-27904 GCA_036745475.1 Actinomycetota bacterium | reverse complement strand
TACTCGACGGGGATCTCCTTGTAGACGGCGCTCAGGTCGATCCCCTGCTGCTTCCGGTACACCTTCGCCACGATGTAGATGATCAACGCGAGCCCGTACATGATCCCCATGAACCACAAGGACTCGCTGTTGTTGACGGCGTACAGGTCGTTCGTGAACCAGTGCCATAGGTTGAACCCCAGGAACGCCGCGGTCACGAATCCCGTCACCGTGATCAACGGCAGCCCGAGGATCGTGTACCGGGCGATCGGCGAGTTCGCGTACAGCTGCTTCTTGCGGTAGGGCAGGATCATGGCCGCGATCGCCGTGCCGAAGAACGTCACCGCGATCACCAGCGTCGCGTCCAGGATGTACGTGGCGAACTTGCTGGTATACGCGTACAAGGCCCCCACCGCGACGGAGGGCACGAGCATCAACACCAGCGCCCACACCGGCACGTGCCGCTTCTCGGAGACGTCGGCCACCTTCTCGGGCAGCACGCGGTCGAACGCCGCAGCGAAGATCACGCGGGTGGACGAGAGGAACAGCGTGCCCGCCCAACCGAGGAACCAGGCGCCGAACGCGAGCACGATCACCGCCGTGATCAGCGAGTTGTGGAAGTAGAAGCTCGTCATGAACGGGGCATAGGACCAGACGGGCATCGTCGCGTCCCCGAACCCGTAGACCGTGGCCCAGTAGTTCAGGTTCGCCGCGTTGAAGAACTCCCACCCGAAGAACTTGTTCACGAGCAGGATGAACACGACGGCCACGGCCACCGTGACCCACAGCCCGTACATCATGCCGCCCATCACGCGCTTGAAGTCGCTCGCGCCGCGGACCTCGCCGTACAACGTGGCGCCCCAGTTCGGCCACAGGATCCAGAAGCACAGGAACGGGATCAGCAGCAGCGTGTCGCCGAAGAAGGGCGAGAACCCGAGCTCGGGAACGATCGGTCCGCCGTTGTTGGTCGTGCCCAGCTCGATCGTCTGCTGGTAGACATCGCCCCTGGCTCCGAACAGGTTGGCCGTCTCCTGGTTGAACGCGCTCTGGAAGCCGCTCTTGGAGCCGAACAGCATCACGAGCAACACGACGCCAAGCGCGATCATCCCGATGTAGAAACAAACCTTCTGGACCTTCGCGTAGCCCTCCATCCCCAGCGAGACGAGGTAGCCGGCCAGCACGACCGTCCCCAAGATCACGACGAACAGGCCGTTGTCGGTCGCCAGCCAGTCGGTGACGCTGTCCCACTTGAACGTTGCGGCCAGCGGTTGCAGCACCTCGACGTTGAGGATGTTGCCGTAGATCGGCGCCCAGTACCACAGGATGAACCACCATCCGGTGACAGCCAGGACGAAGGCGATCCCGCCACCCATGACTCGGCTCTGCCACACGTAGTCCCCACCGGCGCGCGGCATCACCGAGATCAGCCCCGCGTACGTGATGACCAGGAACGTGACGAACACGCCCGAGATCAGAAGGGCCGGGAGCACCTGTCCGGTCGGCACGAACGCCAACACGGAAAGCGCGAAGAACAGCCCCAACGTCACGAAGTTGACCGACATGAAGGAGTAGAGGAACGCGTCGAACTTCGACCACCCCTTCACCAGGCCGGTCGCCTTGCGCAGGAACAAGGCAGGAGCTTCACCTACCGCTGCCATCTGCACCCCCTCCCGGGTACGGAACGGCCGGTCAGCCGTTCACGAGCTGGTAGTTCTTGACCTTCCGCTTCCTCTCGTCGATCGTCACGACGGCAGCCTGGAGGATTCCCTCCTCGTAGGAGCTGCCCGGGTTGAGCGACAGCGTCGACCCGATCCTCGTGGCGCCCTTGCTCTCGTGGATGTGGCCGTGCAGGCCGAGCATCGGCTGGAACCGCTCGATGGCCTCGTGCACCGAGGTCGAGCCGACCGGCCGCAGCGCCTGCCCACCCGACTTGTACGTGAGGTCCTGGTTGAGCGCCGGCGCGTTGTCGAGCTTCGAGCCGTACGGCGGCGCGTGGAAGTTGAAGATCGTGGTCTCGGGGTCGGACGCGTGAGAGAGCGCATGCTGGATCCGCTCGGCGAGCTCGGGCTCCTCGGCCTCCCGGAACGTGTGCCAGGGGGTCGGGTTCGTCCACCCCATCGAGATCATCGTGAACCCGTCGAGCTCGATCGGGTGCTCCTCGTCACCGGTCTCGACGACGTAGGCGTGGGTGAGGAGGTCGTCGATCTCGAACATGTCGTCGTTGGCGGGGCAGGCGATGACCCGGATCCCGGTGCCGGCGAGCTTGTCCTCGGCCATCGCGATCCAGCGTTCGGTGCCGTCGAGCATGACCTCCTTGAAGCGCTTGTCGACGAGGTCCTCGTCCTCCTGCATCGCGACGTACTCCTCCTGCGATACCCGGATCGGGTAGTAGCCGCGGTTCATCACGCGCTTCTCGAACTCGGCGATCTCCTCGTCGGTCTCGAACGTCTCGAGATGGTCTTGGAGGGAGGCCTCCCAGGAGCCGTTCGGGCGCTGCACGATCGGCACCATCGCCTTGCCCGTGACGTCCCCGCCGAGGATGACCACGTCGGCCCCGTAGAAGGGTCCGGCGTTCAGGAACTTCTTCCAGCAGATCTCCGACCCGTGCAGGTCGGTCACGAAGAAGATCTTCACTCGGGCCATCTTCCGCCCGGCCACGGAACCGCGCAAGCGGGCCGTGACGGGGGCTCGGCACGGTCCCCGGCCTAGTGCCCGACCTCCTCGGGCAGCTCGTACCAGCGCACGCGATCGCCCACCCGCGCCCGGAGCTTCCACTTCATGGTCTTGGGCACCTCGTCGCAGAAGGCCCGCACGCGTCGGGCCTGCTCGGCTGGTTCGAAGCGGCGAGCCTCGGGGAGCAGATCGTGGTGGTCCCCCTCGGCGAGCTGCGCCAACTTGTCCAGGTTCATCGTGGTGGTCCTCCACCACCCCCAGTCCGCCGCCACCAGGCGGCCGATGCGCTCGAGACCGATCGTGCCGGTGTCGTCGGCGGGCAACGCCTCGAACCCCGAGAGCAGGTGGAGCAGGTCGTGGACGTCCTTCTCGTTCAGCTCGACGATCTGCAGCTTGGACAGCAGGAGGTCGGTGACGTCCAGCGTGTCCGGCATCCGATCGATCCGGTCGGAGAAATCCAGGACGTGGCACATGTTCAGTTTGTCCATGACGACGTCGACCGAGGTCTTCCCGTCGGCGGTCGTGAAGTACATCTGCCGGTCGCCGTGGAGCGTGTTGAAGCGGGCGTCGCCCTGGAAGCCCCGCTCGCCGAAGAAGGCGATCACGTCCCGCTTCCTCGCGGACACGCACGCGAAGTCCATGTCCTGGTCCTCGCGCGCCCGGTGCGGGAAGAGCGGACACAGGAGACGGACGGCCTGGCCACCGATGAGCTTGAGCGGGATGCCCCGGGCATTGGCGGCGCGAACCACCTCGATCGACTCCGCGAAGGGGTCCCGGACCGGCGCGTCCATCCGGGCCGAGCTTACCCCGGCCCTCCGGCTGGCCGCCCACGGCCGAGCGCGCGGGACCCGACCTGAGGCACACTTCGAGACGTTCGGGCACCAGAGGGGAGCCGTGACGACCGGGCGGTACGACTTCGTGATCGTGGGCGGCGGGTCCGCCGGCTGCGCGCTCGCCAACCGGCTCTCCACCGACCCCGCCAACCGTGTGTTGGTGCTGGAGGCCGGACGGCCCGACTACCCGTGGGACGTGTACATCCACATGCCGGCGGCGCTCACGTTCCCGATCGGCAACCGCTTCTACGATTGGAAGTACGAGTCCGAACCCGAACCGCAGATGCACGGCCGCCGGATCTACCACGCCCGCGGCAAGGTGCTCGGCGGCTCCAGCAGCATCAACGGCATGATCTTCCAGCGCGGGAACCCGCTCGATTACGAGCGATGGGCCGCCGACCCCGGGATGCAGACGTGGGACCACGCGCACTGCCTCCCCTACTTCCGCCGGATGGAGCACTGCCTCGCGGCCGAGCCGGGCGACGAGTTCCGGGGCGCCGCCGGGCCCCTCGTGCTCGAACGCGGCCCGGCAACCAACCCGCTGTTCGGCGCGTTCTTCGAGGCCGCGCGTCAGGCGGGCTTCGAGCTGACAGACGACGTGAACGGGTACCGGCAGGAGGGGTTCGCGGCGTTCGACCGGAACATCCACCGCGGCCGCCGGCTCTCGGCGGCGGGCGCCTACCTGCACCCGGTGAGGCCGCGCCCGAACCTGGAGGTCCGAACGCGGACGTTCGTGACGCGGATCGTGTTCGAGGGCTCGCGCGCCGTCGGGGTCGAGGCGGCGCGCGGCCGCGGCGCGCCCGCGCGGATCCACGCCGGCGAGGTCATCGTGTGTGGCGGCGCGATCAACACACCGCAGGCCCTTCAGCTCTCGGGCGTCGGCCCGGCCGACGAGCTCCGCGCGCTCGGGATCGACGTCGTGCACGACCTGCCCGGCGTCGGCGAGAACCTGCAGGATCACCTCGAGGTCTACGTGCAACACGCGTGCACGCAGCCGGTCTCGATGGCGCCCTACCTGAAGTGGCGGTACCGGCCCTGGATCGGGTTTCGCTGGCTCTTCTTCCGCTCGGGGCCGGGCGCGACGAACCACTTCGAGGGAGGCGGGTTCGTCCGCAGCAACGACGAGGTCCGATACCCGAACCTGATGTTCCACTTCCTGCCGATCGCCGTCCGCTACGACGGCTCGGGACCTGCGAGCGATCACGGCTATCAGGTCCACATCGGGCCGATGTACTCGGACGCGCGGGGTTCGGTGAAGATCACGAGTCCCGACCCGCGCGTCCATCCCGCCCTGCGCTTCAATTACCTGTCGACCGACCAGGACCGGCGCGAGTGGGTTGAGGCGATCCACACGGCCCGGCGGATCCTCGGCCAGCCGTCAATGGCTCCGTTCGACGGGGGCGAGATCTCGCCGGGCCCCAGCGTGCAGACGGACGAGCAGATCCTCGCGTGGGTGGCCGGCGACGCCGAGACCGCCCTGCATCCCTCCTGCACCTGCAAGATGGGGACCGACGAGCTGTCGGTGGTCGATCCCTCGACGATGCGCGTCCACGGGCTAGACGGACTCCGCGTCGTCGACGCGTCGGTCTTCCCCTACATCCCGAACGGCAACATCTACGCCCCGGTCATGATGGTGGCCGAGAAGGCGGCCGACCTGATCCTGGGGAACACGCCGCTCGCGCCCGAGACGGTCGAGTTCTTCCGCGGGACATGAATCCCGACGTGCCTGGGATGGCCGTCAGCCGAGCGCGAGCAGCATCAGCCCGGCGACGACGAGCGCCACACCCACGTACTGATTGGGCACCAGGCGCTCGTGGAGGAGCACGACGCCGCCCAACACCGGGATGAACGGGTAGGTGGCAGACGCGGCCGTCACGATCGACACCAGACCGACCTCGGCCCCCCGTGCGTACACCATCGTTCCCAGCAGCTCGACGACCCCACCGAACGCGGCGAGCCGAAGCGCCGATGGCGAGCGCCGGACCGGGACCGCGCCTCGCGGGTTCGACCGCACCCAGACGACGAACGCGGCGACGACCACGACGATCGACACGGTCCCCCGCGCGAACCACATCGAAGCGAGGAACCCGGCCTCCTTGGCCGACCACCCCAGCACGTAGGTGGCGACCCCGAACAACACGGTCGACGCGATCGCCCAGGGCAACCCGGCGAACCGCGTGAACGATCCGCCGCGGATGGCCCGCAGGTCGGTCGATGTCAGCACGGCCCCCGCGATCGTGATCGCCGCACCCGCCCACTCGACCGCCCCGAGCGACTCGTCGAGCAGGGCCACCGAGAGGAAGACCGGAACGACGGCGTAGGTGGCCAGGACCGGGGAGACCACGGCGATGGGGCCGAGCTCCAGACCCCGATACAGCGTCGCGAACGCGCCGGCGCCGAGGAACGCGGCCGGGACGAGCCACGGCACGACCCCGGGGAGGCCGGACAGATCCGGCCGAACCACGATCACGATCAGCGTCGCCACGATCGCGACCGATACCTGCGCGACCACGAGCGTCCGGCCGCTCCCGATCCTGCGGCCCGCCATCCCCGCCCACAGGTCGCCGAGACCCCAGCCGAAGGCCGCGGCGAGCCCGAAGATCACCCTTGGCCCCGATGCCGCGCGTCCCGCCAGGCGATCGCGGCCTTCAGACCCTCCTCCTGGGTGATCCGCCGGAACTCGTCGCGGGCCGGCAGGTTGGCGGTCTCGACCATCACGTCGAGCTCGGTGTTGGCGTCGAGCGCCGCTCGCAGGCCGGCGAGCTGCCACACGCGGTTGATCGACGCCTTCATCGTTCGGACGACGAAGGGCTCGTTCCTCGCGATCTCGCCCGCCAGGGCCATCGTCGCGTCGTCGAGCTCGTCGCGCGGCACGACCCGGTTCACGAGGCCGATCCTGAGCGCGTCGGCGGCCGATATCCGGTCCTCCCCGGTGAGGATCAGCTCCTTCGCCGCCCGCACGCCGACCACCCACGGGAGGAACATCGAGACGACACCAGAACCGAATCGGATGTCGACGTACCCGAACAGCGCATCCTCCGAGGCCACCGCGAGATCGCACGCGAGCATCAGGTCGGTCCCACCGGCGAGGCAGTACGAGTGCACCGATGCGATGACGGGCTTCGGGAGTTCGAGGATCCGCAGGAGCCGCCGCGTGTCGCGGTCCAGCTCCCGGTGCCACTCCGCCGCGTCCTTGGTCCCTTCCTCTGCGTCCTTGTTGAGGTCGTACCCGGCGCAGAACGCCCGCCCGGCGCCTCGGAGCACGACGACGCGCACGTCGTCGTCCTCGGCGGCCGTATCGAACGCCGCTTCGAGCGAGTCCATCAAGTCGTCGTTCAACGCGTTGAGCGATGCGGGACGGTTGAGGGTCAGCCGACGGACGGGGCCGAGGTCCTCGACGAGCAGGACGGGACCGTCCTCGCGCGGCTCGGTCATCGCGTCCGACGCGACGTCATGAAGGTCATCTCGGTCATCGACTCGGTCGTTGGCTCGTCGTCCGGAGGCCCCGTGGTCCGCCGGATGATACACGTGGCCTTGAACGGCCCTTCAAGCGCACCGATCGGCTCAGGCGCGCCCGAGGAGCTCGAGCACCTGCGCGGCCGCCCGTTTGCCGCTTCGGAGCGCGCCCTCCATCGTCCCCGAGTGGTCCCCGGCGGTGTGCTCGCCGGCGAACGCGACCGGCCCGTGCATGCGTTCGAAAAGCGGGCGCCGCGAGAGCGACGGGTGATCCCAGGCGGTGTACGCCCCCCGCGAGCACGGGTCGTCGGCCCACACCTTCATCACGGCGGTGCCCTCCGGCCGGAGCTCGGGAGCCAGCTCGACGATCCTCCGCAGCCACGTCGTCGGATCGCCGCTCCCCGTCTCGAGCTCCTCCTGCGGCAGCTCACTCCCGGCGAACGAGCCTACGACCCGGCGCGGTCGCCGATCGGCGCCGTCGGCGACCCAGAACCAGAAGGGCAGGTCCGCGCACTGGATCGCGCACCGTTCGGGCTCGCCCCCGAGCGGGACGGCGAGCTTCGATGCCACGCCCATCGGCAGCCCCTCGAAGGCCTCGCGCTGCTCGGGCGGCAGCGGCGGATCGAACGCGAGCTCGGTCACCAGGGGAACGGGAACCGCCACCACGACGGCCTCTGCCTCGACCCGGTCGTCGCCGGCGAGCACCTCCACACGGCCGCGTCGGTCGGCCAGGCTCGTCGCGCGGAGCCCGAGTCGGACATCGGGGAGCAGGCGCGCGATGGCCTCGGCGATCGACCCGTTGCCCCCAGCCATACGCCGGTAGATCGCGGGTCCGGCGGACAGGCGTCCGGCGTGCCAGCCGGCGCGCCACGCAACGCGGTCGAGATCGCTCGCGAACGTCCCCTGCAGACGCGCTTTCGCCACGGCCCGAGCCCGCTCGTCGCCGGGGACCGCATCCAGCATCGCGCCCATCGAGCTCAGGTCCGCGGGCGACGCGGCGAGGTGCGCGTCCGCGGCCTCCAGGAAGGCCTCGAGCTCCGCCATCGGGACGGCGGTGCGGCCGCGGGGCTCCCGCCGCAGGTAATCGATGCCGGCCTCGCTCGCGGTGAGCCCCAGCCGGTCGATCGTGGCCTGCAGGGCGTCGTCGTCCGGCATGATCCACTCCGCGCCGAGCTCGGCGATCTCGCCGTTCTCGAGCTCGAACGAGAGCACCCTGCCCCCCACGCGCTCGCGCGCCTCGAGCACGGTCACCGAGAGCCCCGCGTCGTGGAGGTCGAGCGCGGCGGCCAACCCGGCGAACCCCGCCCCCACGACCACAACGTTCACATTCCGCACGCACTCACGATAGATTGGCTTGCGCAGGGCGAGCGGCCTGTGGTACCCAAACCCTTTGAACGGCGCTTCAATGATGCGCCGGAACGAACCCAAGGAGGGGACGAGCCATGACCAGGGATCCTCGCCAGGCTCACGGGCACGATCTGAGTCGGCGCGATTTCCTCACGAGGACGGCCGGAGCGGCGGTCGCGATCCCCGCCGCTGCCGAGATCCTGGCCGCGTGCACCAAGCCAGGCACGACGTCCTCGGGCGAGCTTCCGTACAAGCTCGCCCGTCCCGAGAACCCGGCGACGCTGCCGATGAACGGGGACCCGATCCCGAGCGACACTCCGATCGAGCAGGGGGCCGAGCTCCAGATCCTCAACTGGTCGCAGTACATGTGGAAGCACGTGCTCCGGCAGTTCGTCGACGAGCACCAGGCCGACGGGATCACGTACACGGCGGCCTCCACGTTCCAGAACATGGACGAGGCCGTGGCCAAGCTGGAGGCCGGCCAGAAGGCGGATGTGTTCTTCCCGACGATCGACGTGATGGGCAAGCTGGTCGCGGCCGATCTCCTCCAACCGCTGAACCACGACCTCATCCCGGCTCTGGAGCAGGACAACTGGGGCGTCTTCCAGAACCCGTACTACGATCAGGGTTGGCGTTATTCGGTCCCCTACACGAACTACACGACCGGGATCGGCTACCGGCGGGACCACATCCCCGACGACGTGATCCAGGGCATGGACAATCCGTGGGAGATCCTGTGGGATCCCCAGTACGCGGGGAAGGTCGGCGCCTACCCCAGCTACCGTGACGTGATGGCCATCGTGCTCATGAAGAATGGCATCACGGACCTCAACACCGGCAAGGAGTCCGACCTGGAGACGGTCCGCCAGGATCTCCTGGCCCTGACCGACGCCGTCGACGTGCGGATCTCCTACGCCGGCGCGTACGCGAAGCTCCCCAAGGACCTGTTCACGCTGATGACCGCATGGTCCGGCGACATGGTCGCGGGCTGGGGCTACGCCCCTCCGTATACCCAACAGGCGTACGAGAACATCGGCTACTGGTTCCCACCCGATCGCAAGGGCCCCGTCGACAACGACCTCATCGCGATCCCCCGCAACGCCGAGCACCCGGCGCTCGGTCACGCCTTCATCAACTTCTGGATCTCGTACCAGCACGCGATGGACAACTTCTCCTGGAACGGCTACCAGCCCCCACAGAACCAGGCGGATCCCGACACGCTCACCTCGACGGAGGGGCTGTACTCGAAGATCACCACCTGGGCGGCGCCGGCGATGTACGTGTCGCCGTGGATGCCCGACGCGGTCGTACGGCAGGAGGACTTCGAGGTCGGATACCGCGAGGGGCCGCTGTCGCCGGACGTCGACGACCACTGGCACGACGTCTGGGAGGAATTCATCGCCGGTGTCTCAAGCTAGCGGGCCCGCCACCGGACGTTCGAAGCGCCGGTCGCGTCGCGCCGCTAGGGAGGGCGTCCACTACCCTCGCTGGTTCTGGCCCTCGTTCTCCCTCCCGGCCATCGTCTGGCTGCTGATCCTGTTCGTCCTGCCCCTGTACACGGTCGTCTCGATCGCGTTCGGGACGGTCGATCCGATCCTGCGAGGGCCGCTGCCCGTCTACCAGCCGTGGTACTGGAGCACCGAGCAGTTCGGCGAGACACTCGACAAGGTCTTCGGGATCTTCGGCCCGGTCTACGTCCACACGTTCGAGTACGTGATCGTCGCGAGCGCGATCTGTCTGGTCCTCGGGTACGCGGTCGCCTATTACGTCGCGCGCTACGGCGGCAGGCACAAGGGCCTGCTGCTCGTGCTGTTGATCTCGCCGTTCTGGATCAGCTACCTGATGCGGATGCTCGCGTGGATCAACCTGCTGGACAACGACGGATACATCAACCGGTTCCTGATGTTCATCAACGTCGTCGACCACCCGGTCGGTTGGCTCGAGGGCCGGCCGTTCACGGTGGTCATGGGGCTCGTGTACGGCTACATCCCGTACATGATTCTGCCGCTGTACGGGTTCCTGGACCGCATCGACGTCAACCTGCTCGAGTCGGGCCGCGACCTCGGTGGAAGCCCGTTCAGCACGTTCTGGCGCGTGACGTTGCCGTTGTCCAAGCCGGGGATCCTGGCCGGTGTCATCATCGTCTCGCTGCCGATGTTCGGCGACTACTTCACCAACAACCTGTTGTCCGGATCGCCGAGGACGACCATGATCGGCAACCTGATCGACGAGGCGTTCAACACCACGGGGCAGGGGGCGGAGATGGCGTCCCTCGTCCTGATCCTGATGGTGATCCTGATCGTGCCCATGCTCTACTACCTGCGAAGCACCCGCAGGACGGCCGAAGCCCGATGAGGCCCGGACGATGAGTCAGGAGACGATCGCTCGCCCCGCTCCCGCTCGACCAGCGGTCGTGACCGCACCACGCCGCCGCTGGTGGCGCGACCCGTGGCGCAAGCCGAGGATCCTGGCCACGATCACCTGGGGGTACCTCATCTGGTCGCTCGTGCCGCTCACCATCGCGATCGCGATCTCGTTCAACGGCAGCAGGTCCAACAGCCTGCTGCACGGATTCAGCCTCCAGTGGTGGTGGTCGGACCCGGACGACTCGCTATGGCACGACCCCGAGCTCCACGCGGCCTTGTTCCAGAGCCTTCGACTCGGGATCCTCACGGTGCTCATCGCGGTCCCACTCGGAGTCTCGTTCGCGATCGGGATCGACCGCTGGCACAGACGACCGGCGACGGCCGCAACGTTCGTGATGCTGCTCTCGTTCGTGATGCCCGAGATCATCCTGGGCATCTCCCTGTTCCTCGTCTTCCGGCATCTGCTGACGTTCGTCGAGCTCGGGACCACCGCCCAGATCCTCGGGCTGGTGACGTACCAGGTGTCGTATCCCGTCATCATCGTCCGCGCCCGATTACTCACCATCGGGCGCGAGTACGAGGAGGCGGCCTCGGACCTGGGGGCTCCGCCGAGGCAGGCGATCCGTCGCGTGCTGCTTCCGCTGTTGTATCCGGCGATCTTCGCGAGCGCCGCCCTCGTGTTCGCCGACACGATCGACGACTTCGTCACGGTCAAGTACCTGTCGGGGCCGGCGACCAGCGAGCCGCTGTCGGTGAAGATCTACAACTTCTCGCGGGCCGAACCCACGCCGGCCGTCAACGCGGCCGCGACGTTCCTGCTCGTCACGACCACGCTCGCGATCGTGATCGGATATGTCGCCTACCGGCGGGCGACCAGGGGCCAGCGGACGGGCGGCGTCTCCGAGTTCGCGAACGTCTAGCTCGGGATCTCCGCCGGCGCCGGCACACTCGTGTCGACCAGGATCCGGAGCGCATCGGACGGCAGGTGGACGGACACGGGATGCCCCTGCCCGTACGGCAGCCCCTCACCCTGATTCTGCACCCAGGCCTGCAGCGTCTGGCCGGCCGCGAGGTGCACGATCACCTGCATGATCGAGCCGACATACACGACGCGCTCGACCATCCCGGGGACGCGGTTCTCGCCGGTCGTCCCGGTCTCTGCCAGTTGGACCCGTTCGGGTCGGATCACGATCTTGACGTCTCCGCGCGCATCTGTGTCGCCGTGCCCGGCCACGAGCTCGAACTCGCCGAGCCGTACCTTCCCCCGCCCGTCGGCGTCCGAGCCGTCGCACGTCGCGTCCATCAGGTTCGACACGCCGAGGAAGTCGGCGACGTACGCGGTGGTCGGCTCCTCGTAGACGTCCGAGGGTGAACCGATCTGCTCCACCCGCCCGTTGCTCATCACCGCGAGCCGGTCGGACATCGTGAGCGCCTCCTCCTGGTCGTGCGTCACGTAGATGAACGTGATGCCGATCTCCTCCTGCAACGCCTTGAGCTCGATCTGGAGCGCCTTGCGCAGCTTGGCGTCGAGCGCCCCGAGCGGCTCGTCCAGCAGAAGCACGGCCGGGTTCAGGATCAACGCCCGGGCGAGCGCCACGCGCTGCTGCTGGCCACCCGAGAGTTGCGACGGACGCCGGCGCTCGAGCCCCTGGAGACGCACCAGCTCGAGGGCGTCGGCCACCTTCTGCTTGGCCTCCTGCTTGGAGACGTCCTGGTAGCGGAGGCCGAACGCTACGTTCTCCGCGACTGAGAGGTGCGGGAACAACGCGTAGTTCTGGAAGACCGTGTTGACGTTGCGCTTGTGAGGCGGGGTCTGCACCATGTCCACGCCGTCGAGCAGGATCTGGCCCTCGTCCGGCCGTTCGAACCCCGCGATGAGCCGCAGCGTGGTGGTCTTGCCGCAGCCCGAGGGTCCTAGCAGGGAGAAGAACTCGCCCGAGGGCATCGACAAGTTGATCCCCGCGACCGCCGTGACGTCGGCGAACCGCTTCACCAGGTCGACGAGGACTACCTCTCCACCGGCCATGTCCGGCGGAGCATACCCGAGGTCCTGCACGACCGTTCAGGCGGGTGGCGGTCGCCTACCCGAGATTCAGGTAGACCGACTTGCTCTCCAGGAAGTCCTCCACGCCGTGCTTGCCGAGCTCGCGACCGATGCCCGACTGCTTGTAGCCGCCCCACGGCATCTCGGTCGGGGCCGGCTGCGAGTCGTTGATCCACACCACGCCGGCGCGGAGCGCTCTGGCCGTGAGCATCGCCTTCTTGACGTCGTTGGTCCACACGGCCGCCGCGAGCCCGTATTCGTTGTCGTTGGACATCGCCACAACCTCGTCGACCGAGGAGAACGGGATCACCGACATCACGGGACCGAAGATCTCCTCGCGCGCGATCGTCGCGTCGTTGTCGACGTCGGCGAACACGGTGGGCGGGACGAAGTAGCCGCCGGCCAACCGTACGTCGGCCGGGCGCGAACCCTGCTTCGCGAGCGTGGCCTCCTTCGACCCGATCTCGATGAACCGCTCGACGCGCTCCTGCTGCTCCTTGCTCACGAGCGGACCCATCTCGGTCGTCTCCTCGGACCCCTCACCCAGCACGATCGACGAGGCCCGGTCGACGAACGCGTTCACCGCGTCGTCGTAGAGCGGCCGTTCGACGAACACGCGCGTCCCCGCCGAGCAGATCTCGCCCTGGTTCCAGAACACGCCGTTGGCCGACCCCTCGAAGGCGGAGGTGGGATCCGCGTCCCCGAACACGATGTTCGGCGACTTCCCGCCGAGCTCGAGGGTCACGCGCTTCAGCGTGTCGGCCCCCGAACGCATGATGATCTTGCCGACCTCGCGGGACCCGGTGAACGCCACCTTGTCCACCTTCGGGCTCGCGACGAGCGGAGCCCCCGCGGTCTCGCCGAACCCGGTCAGCACGTGGAACACCCCCGCCGGCAGCCCGGCCTCCTCGAGGATCTTCGGCAACTCGAGGCAGGTGAGTGGGGTCTGCTCGGGGGGCTTGAGGATGAACGTGCAGCCGGCCGCGAGCGCCGGAGCGAGCTTCTGGGTCGCCATCATCATCGGGTAGTTCCACGGGGTGATGCCGAGGGCGACCCCTATCGGCTCCTTCCACACCATGAACATCGCGTCCGCGGTCAGGTGCTGGGCATCGCCGTCGATCTTGGTCGCCCACCCCCCGAAGTACTCGAACATGAACGCGACCTCGTCGACGTCCTCGCGCGCATCGCCGATCGGTTTGCCCGAGTCGAGCGATTCCATCCGCGCCAGGCGCTCGTGTTCGCGCCGCACGATGTCGGCGGCGCGGAGAAGGATCCGCCCCCGCTCGCGGGCCGGAGTGCCCGGCCACCATCCGCCGTCGTCGAAGCTCCGGCGGGCCGCGTCGACGGCAACCTCCACGTCGACGGCCTTGGAGTCCGGGGCGGTCGCGATCACCTGGCCGGTCGCCGGGTCGAAGACGTCGAAGCGCTCGCCGTCGCGCGCGTCGACCCACTTCCCGTCGATGAAGTTCTGCAACGCATCGGCCACGGCCTGCCTCCCGGAGATCTCCTGAACGAGGGTTCAGCCTACTGCGCGCTGCTCAGAGGCGTGAGCGGCGTGGGGAACGCCGTCGCTCGGGCGGCTGCTCATCATCGCGACGAGCTCGTCGCGCTTGCCGGCCTTCGGGGTCATCCGTCCGAGCGTCCCGTACACGCAGCACCTCCCTTGGCCAAGGTCGAGCCACCAACGAACAGGGGCGGAGCATACGACCCACGCCGCCCGACGATAGGCTCGCCGCCGTGGCCAACGCACCGGACGCCGCGCGCTCGCAGGAGCTTGGGGCCGACGGCGTCCGACTGAACGTCCGGCGGTGGCCGGGCGGCCCGAACGGCGCCCTGCTCATCCACGGCCTGGCCTCCTCGGCGCACTTCTGGGACCTGGTCGCGCCGCGGCTCGGCAGCCTGGGGATCGAGCCGGTGGCGTACGACCAGCGCGGGCACGGGCGTTCGACCAAGCCCTCGTCGGGCTACGGCTTCGACCGCACGGCCGCCGACGCCGCGGCCGTAATCCGCGCGACCGGCCTCGGGCGCCCGATCGTGGTCGGCCACTCCTGGGGCGCGAACGTCGCCCTCGAGCTCGCTGTGCGCCACCCTCGTCTCGTCTCCGGGGCGATCCTGCTTGACGGCGGCTTCTCGTCGATGCGCGACCGGTTGGACTGGCGGACCGCCAAGACGGTGCTGTCGCCGCCGGCGCTGGACGGGACCCCGGTCGAGGCGTTCGTGGCCGGGATCCCCGAGCACACCGGCCTCGCGGGCACGCCGGAGATCGAGGCGGTCGTCCTGTCCCTGGTCCGGGTCGATGAGCGAGGGCGCGTGCATCCGCGCCTCGCGCGGTCGAATCACCTGAAGATCCTGCACGCCCTGTGGGGGCAGGATACGGACGGGCTGCTTCGCCGCGTCCGCGTGCCCACGCTCGTCCTGGCGGCCCGGACGCGCGGCGCCGCCCCCGACGCCGCCGGTTTCGTCCGTGCCAAGGCCGAGGCGGCCGAGCTCGTCCGGGCGATCGGCCCGCCGGTGGCGTTCGAGTGGATCGAGGGGATCCACGACGTGCCACTCCAGCATCCCGAGGCGGTCGCCCGGCGGATCGCCCGGTTCGCTCGCGACGCCCGAACGTTTGCGGGCGGCGCCCCGTAGGATGGAGGGCGATGGCGCTCTTCATCGTGATCCTGTTGTTGCTCGCGGCGATGGCCGGCGTGCTCGGCGCGGTCCTGAAGGCCACCCTGGTGATCGTGCTGTCGCTGGTCTTGACCGTCGTGCTGCTCGCCTGGATCGCCGCGTGGTACGCCAGGCGGCGGATGCGCGCGTTCCAGCGTGACTTCGAGATCCGGGTCGACCAGTCCCGGCGCAGAGGCGAGGCATTCGACATCGGCCGCCAGCCGCCTTCCGGCGGTCCCCCCGCCGGGCAGCTGGGCGACGGCCGCTAACACAGGGGCCGCCACCATCCCGCCGGCACCGGGCGCCGCCCGAAGAGCCCGCGACGTCCTCCAGGCGCTCGGGGAGATGGGTGATCCGTCCCGGCTCGAGGGGATGGCCCGATACGGGATCCGCACGGACCACGCGGTCGGCGTCACCGTCCACGAGCTTCGACGCCTCGCGCGCGGCCTCCGGACCGACCACGAGCTCGCGGTGGCGCTCTGGGCATCCGGGATCCACGAGGCCCGCATCCTGGCGTCCTTGGTGGACGAGCCGGCCCAGGTGTCGGAGGCACAGATGGAGGCATGGGTGGCCGACCTGGACTCGTGGGATATCTGCGACGGGGTGTGCGGCAATCTGTTCGATCGAACCCCTTTCGCCCTGGAGAAGGCGGCCGAGTGGAGCACCCGCGAGCCCGAGTTCGAGAAGCGGGCCGCGTTCGCGCTCATGGCGTGCGCCGCGGTCCACCGCATGGACCTCCCCGACACCGCGTTCGGATCTCTGCTGCCGGTGATCCGCGAGGGAGCCGCCGACGATCGCACGTACGTCAAGAAGGCGGTCTCATGGGCCTTGCGGCAGATCGGCAAGCGCAGCGCGGACCTCAACGCCCGGGCCGTCCGGACCGGTGAGCAGATCGAGCGGACCGATGCCCGATCAGCCAGGTGGATCGCCCGCGACGCCCTCCGCGAGCTGCGCAGCGACGCGGTGCGGGCGCGCCTGAAGACCCGCTGACCTAGAGCTCGAGCAGGGCGGGCGCGAGCTTCTGGAGCGCCGGCAGACCTGGATCGAGGTCGTCCTCACTCACTACCTGGACGCAGACGTGATCGGCCCCGGCGTCCAGGTGCTGGCGAACGCGCACCGCGATCCGATCCACGTCGCCCCAGGCCACGACCGCGTCGATCAGCGCGTCGCTCCCCTGCCCGCGCAGGTCTGCGTCCGTCCACCCCATGCGCCGGAGGTTCCTCGCGTAGTTCTCGGTCTGCAGGTAGTCGATGGCGAACCCCCGCGCCACGTCGCGCGCCTGCGACGGATCGGCTTCGAGCACGACGGTTTGCTCGACCGCCAGGACCGGGCCCGGGCCGAGCCGCTGCCGCGCGAACGCCGTGTGCTCGACCGGAACGAAGTACGGATGCACGCCGTGCGCTCGCTCGGCCCCCAGCTCGAGCATCTTGGGTCCGAGGGCCGCAAGCACGACTCGCGGCGCGATCTCGGGTTCGGGCGCCGTGGACGGGGCGCGGTCCATCGCGTCCAGATACTCACGCATCGCCGAGAGCGGGCGCTCGTACACGGCCCCGCGGCGCGCGACCGACCCCTGGTGGCTCACGCCGATCCCCAGGAGGAATCGCCCGGGATACGCATCCGAGAGCATCCGCCAACCGTTGGCCATCGCGGTCGGGTCTCGAGCCCAGATGTTCGCGATCCCGGTGGCGACGATCGCACGCTCGGTGCTCGCCAGGAGCCACCCCGCGTGCGCGAACGCCTCGCGGCTGTCGACCGACTCCGGGACCCAGATCGCGCGATAGCCGAACGACTCGATCTGGGCCGCGGCGTCTCGCTCCTCGGCCGCGGGCATCGTCTCCAGCGCGAAGCTCCACGCCCCGATCCGACCCAACGCCTCGCGGAGGGCGTCGCGCTCTCGGCGGAGCTCGAGATCCTGGAGCTCCTCGGCGGAAGAAGCCTCCGGCTCTCGTGCGGCCTCGGACGGACCCGGCTCCTCCATGGCGCCGGACCCTATCAACGAGGAAGGGGCCTCCGCACGGAGGCCCCCTTCCCGTCGATGGTGCTCCGCTTCGGTCAGGCGTCGTCGCGCGCGCCGACGCGCTGGACCTCGGGCACCGTCACCGGCTTCTGTGCCTCGACGTGACCCTCGACATCGAGGTCGGGCAGCCACTGCAGCCACCTCGGCAGGTACCAGTTGCGATCGCCGAGGAGCTTCATCGCCGACGGGACCAGGATCGATCGAACGATCGTGGCGTCGATCAGAACCGCGATCGCGAGCCCGAAGCCCATCTCCTCCAACGCCGTCAGCCTGCCGGCGGCGAACCCCGCGAAGACGGCGACCATGATGATCGCGGCCCCGGTGATGATCCCACCGGTCGTCCGCAGGCCATAGGTGACCGCCTCCGCGTTGTCCCGGGTCTTGTCGTACTCCTCCCGGATCCGTGTCAGCAGGAACACGTGGTAGTCCATCGACAGCCCGAACAGGATCGAGAACAGGAAGAGCGGGAGCCACGCCTCGATCGCGTCGGTCTGCTGGAACCCGAAGGCGTCCGCGATCGTCTTCCCGATCGCCGGGCCGCCCTTCTGGAACACGAGGACGATCAGGCCGTACGCCGCCCCCACCGAGAACAGGTTCATCACGATCGCCTTGGCCGGCACGACGAGCGACCGGAACACCACCGTGAGCAGGATGAACGACAACCCGAGCACGATCACGATGATGAGCGGCGTGTAGTCGCTCGAGACGTCGAAGAAATCGGTGATGAAGGCCGTCTCGCCGCCCACCAGCACCCGAACGCCCGAGCCGCCGAACGCGTCGGGGATGTACGTCTCGCGGAGTTCTCGGATCGCCAGGACCGCGGCCTCGCTCTGCGTGTCTGTCGCCTCCCCGGTGAGCGGGATCTCGACGAGCGTGACGCTCCCGTCCTCACTCGAGCGCGGCTCCAGCGGCACGCCCAGGTGCGGGTCGTCCGCGATCTCGGCGGTCAGCGCCTCGACCCCCCGCTGCACCTCCGGGTCGTCCGGGGCGCCGAGGATCGCGAGCTGCGCGGGTGATTGCGCGCCCGACTCGGGGAAGTACTCGACCAGGGCGAGGAACGCCTGCTTGGTCTGGATGTCGTTCGGAAGCGTCGTGATACCCGACAGCCCCTGCTTGATTCCGCGACCGTCGTCCTCGGGGTGGGGCTGCAGCCAGAACGGGAGCGAGAGAACGATCAGGAGGCTGGCCGAGAGCAGCAGGCTGATCACCGGTCGAGCCATGACGGCCCGGCTCGCACGGTCCCAGAAGCCACCCGGCCGACCCTGCTCGATCTGTTCGTGCCTGATCCGCCGGGAGATCCACGACGAGTCCCTGCGCAGCCAACGCGTCAGACCGACCGCGGCCACCACGAAGCCGAGGAAACCCGCCACCCCGGCGAGACCGCCGGGTGCCCCGACCGCCGATGCGATCGCACCGACCGCCACCGCCACGACGATCATGCCAAGGAGCGCGAGCGCGTTGGCGGTCCTGGACATCCACGGCCAGTCGAGCCAGTCCGAGCCCACACGCTTCGCCGGGGTTCCCAGCAGACTCAGGACCGCCGGCAGGAGCGTCATCGAGGCGGCGACCGAGACCAGCACCACGATGATGGCTCCGCCCGCGAGGCCGCGGAAGATCGTCGTCGGGACCAGGAGCATGCCCGAGAGCGCGATCACGACCGTCAGCCCGCTGAAGAAGACCGCCCGGTTCGCCGTGGCTCCGGAGCGGCCGATCGAACGCAGCTTGTCACCGCCCTTCCGGCGCTCCTCCCGGTAGCGCGACACGATGAACAACGAGTAGTCGATCCCAACCGCAAGACCCATCATCGAGATGAGGTTCGGGGCGAAGAAGGTGAACTTCCAGACCTGCCCGATGAGAGCCACGATCCCCAGGGTCACGGAGATCGCGAAGACCGCCATGATGATCGGCGTGACCCCGGCGATCAGTGCCCCGAAGACGACGATCAGCACGATGATCGCGGCCACGACGCCGATCGACTCGCCGAACCGCAGGTCCTCCTCGGAGATCTTCTTGAAGTCCTCGGTCGAGGTGGCCTCGCCCAGGATGTAGGCCTGGAAGTCGCCCGCGCTCGCCTCCTCGCGGATCGTCTCCATCTCGTCGACGTGCTCGGCCGCGTCGTCGACCTCACCCGCCATCACGACCGTGAACAGGACCGCCCGCCCGTCATCGGAGGGAATCGGTCCCATGGGTGCCGTCTGCGGGTCCTCGGCGACCTCGGCGGGGAGCGGGAACGCCGGCGGGGCGTAGGTCACCACGCTCTTGCCCAGCGCGTTGAGGTCCTCGAGGGCCGCATTCACGTTCTCGACGAAAGTCGGATCTTCGACCGCGCCCTCATCGGGACCGGCGATGATCCAGTTCTCGGTCACGATGTCCTGCTCGAGGCGGCGCTGCTCCAGGATCTGCTGCGCCTCCTTCGCCTCGGGCGTGTTCGTGAAGTCGATGTCGGTCGTGAGGGCCGACCCGAGCAGGGCCCCGCTGGACGCGCCCGCCAGCACGAAGATCGCGAGCCACACGACCACCGTGCGCCACGGGTGCCGGCTGCTCGCCCGTGCGATCGATTCCGGATTCAGCCTCATCCGATCCTCCCCTGCCCTCGTGTCGGAATCTTGCCTTCCGCCGACTTACGCCATATGCTTACAGCGTACGGAGTATAGGCGTACGATGTAAGGTGTCAACCCCGGGAACCGGACGTCGCTTCCCGGATCGGAAAGTTTCTCTGACGGGTATGGACGGTGGATGAACGTGCGAACGAAGACCGAGGTGAGCGAGGACACGCGGCAGCGCGAGCCGCTCACCCGAGACCGGATCATCGAAACGGCGCTCCGCGTGATGGACGCGGAGGGTCTCGACGCCGTCACGATGCGCAGGATCGGGCGGGAGCTCGGCGTGGAGGCGATGTCCCTGTACAACCACGTCGAGGACAAGGACGACATCCTCGAGGGCGTCACCGAACGCGCGATGAACGAGTTCGAGTTCCCCTCTTCCACCGGCGACTGGGCCGATGACGCCCGAGCGATGGCTCGCGAGTGGCGCAGGCTCCTCGGCCTGCACCCGAGCGTCTGCCAGCTGCTGGCCGAACGCCACAAGCCGCTCGACGGTCTCGCGACCTTCCGGGCGATGGACTCCGCGCTCGGGGTGCTGCGTCGCGCCGGCATGTCGGCACGCGACGCGGCGCAGGCGTTCAACGCGCTGGGCGGTTACATCCTGGGCTTCGTGATGATGGAGCAGGGGCTGATGCTCGGCAACGACGACGACCATGCGCGGGAACACGATCTCGCCATCGACGCGCTGCAGGGCTCCGGACTCGTCAACGTGATGGAGTGCTTCCCGTACTTCGCGGACTGCACGACGGACCAGCAGTTCGACTTCGGGCTGGATCTGCTGATCCGCGGGATCCGGGCCGGGGTCGACGGCTCCTAGCCGTCAGCCCTCACGCAGACCGAGCTCGGCGCCGATGCGCCCGAACCTCTCGAGCGCCTCGCCGAGATCCTCCTCCGTGTGGTCGGCGGTCACGATCGTCCGGACCCGCGCCGAGCCGCTCGCGACCGTGGGGAACACGATCGCGGGGCAGAACACCCCCTCCTCGAACAACCGCCGCGCGAACGCCTGCGTCCGCTCCTCTTCCCCGGTGATCACGGGCGTGATCGGCGTCTCGCTCGCCCCGGTGTCGAACCCGAGCTCGTGCAGCCCCGCCTTGAACGATCGCGTGTTCGACCACAGGCGGTCCAGCCGCTCGGGCTCGTCCTCGATGATGTCGAGCGCCTCGACGCACGCCGCGACCGCCGCCGGTGGCGCGCTCGTCGAGAACAGGTACGGCCGGCCCCGGTTCTGGAGCCATTCGGTCAGCTCGTGCGGCCCGGCGATGAACCCTCCCAACACGCCGATCGCCTTGGACAGGGTGCCGACCTGCACGTCGACCCGGCCGTGGAGGCCGAAGTGGTCGACCGTCCCGGCTCCGCCCTCACCGAGGACGCCCGTCGCGTGCGCATCGTCGATCATCATGATCGCCCCGTGGCGCTCGGCGACCTCGACGAGCGCGGGGAGCGGCGCGATGTCGCCGTCCATCGAGAACACGCCGTCCGTCACCAGCAGCTGTCGCCTGCCCTCGGCCCTGCTCTCCCGGAGCAGAGCGTCGGCGTGATCGGCGTCCTTGTGCTCGAACACCCTGATCTCGGCGCGAGAGAGCCTGGCGCCGTCGATGATGGAAGCATGGTTCAGGCGGTCGCTCACGATCACGTCCCGCTTGTCCAGGATCGCGGCGACGGTCCCCGCGTTCGCCGTGAAGCCCGACTGGAACATCAGCGCGTCCTCGGCGTGCTTGAAGGCGGCGAAGCGACGCTCGAGCTCGCGGTGCAGGGTCATCGATCCCGCGATCGTCCGCACGGCACCCGTCCCGGCTCCTAGCTCGCTCGCGGCCTTCGAGGCCGCAGCGTTCATGCGGGGGTGGCTCGCGAGGCCCAGGTAGTTGTTCGAGGCGAGGTTGATCACGTCCCGACCATCGAACCGGGCCCGGGCGCCCGTGGGTCCGTCGAGCGTCCTCGGATGCAACCGGAGTCCCTGCTGATCGAGCTCGGCGAGCCGCTGTTTCAGGAAGTCGAGCGCACCCGGCATCGGAACCTCACGCTACCGCATACGCTATGTCCTCCCATCCGGCCGACCGACGGCCGAAAGACGCAGGAGGGATCGTGGGCGACATCGAGCTCGACGCGTTCCTCGCGGACTCCGTCGCGTCGGTGCAGGGCAAGCTCTACGCGCTCGGGGCGGGATGGAACCGCATCGCGGTCGCGCTGTTCCCGGCCAGGCACGATCGCGTGGGGATCGGGCTGCTGTTCCGCGTTCGGGCGGGCTCCCCGGCCGAGCCGCGCCGGTTCGAGCTCCGGCTGATCGGCCCCGCCGGCGAAGAGCTCACGCTCGGATCCGGATCGGAGGGTCCCGTGAACCGCATCGGGGGCGAGTTCACCGCCGGCGGAGCCGAGGAGCAGATGGTGCCGATCGCCCTCAACCTGAACGGTCTCGCGCTCCCGGCTCCGGGTGCGTACCGAGTGGTGATCTCGATGCAGGGCGAAGACGTGAAGACGCTGGCGTTCTCGGTGCAGACGCTCGCGGCCCAACCGCGGCACGACCCGCCGCCCACGACGACCGGGACGGCCGGCTACCTCTGACCGTTTCCGCTCGGGAACACGATCACCTTCGCGGCGTGACCCGAGCCGGCCGTCTCGAACGCCTCCTCGTACCGATCCAACGGGAACCGGTGCGTGATCACCGGGGAGATGTCGACCCGCCCCGTCGAGAGCAGCGTCGTCGTCTGCTGCCACGTCCGGAACATCTGGCGTCCCGTGATCCCCAGGATCCGCGCCTCCTTGAAGATCACCTGGTCGTTCAGGTCCAGCGTCACCGGGCCGTCCGGGAGCCCGAGCAGCGACATGCGGCCACCCCGTGCCAGCAGGCGCGTGCCCTGATCGATCGCGGTCGCGTTGCCCGACATCTCGAGCACGACCTCCGCACCGTTGCCGTCCGTCGCGTCGAGCACCGCCTCGACGGGGTCGTCGGCCTTCGGGTCGATCAACAGGTCCGCACCCATCTTGGCCGCGAGCGACCGGCGTTCGTCGTTGGGCTCGATCGCGATCACCTTCCAGGCGCCCAGCGCGCGGGCGATCCCGACCGCGAACAAGCCGATCGGGCCGCAGCCGATGACCGCGACCGGGTTCGTGAGCAGGTCCTCGCCACCCTCGGTTCCGAACGTCGCGTGCACGGCGTTCCCGAAGGGTTCCATCACCGATGCGTGGTCCGGGTGGATCCCCTCGCCGACGATCCACGCGTTCACGGCGGGGACGACGACGTACTCGGCGAACGCGCCGTCGGTGTCCACGCCGAGGATCTTCAGGTTGCGGCAGATGTGCGCCCTTCCGGTCCGGCAGGTGGAGCAGACCCCGCACGCAATGTGGGTCTCGACGGCCACGAAGGCGCCCTGCTGGACGTGGTGGACCTCGGGACCGACCGCCTCCACGGTCCCCGCCACCTCGTGACCGAACGTCATCGGCACGCGGGCCACACGACCCTGGGCCCACTCGTTCCAGTCGAAGATGTGGAGGTCGGTCCCGCAGATGGACGCGGCGTGCACGCGGACGAGCACCTCACCCTCGCCCGGTTCCGGGACCGGGACGTCGCGGAGCTCGGCGCCGGGGCGAGGTGCGGTCTTGCGCAAGGCGCGCATGCTGCCCAGCCTAGCGCGACCGGATGCAACCGCAGCGGCCCGGTGGAACCATCGAGCCGGACGTCGCGTCCAAGCCAGACTCGACGGCCCAGCCTCGACGACCTCGACGACAAGGAGCGACCCATGCGCGTAGGGCGGATCGGTGTGGCGGTCGCGGCGGTTGCCGTGCTCGCCTCGGCGTGCGGCGGGGTCGCGAACGATGACCCAGGCTCGGGCGGCGCCACCGGGGCGACCGGCGCGACCGGGATCGAGCACCCGACCGGCGCGGACCAGCTGATCCTGCGGATGGCCTACCAGGGCGGGTTCGTGCCCTACGAGTACACCCTCGGCAGCACGCCGTTCTGGTCCCTGTTCGGCGACGGGACGCTGATCGTCCCCGGTCCCCAGATCGAGATCTATCCCGGCCCGGCCCTCCCGAACCTCACCGCCACCCAACTCTCCGAGGACGGAATCCAGGCCATCCTGGAGGCCGCCAGGGACGCCGGCCTCCTGGACGGAGACGCCAACTATGGCGACCAATGCATCGCCGACGCCGCGACCACCGTGTTCACCACGACCGCGGGCGGCACGACGTCGGTCGTTTCCGCGTACGCGCTCGACGTCGGCGAGCCCGCAGGCACCTGTGGGAACGAGAAGGACGTCGTCGCCCGCGCCAAGCTGGCGGCGTTCCAGGCGAAGCTCACCGACCTGCAGAGCTGGCTCCCGGACGGTTCGGTCGGATCCGAACGTCCCTTCGACCCGACCGAGATGCGTGTGTACGTTCTCCCGTACCAGGGAGATCCCGAACTGCCGCAGGACCCGATCGAGTGGCCGCTCGAGCCCCCCCTAGACGCGTTCGGCGAGCCCATCCAGAACGCCTCGGCGGACACCCGCTGCGGCGTGGTCACGGGTGAGGACCTCACGACGCTGCTCTCGGCGGCGGGCGATGCGAACGCCCTGACCCCGTGGACCAGCGACGGGACCGACTACCAGCTGATCTTCCGACCGATGCTCCCCGACGAGCACGGCTGCTAACGCCGAAGGACGTGCTGTCCCCCGAGAGGGCCCCTTCCGTGCCCCTACCCACCCGCGCTATGCTCGGCGCAACGGAGGTTGCCTGCAGGGCAGCCACGTGGAGGGAGGAGCCATGGTGTTCCGATCACGCCGCCACCGTGCGGCGGTCTTCGTGGCGACCGTCGCCGCGCTCGCTCTGGTCTCAGCCGGATGCGGCGATGACGACGAGGGTGAGACCGGCGCGACCGGCGGGGAGACGGGGGCGGCCGGTGCCGTCGACGTGACGGTGCAGGAGTTCGCGGTCATCCCCGCGTCGGCTTCGGCACCCGCCGGCGACGTGACGTTTAACGTCACCAACGAGGGGCCGGACGACACGCACGAGTTCGTGGTCTTCGCGACGGACCTCGCGCCGGACGCGCTGCCGACCAACGAGGACGGCACCGTGGACGAGGAGGGCGAAGGTATCGAGGCCGTCGACGAGATCGAGGACATCGAGGTGGGCGACACGCAGTCGCTGACGGTGGACCTTGCCGCGGGCAACTACGTGCTCATCTGCAACATCTACGAGGAAGACGAGCAGGAGTCGCACTACCAGGAAGGGATGCGGGTCGCCTTCACCGTCGAGTAGCGCAACGGTCGTCGTTCGAGACGGCTAGAGCACCCTGCGTCGGCGCGCCCGCAGACCCGAACGCCTCCCCGAGGCGCTCGCGGAGAAGACCACCTGCGGGGGCGCGACCTTCATGCCCTCTTCCTCGAACGCCTCGTGCAGGTCCAGACGCGCGGCCATCCGGCCGACGTCTCCCTGCTGCTCCGCCGTCACCAGCGTGATGCCGGTGCCGGTCCGTCCGGCCCGGGCTGTGCGTCCGACGCGGTGGACATAGCCCTTGTCGTCCTGGGGCGGGTCGTAGTTCACCACGTGGCTGATCCGCTCCAGATCCAGCCCGCGGGCGGCGACGTCCGTCGCGACCAGGACCCTGGCCTTGCCCGTCTCGAACCGCTCGAGCGCACGCTGACGCGCGCGCTGCGGCATGTCGCCGTGGAGCGCCTCGGCCTGCATCCCCTTCTGCTTCAGCTTGTGCACCAGACGGTCGGCCCCGCGCTTGGTCCGCACGAAGACGAGCGTCAGCTCACCGTCGTGCTCGAGGAGCTCGATCAGCGCCTCGACCTTGCCGCGCGACTCGACCTGGACGAAGCGATGGTCGAGCCCGTCGACGGTGTCGTGCGCCGATTCGACCTCGTGCAGGACGGCGTCATTCGTGTAGGCGCGCGCCAGGTTTCCGACCGCGCCGTCCAACGTGGCGGAGAAGAACATCGTCTGCCGGTCCTTGGGGATGCGTCGGACCAGGCGGTCGACCTGAGGCTGGAAACCCATGTCGAGCATCCGGTCGGCCTCGTCCAGGACGAGGATCCGCACGCGGTCGAGGCGGACGCTGCCGCGCTCCGCGAGATCCTGCAGGCGTCCCGGGGTGGCGATCAGGACGTGGGCCTTGGCGTTGCCGCGAGCCTGCTGCTGCATGCTGACCCCGCCGTAGGCGACGCCGACGCGCAGACCCGTGGCCCTCGCGATCTGGGCGAAATCGTCGGCAACCTGCTGCGCGAGCTCGCGCGTCGGCACCAGGACGAGCGCGGTCGGCGTGGGGTCGTTCGGTTGGACCCGCTCGACGATCGGGATCGCGAACGCGAGTGTCTTGCCGGAGCCGGTCGCCGAACGGGCGAGCACGTCTCGTCCTGCGATTGCGTCCCGGAGCACGAGCGACTGGATCGCGAACGGGTCGGATACCCCTCCCTTGCCGAGGGCATCGATCACCCGCTCGGACACGCCCAGGTCGGTGAACGTGGTGGTCATGTTCTCTCCTTCTTCCGGCGCGTCGAGCGCGCCCGTATCTCGGCCGGCCACGCCTGCTTCGGTGGACGAGCGGGCGCGGCCACGTGGATCGTGGGGAGGTTTGGCCTTGCCCCGAGACCCCGGCCAGATGATCCGGAAGGAGGAACGAGGAGCGAAACCTCACGGACGGCGATGCCGTCCTCAAGCACCACGATACCAGCTACCGGTCAGGAGGGAAGCAGGAGCAGCAGGATCATCGCGTAGTGGCACGTCGCCGCGGCCACCATGAACGAGTGCCACACCTCGTGGTAGCCGAAGATCGACGGCGAGGGATCGGGTCGCCGAGTCGCGAACATGATCGCCCCGGCCGTGTAGAGCAGGCCTCCGGCGAGCAGCAGGACAAGCTCCGCGACCGTCATCTCGCGCGCGAGCTCCGGGAGGGCCACGATGGCCAGCCAGCCGAGCACGATGTAGAGCGCGGCGCTCACCACGGAGAGCCCATCGGGGCGAGCCATCTTCAAGGTCACCCCGACCACCGCTCCCGCCCAGATCACGGACAGGAGCACTACCTCCCAGATCCCGCCGAGCACGAGCGCCGCGACCGGCGTGTAGCTCGCCGCGATCAACACGTAGATCATCGAGTGGTCGAGCCGCTTCAACCACCGCCTCGCTCGTTCGGTCCACTGGCCACGGTGGTAGACGGCGCTCGAGCCGAACACGGCCGCGAGGCTCACCGCGTACACGCTGGCAACGGCGATCGCGGCGGCTCCGTTCGCGAGCAGGATCAGCACCACGCCCGCGGGCAACGACACGAAGAACGCGACCTGGTGGATCCGGCCCCGGTAACGGGGCTTGGGGGGTGGGATGACGGTGACCAAGACCCCACATCCTACCGGGACGGGCCTGGGCTACCCTTCATCGATGGAGCGCGATCTCGTCCGTCGGATCGCCGTCGCCCGCGGCGACGAGCCGGCGGACCTCGTGCTTTCCGGCGGTCGGGTGCTGTCGGTGTTCACGGGCGAGTTGCTCGAGGCCGACGTCGCGGTCGTCGGCCAACACGTCGCCGGCGTGGGCGAGGGCTACCGGGGAACAGAACGGCTCGACGTCTCGGACCTGATCCTGCTGCCCGGCTTCATCGACGGGCACATGCACCTGGAGACGACCAAACTCCGGCTCGACCAGTTCGCGCGGGCGGCGCTCCCGTGGGGAACCACCACCGTCGTCCTCGACCCGCACGAGATCGCCAACGTGTTCGGGGTCGAGGGCGTCCGCGCGCTCCTGCGCGATGCCGACGAGGTCCCGCTCGACGCCTACGTGATGGTCTCCTCGTGCGTGCCGGCCTCGCCGTTCGAGTCCTCGGGGGCCACGCTCACGCCGGAGGACATCGCCGAGCTGCTGCGCACCGAGCCGCGAGCGATCGGGCTGGCCGAGATGATGGACTACCCCGCGGTGGTCGCTGGCGGCGAGGACGTGGTCGCCAAGATCGTCGCCGCGGGGGAACTCCA
>DAIOFZ010000001.1:0-67451 GCA_036745475.1 Actinomycetota bacterium | reverse complement strand
CGCCGACGTCGAGATCATGCTCGCCGAGCGCGAGCGGGAGGCGGCGCTGGAGCGCGCGCTCTCGATCCTGCGTTACGAGCGGGGAGAAGGATCTCGAAAAGACGTGGCCGCGCGGGTGTGGTGGATCTCGCAGGTGTTCGGCGATGATGCCGCCGGGGGCGAGGAGGAGGTCGGGCGCGCCAGGGAGCTGCTCGAGCGCACGAAGATGCTCCAGGCCTTCCGCGAGGCGGAGCTGGTCACCAGCCGCTCGGCGATTTCGCAGGCCTGACGGCTAGGCTTCGAGCCGGTGGACTTCGATCTCACGCCCGAACAGGAAGAGCTCCGCACCGCGGTGCGCGCGTTCGCCGAGGACGTGGTGGCGCCCGCGGCGGCCGAGGCCGACGAGCGTGAGGAGTTCCCCACCGAGATCGTGAAGCGCGCCGCGGAGCTCGGGCTGTTCGGCATCCCGTTCCCCGTGGAGGTCGGCGGGCAGGGGGGCGACCTGCTCTCGTTCTGCCTGTGTCTCGAGGAGATCGGGCGGTACGACTCGTCGCTCGCGATCACGCTCGAGGCCGCGGTCGGCCTGGCGGCGAACCCGCTGTTCCGGTACGGCACCGATGAGCAGCGGGAGCGATGGCTCGTGCCGATGGCACGAGGCGAGGCGATCGGCGCCTTCGCGCTCACCGAGCCGGGCGGAGGCTCGGATGCCCGTGCGATCAGGACGACGGCCAAGGCCGTCGGCGACGAGTGGGTGATCGACGGCTCGAAGGCGTTCATCACCAACTCGGGGACGCCGCTGACGTCGGTGATCATCGTCGCGGCGCTCGACGAGGCCGCGGAGGACGGCGACGTCTCGACGATCGTCGTGCCGGTCGGGACGCCGGGGCTCACGGTCGGTGCGAGCTACCGCAAGGTCGGCTGGCGCGCGAGCGATACCCACGAGATCTCGTTCGACGGGTGCCGCGTGCCGGCGGACCACCTGCTCGGCGAACGCGGTCGGGGGTACGCGCAGTTCCTCGAGACGCTCGCCGACGGGCGGGTCGCGATCGCGGCGCTGTCGGTCGGGCTCGCGCGGGGATGCCTGGAGGAGAGCGTCCGGTACGCGGGGGAACGGGAAGCGTTCGGGCAGCCGATCGGTGCGTACCAGGCGCTGCAGTTCAAGATCGCCGACATGCGGGTGGGGGTCGAGACGGCGCGGCTCGCGTACCAGCGGGCGGCGTGGCTCCGCGACCGAGGGCGCCCCTTCGCGACCGAGGCGTCGATCGCCAAGCTGTACGCGAGCGAGGTCGCGGTCTCGAGCGCGCGAGAGGCGGTGCAGGTCCACGGCGGGTACGGGTTCGTCGAGGACTTCCCGGTGGCCCGCTTCTACCGCGACGCCAAGGTGCTCGAGATCGGGGAGGGCACCAGCGAGATCCAGCGCGTGCTCATCGCCCGGGCGCTCGGCCTGCCCGGGACCGAGCTGTAGCGTCGCCGGCACGGGTCGGCCAGCGCCCTCAGCGGGCGGAAAAGGCCCGCCCGAGGATGGTTGCAACCGGGGGCTGCAGCGGGCACGGTTGACATCCCTCTCGGCCGTCCGATAGGAAGGGCCTTCCCCAATGGCCGAAAACCACAGCGGTTCAGGCATCGTGTTCCGCCGCGCCCTCGCGGTGGTGGCGGCGCTGGCCCTCCTGACGTCGCTCGCCCAGGTCGCGGTCGCCGAGCCGGGCACCGAGGAGAAGCTCGACGCCGCCAAGGCCGAGTTCGAACAGCTGAAGAGGGAGATCCAGTCGCAGCAGCGGGTCGTAAGCGCGCTGCTGCTCGAGGCCCAGCGCATCGCCGAGCGTCGGGAGGTCGCCTACGGCGAGTGGCAGCGGATCACGGCCAACCTCCACGAGACGAGGGTCGCCCTCGCGGAGGCGCAGGCCGAGTACCAGGGCCTCCGGTCCGATCTCGAGAAGCGTGCCCGGGACGCCTACATCTCGGGTCCCGGGTCGGGTCTGGAGTTCCTGCTGGGCGCGACCTCGATCACGGACCTCTCCCTCCGGATGGAGTACGTGAACGCCCTCAGCCAGGAGGACGCGGACCTCGCGACGAACGTGCAAAACGTCCGCAACATCCTGGCCGCACGAAAAGACGATCAGCAGCAGCTCCAGGAGCGGGCCGCGCGGGCGCTCCAGAAGGTCCAGGAGGCGGAGGCCGCCCTGAAGGCCAAGCTCGCGGAGCAGCAGGACGCGCTCGACGTGCTCAACTCGAAGATGGCCCGGGCAGAGGAGCTCGTCAAGAAGCTCGAGAAGCAGTACCAGCAGGAGCTCGCCTTGCTCACCGGTCTCGATTTCCATGCGGGCACGATCTTCAAGCTCTGCCCCGTCGGTCAGCCCCACGCGCTCTACGACGGGTTCGGCGCGCCGCGGTACGGCGGCGGCTACCACCCACATGCCGGCAACGACCTCATCGCACCGCAGGGGACGCCGATCTATGCCACCTTCGACGGGTACGCCCAAGCCGGCTACAACACGCTGGGCGGCAACGCGGTCAGCGTGTCCGGGGACCTCGGGTACACCTACAACGCCCACATGATGCAACCGGGGCTGACGGGACAAGTCTCGGCGGGCGACGTGATCGGGTACGTCGGAGCGACCGGCGATACCTCCACGCCGCACCTTCATTTCGAATGGCATCCGAACTCGATCCCGTCGAACTGGCTGGTGAGCCCGTACGGCTCTTCGGTGATCGGCGACGCCGTCAACCCGTTTCCTCTCCTCGCCCAGGTGTGCTAGCGTCGCCGCCGACGCCGTTCGTTGGCGTCACGAGATGCCGATCGCGAACTTCGCCGCAACACCACTACCGCGATGACGGCGAGGACGATCAACCCGGCGACGATCGCGATCGTGGTAGCGGATGAGCCACCTCCGGAGGGCTCGGCGCCGGCGGTCGGCGAGGCCGGCTGTCCGGCGACCGAGAGGTAGCCGAGTTCGTCGATGTCCGCGCCGGCCTGCTGGATGCTCGGCAGGTCGTCGGTCTCGAGGGCGTCCCAGCGTTCGCCGGACCTCGACCAGATGATCGAGTGGCTGCCGTGGTCGTTCGCGAGCAGGGGGTACACCAGGACCACGGTCGAACGGATCGCGAGCTTCGCGACATCGCCCGAGGGCTGATAGGTCGCCTCGACCAGGTAGACGTTGCCTACGACGCGCAGCGGGTCGTCCGGATGAGCGGTCGCGCCGGCCAGGGGTTCGACCGTGACCTCGACGGTGCGCTGTCCCTCGGCGTCCACGAAGGACCCCTCGGGCAAGATCAGCGTGACCTGCGCGTCGTCCGTGGTGAAGACCGCCGTCTTGCTCCCGTCGTTCCCTAGCTTCACCGTGAAGGTCCCGGCGGTGGGCTCCTGGTTGGCGGCCGCCAGCTCGGGAGGGGGTTTCACCCACCGATAGGCCGTCGGCGGGGCGAGCCCGTCCAGGAGGGGACGCCTCGCGAGCGGGCTGAGGTGTCCGGACAACAGCGCGGTCGCGGCGTAGATCAGGCCGATCGAGAGGCCGGCGCCCAGCGCGCGCGAACGGACGCTCACGGCAGCGGGTCGAGCGGCTCGATCGGGCTCGTTGCGTAGCGCGGCGGCCAGACCACGGCGTACTCGCCCGGTCCCTGCCACTGCCACACCACACTGCTAGCGAGCACGTTCGCGCCGGCGGTCACCGTCCCGGGCTCGCCGAACCGCAGCCCGCTGCCGTTCGGCAGCGAGCCCTGCGGCAGGTCGACCCCGTTCGCGGCAATCGCAATCGCCGGGGGTGTCGGCCGCGCGGCGGTCGGGAGCACGTCGTGCAGCAGCGCCCAGGCGCCCGAGAAGCCAGCGAGCGCCGCGGCGGTCATCTCGCCGCCGAAGCGTCGGGTGTAGGCGGCCCGTGCCCGTTCGAACAGGGCCCGGCCGTGGGGCGTGAGACCCTGGACGTTCAGCGCGCCGGACGCGGGCTTGTCCGAGGCGAACAGCCCGACCGCGTCCTTTCCGAGTGTGGAGCCGAACGCCGGCATGCAGTAGCTCGAGGACGTCCCGATCCCCACGAGCACGTCGAGGCCCTGCCGCACCATCTCGCGCCGCATCGCGATCGCGTCGTGCAGGTAGGCGGAGACGAACACGACGTCCGGCCGGCTCGCCGCCAGGTCGCGGACGAATGCGTGCATGTTCACGTCCCGCGGGTCGTAGCCGAACCTCCCGACCAGGTGGAGGTCGCGCGAAGCGAGCTCGTCGAGCGCGCCCTGCGCCACCGCGCGTCCGTACGCGTCGTCCACGAGCGTGACCGCGTACGCGAGCTTCGATGGGTCGACGCCGAGCACGGGCGCGTAGTCGTCCGCGACGAAGCCGATCGCGTTGCGGCCAAGGATCGCGCCCGAGGGCGCGACCCGGAACACGAGCTCGCCGGCGCCGCGGCCGGTCATCTCACCCACCGCGCCCGTCTCCCAGAACAGCATGCCCCGGCGCGCGGACGCTTCGGCTGCCGGCTGCGAGATCGTGCTCCCGTAGCTCCCGAACACCACGCGGACCCCGTCGTCGTGGAGATGGGCGATCGCGCCCGGCGCGGCGTCCGCGCCCGGGGTGTCGACGGGGACGAGCTCGATCGGGCGGCCGCCCACCCCACCGTCGGCGTTCACGAGCTGGACGGCAAGCCGCACACCCTGGAACTCGTCGACGCCCCCGGGGCCCTGGGCGCCCGAGAGCGGGTACACCGCACCGATCCTGATCGGCTCGGGCGAGGTGGTCGTGCATGAGACGCCGGCGACCATCGCGAGCGCGAGCACGATCACCGCCGGCCGCCTCATCGGAGCACCACCATCGCGTTCGCGAACGCGTGGGTCGCGGCGGGGACCGTCCAAGTGCCCGAAGCCCACCGCTGCCACCCGAACAGCAGCCCCGCACCGACGTCGACGGGCAGGGCGGCCCACCCGTAAGCGGGGAGATGCACGAGGCCGAACAGGAACGCGGAGCCCACGACGGCGACGGCGACCCCGAACCGTTCGAGCCGCGCATACGCGAGGCGGCGGAACAACGCCTCCTCGGCCACCGCCGCGAGGAGGGACAGCGGCAGCGCCGCCGCGCCCCACGGCGATGGCACCGTGGGGCCGGCTACCCATGCGGCTCCCACCACGGCCGCGACACCGAACCCGAGCCCGATTGCGGGCGACAGGTGCCGACTGGCTCGATCGAGCGGGACGGCGATCGAGGCGAGACCGATCGCCAGGTAGGTGGCGCCCGACAGGAGGACGCGGGTGTGCGGCGTTACCTCCGACAGGGGTCGTAACGCGAGCAAGACCGATCCGACCAGGACCACCACCGTCGCGGCGACCGCGTCGCGATCCGAGGCTTGCCGATCGAGGAGGGCCGCCCGGGCGCTCACGGTTTCACCTCGAACTGGACGATGGCGACGACGCGCGGCTCGAACGGCGCGTGGTCGCTCGCGACGAACTCGACCTGGATCCGGTGCGGCCCAGGCGAGACATCGGGGATGGCCTGCTCGAGGCCTTTCGTCATAGAGATGAGCCGGTCATCCAGGATCACGTGCAGGTGTCCCTCGTTCGGAACGATGTCTGTGGTCGTCACCGGCACGAGCTTCGCATCCTTGAGCTTGACGCGGAGATTCACGGTCGAGCCGTTCACGACCTCGCCAACCCTCGGTTCGGTGATCGAGAGCTTGCCGGTGCTGGTTGGTCGTTGACCCGTCGAGCCGGTTGGGCTCGTCGCATCATCGTCACCGCCGCACGCGGCCAGGACCAGTCCGGCGACGACGATGCTCGCGAAGATCACGCTGCGTTGAAGCCTCACGGTGCCTCCTTCACGAACGTCACCGCCGCCACCACGCGGGGGTCGAACGGGGCGTGGTCGGCGGCGACGAACTCGGCCTGCAAACGGTGAACACCCGGCGCGAGATCGGTGACGTCGATCTCATGCTCCTCCCCCGACGTCATCGACAAGAGGATGCCGTCCAGGAAGACGTGGATGTGACCGGTGTCGGGTTTGAGGTCCGCCGATGTCGCATCGACGAGCGTGCCGTTCCTCACCCGAACCTTCACGTCGAGGGCCTGCCCGGTGACGACCTGCTCGGGCGCGGGCTCGGCGAACGTGATCGTGGCGCTCGAGGAGGGCCGCGGCCCCGTCGGCATCGGCCATAGGAGCGACGGGACGACCACGGAACCGAGAAGTACCAATGGCGCCACTGCAAGCATCGCGATCCCACCCGACCTCGGCAGGCGCGGGAACCCCCGGTCCCGGATCCGGCTCAGCCCGATCCAGGCCAGGACGACCCCGGCGCCGACGAGCGCCGTTGAAACGGACTCGGGCGCGCCTCCACCGTGCGCGAGCATCGTCACGGCTCCGAGGGAAAACGAGCGGCGGTCGCCTGCGGCCTCACGGGACGCTCGCGTCGACGCTGGCCGTGATCTCCTCGCCGCCCGCCGTCCGACCGAGCACCTCGAACTCCCATTCGCCGGACTCGAGGTCCACGGTCGCCGCCCAGTGGCCTGGCTCGAACCGCTCCACGGGGATGGCCACCTGCTCACCGTCTTGCGAGACGCCGGTGACCTCGACCGACTTGACGGCCAGTGCATCACCGCCCGCGTCGAAGAACGTGAAGTGCACCTGCGTAGCGCCCGACGAGCTGTCGACGAGCGTTTGGAGCTGCCGGCCCTGACCGAGATCCGCGTGGGTGATCCCCGGTCCGTTCGCCTTCTGCGTGTGCTCTGCGTGATCCTCACCTTCCGAACCGACCGCCACGGTCGTGAGCAACACCAGGATGAACGCGAGGCCGCCAACGGCCAGGAGGCCGTTCCTCGTGCCGGCCTGTGACTGCGTCGATCTGCCTCGGACCAGCAGGGCAGCGGTCACGACCACGATCCCGATCTCGAGGATGGTGGAAAGCACATCGAGGAAGGCCGCCGGTTCTGCGGTCCCGGGCTCGGGCCCGATCGGCAGGCCCGCCGTCCGCGAGACGATCCAGATCGCCACGACCGCGGCGTTCACGACGAGGCCAACCGCGAGCAACGGTCGAGTGGGCGATACCACGACGCCGAGCGCCCAGAGCGACTGGAACCACGCCACGAGCGAGAAGAACACGCCGAATGCGGCGTACTCTCGGAAGTGCTCGCCCATGACGGCGAAGTGGACGCCCGCCGCCGCGAGCGACGTGACGGCCAGCGCCGAGTACACGGCGGGGATCGGCCACGCCAAGCGCGACCG
Source organism: Actinomycetota bacterium (assembly GCA_036745475.1). Lineage (GTDB taxonomy): Bacteria > Actinomycetota > UBA4738 > UBA4738 > HRBIN12 > DASSJM01. The sequence goes on along the minus strand of DAIOFZ010000001.1, from coordinate 60,277 downwards.
AGGAGAGTCCTGTACCGATTCCATCTTCGGTTCCTCCATGCAGATCTCTCGCGATGTTGGTCGATCCGAGCAAGGCGATCAGACTGACGGAGGGGACCGTCCGGGCCGAAACGCGACGAAGTCGGAAGCAGCGAAGCCGCCATCGACGGCGACCAGAGGGAGCGTCGCCTGCGGTCGCCACGGCCTGGCACGCGCGGCCGGGGCGGATTCAGCGAAGCACTCGGTGGTGCGGCGGAGCCACGTGGCGATCGCCGCTCCCAAGACCGCGAGCACGACCTGCGCACCCACGCCGAACACCAGGAGCGGGCCGGAGACTAGGTCGTGGAGCAGGGAACCGCTGAGGACCCGCTCGAGGATCTCCTGTCCCACGAACGCACCCGCCTGCGTGACCGCGAGGGCACAGGCCAGTCCGACGAATGATGGCGTCGGCCGCTGGGAGCTTCCCCACGCCCGCGCGACGATCGTGGCGGCCGCCACCGCCGCGAGGATGCAGGCGAGGTGGGCGAGGGCCGAGAGGTAGCCATGGCCCGAGGCCGCCAGTTCGAGCCCGCGCCGATGCGGATCGGGGTAGACGACCGCGTATGTGACGAAATGCCCCAGCACGAGGCTGGCCACGGCAATGCCGAACACCGGGAACCCTTGCGTCTTGTGACCTTCGCGCACGCGCCGCTCTCCGGATCGGTTTGCGCGATTGTACGCTTGACCTCCGACAAGGCTACCCGGAGGCGGGATGCGCGCGGAGGACGTTCGAACGGTTGGGGTCGTCGGGTGCGGCCTCATGGGCTCGGGGATCTCCGAGGTCGTGGCCCGCGCGGGGCAGACCGCCGTCGTGCTCGAGACGAGCGACGAGCTGGTCGAGCGCGGCCGTCGACGGATCGAGACCTCGACGCTCAACGCCGTCGAACGCGGGAGGCTCGACGCCCAGGAGCGCACGGCGGTGCTCGGGCGCATCTCCATGACGACGGACGTGCGCGACCTGGCCGACGTCGACCTCGTGATCGAGGCCGCGACCGAGGATCACGACACGAAGGTCGGGATGTTCCGTCGCCTCGACGAGGTCACCAGGCCGGAAGTGATCCTCGCGAGCAACACGTCGTCGATCCCGATCGCGGACCTCGGCGCCGCGACGTCGCGTCCCGACAGGGTGCTCGGGATGCACTTCTTCAACCCGGTCCCCGTGATGGGGCTCATCGAGCTCGTCAGGGCCATCTCGAGCTCGGACGACACGATGGCGTTCGGACGTGCCTACGGCGTCGTGCTCGGCAAGACCACCGTCGAGTCGCGCGACCGCGCCGGCTTCATCGTGAACGCGCTGCTGATCCCGTACCTGAACGGCGCGATCAGGATGCTCGAGGACGGGTTCGCGACGCGTGAGGACATCGACACGGCGATCCACCTCGGCCTGAACCACCCGATGGGCCCGCTGCAGCTGATCGACCTGATCGGACTCGACACCCACCTGTTCATCGCGGACGTGCTGTTCGAGGAGTTCAAGGAGGCGACGTTCGCGCCGCCGCCGCTGCTGCGCCGGATGGTCACGGCCGGGCGCCTGGGCCGGAAGGCCGGCCGGGGCTTCTACGATTACGAAGGTTGAGTCACGCTCACGTCGCGTCGAGGATCCGCTCGTAGACCTCGAGCGTCATCCTGGCGGTCTCGTCCCACGAGAATCGCTCCGCCTGGAGCCGCCCGGCGGCCGCCAGGCGTTCGGCGAGGGCGACGTCGCGGACCAGCGAAGCGATCGCGGCGGAGATCTCACGCACCGAACGCGGGTTCACACCCAGCGCCGCGTCGCCGGTGACCTCGGGAAGCGCGGACGTCGTCGAGGCCACGACGGGGATCCCGCGGCTCATCGCCTCGAGCACCGGCAGCCCGAATCCCTCGTACACGGACGGGTAGACGAACGCATCGGCCGCCCGGTAGATCGCATCGAGCTCGGCGGGCGTGAGCGCGCCCGTCATCACGATCTCGCCGGGCCCCTCGAGCGCCAGCTCCCGCATCAGCCCCTCGTGGTGCCAGCCGAGCGGACCGGCGAGCACCAGCGCGTGCGGCACGCCGGCGGCGGCCACGCGCCGGTACGCGCGGACCAACCGAACCAGGTTCTTCCTCGGCTCGATCGTTCCGACGAACAGGACGTAGGGGGTTCGAACCTTCAGGCGCGCGAGGGCCTCGCCCACGTCGACCTCGCTCGGTGGCAGCGCGGCGGCCTCGGGGACCACGTGCAGCTTGCGCGGGTCGACGTTCGTGCGCGACAGGACGTCCTCGGCGGTCGCGCGCGAGGGCGTCACGATCGCGTCCGCGCGCCGGACGGCCGCGCGCAGGCCGAGCCGGTACATGATCCGCCACGCCCTCGGGAACAGGTTCGGGTAGCGGTCGAATGCCAGGTCGTGGACCGTGACGACCAGGCGCTGGCCGTGGGCGCTTGGGGGGACGGCCGAGCCGCTCATCGCGTGCATGAGGTCGGCGGAGCCGATCGCCACCGGGAGCGCGGGTCGGGCCGTGAGGTTCCACCGCGGGTACAGGCTGCGGATCGAGGCGGGCAGCTCCGCCTGCGCGAAGCCGTCCATCCACGGTTCCGAGGGCCGTGGGAACGCGAAGCGCGCGTGGAACAGCGTCACCTCGAGCGAAGGATCGCGGGCTGCGAGCGCGGGCACCAGGTTCCGGATGTAGGTCCCGACGCCGCCCGGCACGGTGAAGAACAGCTGATCGACGTGGGCGGCGACCCTCATCGCGAGGCCTCCACGCACGAGCAGCCGTTCGGCCCGACCGTCGCCGCGTGCTCGGTCCCGGGCTCGATGTCGAGGCGGTCGCCCGGCGCGAGCTCGACGTCGTCGTCGTCGAGGTGGAACGTGATCGAGCCGCCGAGGCAGAACAGCACCTTGTGGAGGCCGTGGGCGTGCGGCCCGTATGCCTCGCCGGGTCCGTTGCCCCACGATCTCGGCGCCGAGCACCCCTCGGCCCGGAACGCCTCGAGCGCGGCATCGCGTCCGCTGACCGCGGACGCGGTCTTCGATGCGGTCATCTACCCCGCGTCGCCGCGTCCCGCCTGCGGCGGGACGCCCCGGCGGGCGAAGGGCACATCTCCGAAGCGCCGCCAGGGTGCATCCGCGTGGTGCCGGGCCTGCAACGCGCCGAACCCCGTCGAGTCGATGCGGCCGGCGAGGACCCACGGGTGGGGATGCGGGCTCTCCTGCGCGAAGTAGCGTTCGAGCGCTCGGATGATCGCTCGCTCCTCGTCGGGCGAGAGGTCCGGGGGCAGCTCGAAGCGGCGGTCGTCGCTCACGCCCGGCTCACCCTTCCGCTCGGCCCTCGGCTCACAGGGGGATGTTCCCGTGCTTGCGCGCCGGGACGGTCTCGCGCTTGGTCGAGAGCATCCGGAGCGCCTTGATCAGGCGCGGCCTCGTCTCGGCGGGTTCGATCACGTCGTCGATGAATCCGCGTTCGGCCGCGATGTACGGCGTCGCGAACTTGTCCTGGTACTGCTGGATCAGCTCGGCGCGCGCCGTGACCGGGTCCTCGGCCTTCTCGATCTGCTTGCGGAAGACGACGTTCACCGCGCCCTCCGGTCCCATCACCGCGATCTCGGCGGTCGGCCACGCGAACGAGACGTCCGCGCGTAGGTGCTTCGAGTTCATCACGAGGTACGCGCCCCCGTAGGCCTTGCGCGTGATGACGGTGAGCCGAGGCACCGTCGCCTCGGTGAACGCGTACAGCAGCTTGGCGCCGTGACGGATGATCCCCTGGTACTCCTGGTCGGTGCCCGGGAGGAACCCAGGCACGTCGACGAACGTGACGATCGGGATGTTGAACGCGTCGCACGTACGAACGAACCGCGCGGCCTTCTCGGACGCGTCGATGTTGAGCGTTCCGGCGAGCACCTTTGGCTGGTTCGCCACCACGCCGACCGCGCGGCCGTCCAGCCTCGCGAACCCCGTCACCACGTTCATCGCCCAGAACGGGAAGACCTCGAAGAAGTCACCGTCGTCCACGATGCGGCGGATCACCTCGTGCATGTCGTACGGCTCCCGCGCCGAATCGGGGATCACGTGGGTCAGGCCCTCGTCGTGGCGATCGGGATCGTCGACCGGCGCGAACGCCGGTGCGTCCTCCAGGTTGTTCGACGGGAGGTACGACAGGAGGTGGCGCACCATCGCGAGGCACTCCTCCTCGTCCTGGCTCACGAACGACGCGACCCCGGAGCGGCTGGCGTGCGTCATCGCGCCCCCGAGCTCCTCGAACGTGACCTCTTCCCCGGTCACGGCCTTGATCACGTCGGGACCGGTGATGAACATGTGGGAGGTCTCGCGCACCATGAACGTGAAGTCGGTGATGGCGGGGGAGTAGACGGCGCCCCCGGCGCACGGTCCCATGACCACGCTGATCTGCGGGATCACGCCCGAGGCGCGCACGTTGCGCTCGAACACGTAGCCGTAACCGGCGAGGCTCGCGGCGCCCTCCTGGATCCGAGCCCCGCCCGAGTCGTTGATCTGGATGAACGGAGCGCCGGTCGACATCGCCAGGTCCTGGACCTTGCAGATCTTCTGCGCGTGGATCTCACCGAGCGAGCCACCGAACACCGTGAAGTCTTGCGAGGCGACGAAGACCCTCCGCCCGTCCACGGTGCCGTAGCCGGTGATGACGCCGTCACCGGCGGGGCGGTTGCGTTCGATCCCGAAGTCATGCGAACGGTGGACGGCGAAGGGGTCGGTCTCCTGGAAGGAATCCCGGTCGACCAGCAGCTCGACGCGCTCGCGGGCCGTCAGCTTGCCCTTCTCGTGCTGCTTGCGGACGGCGTCTTTCCGGGAACCGTCGAGCAGGGCGGCCCGGCGCTTGCGGAGCTCCTCGATGCGGTCCTCGACCGTGCGCACCGAAGGCTGGGGAAGATCCTGCGTCCTGGCCATGATCCTCCGGAGTCTAGCGGAGCGCCCCTTCGGCCCGGCATGCATCGGGCCGGGCTCCGGTGGGCCTACGAGAGGTCGACGCGTCCACCGGTGCGCCAGTAGCGGCCGTGATCACGGTCGAGGAACCCCTCGTCGACGAGGTGGCGGCGGAGCGCGGCGTGGTCGGTGGAGAAGCGTCCGACGATCGCGTTCACGGTCGCCTCGTCGTAGTCCACCCCGGGCTCGAACTCGAGCGCGATCCGTCCGAGCACGATGCGTCGCTTCGACTCCTTGGCGGGCACCTCGGTCAGGTGCCCGTCGCGGAAGAACGCTCTCAGCACGGCCTCCTCCTCCTCGCTCGCCGCACCGAGCGCGAGCCCGGCGTCTCGCGGCGGCCCGACCTGCTCGGCCGCCCGGCGGAGGGTCTCGGCATCGACCCGATAGGTCCGGCGATCGTCCTTCAGGCGGACGATGCCGGCGGCGACGAGGCGGTTCAGATGCTTGCGCAGCCGCGGCAGAGGGAGGTCCAGGGTGTCCGCGAGCTCGGCCGACCCCGCGTCCGAGCGGGCGAGGTGTCCCGCGATCGCCAGCCGCTCGGGGTCGGCGAGGGCGCGCAGGATGTCGTCGGGCGTCTCGGGCATGTCGGTGGCTACTCCTACCATCGCCGGATGCAGGCGACCGCGGAGCTCACGCCCGCCCAGCGCCGAACGCTCGATGGCCTGATCGGTACGGACGAACGGCCGGTGTTCGCGGTCGACGGGGTGCTTCGGGTGCGCGACAGGATCGAAGAGGCGGCTCGCGCGTTCGAGCCGCCGGAGCCGCTGTGGCTCGGCAAGTCCAATCTGAGCGACCTCAACCGCTGCCCGGGATTGTTCGACGCGGTCCGTGCGGGCGAGCGCGCGCCGTTCGCGTTCTCGGCCCGCACGGCGACGGGCCGGCTCGCGCACAAGGCGATCGAGCTCGAGGTGGCGGGTCGTGAGGAGCGCGGACCGCACGATCTCGTCGAGCAGGCGGCCGAGCGGCTGACCGAGGACGGCGCCTTCTCCGCGTACTGGGACGGCCTCGACGCGCTGCGCCGGGACGAGAGCCTGATGGACGCGGCGAAGACCCTCGAGCTGTTCCGCTCGACGATGCCGCCGCTCAGGCGGATGCGGCGCGAGCTCGCGCCCTCCACCGAATGGCACGTGCGCGTCGAGCTCCTGGGGGGGACGGTCGTCCTGTCGGGGCAGCTCGACCTGGTCCTCGGTTCGGGACGGGCGGAAGGGACGGTCCGGGCCACGCGGCTCGCGATCGACCTGAAGACGGGACGCGCGTGGCCCGAGCACGCCGAGGACATGCGCTTCTACGCGCTGTTGCTGGGGCTGCGGTTCGGGATCCCACCGTACCGCGTCGCGACGCTGTACCTGGATTCGGGCGAGTGGCAGGCGGAGGACGTCGACGAACGCGTCCTGGACCGCGCCGCGGACCGCGTGATCGAGGCGATCCGCGCCGCGGCGGCCTCCGCCGCCGGCCGCCCGGGGACGCTCGCGCCCGGCCCCTACTGCATGTGGTGCCCGCGCTCGCTCACCTGCCCGTCCAGTGTGGCCCGACAGCCGCCCTGAGGTCGCCGCGGTTCGCCGCACCACCGCGTTGTCGCGTCCGCCGACGCTCGCCTATCGTCGGCCGCACCCACTGACCTCGAACGGAGCGAGCATGGCCAAGGACGTGTACGACGTCGGCGAGATCCCGCCGGTGGGCGAGGTGCCGATCCGCATGCACGCACAGCTGGTCCGGCCCGAACGGTACGGCGAACCCGAGGACGCGATCCGCGACGAGGTGATCGACGTCCCCTCGATCGGTCCCGATGAGGCGCTCGTGATGGTCATGGCGGCTGGCGTCAACTTCAACAACGTCTGGGCCGCTCGCGGCATGCCCGTCGACGTCACCAAGACGCAGGCGCGGTGGGGTGAACCGACCGATTTCCACATCGTCGGTTCGGACGCGGCGGGCGTCGTCTACGCGGTCGGCGAGCGCGTGACGAACGTCCGCCCGGGCGACCGGGTCGTCGTCCACGCGGGCCAGTGGGACCTCGAGGACCCGTGGGTGATCGACGGCAGGGATCCCGGTCTGGCGCCGTCGTTCCGGGTGTGGGGCTACGACACGTGCTGGGGGTCGTTCGCCCAATTCACTAAGGTACAGGCGCATCAGTGCCTGCCCAAGGCCGAGTCGCTCACGTGGGAGGAGGCGGCGGCGCCGACACTCACCGGCGCGACCGCATATCGGATGCTCCACGGCTGGCCGCCGAACACCGTCGAGCAGGGCGATGTCGTCCTCGTCTGGGGCGCCTCCGGCGGCCTCGGGTCGCTGGCGGTCCAGCTCGTGACGCTCGCGGGCGCCAGGGCGGTCGCGGTGGTCTCGTCGGCCGAGAAGGGCGCGTTCGCCGTGGAGCAGGGCGCGGTCGGATTCATCGATCGGACCGCCTTCGACCACTGGGGGACGCCGCCTGCATGGGACGCGCCCGAGTGGAAGACGTGGTTCGACGGCGCGAAGGCGTTCGGGAAGGCGATCTGGGACGTCGTCGGCGAACGCACGAGCCCCAGCCTCGTGTTCGAGCACCCGGGACAGGACACGATCCCGACCTCGATCTTCGTCTGCGAGCGGGGCGGCATGGTCGTGATCTGCGCGGGGACGACCGGCTACGACACGATGGTGGACGTCCGGTACCTGTGGTACCTGCAGAAGCGGTACCAGGGCTCCCACCTGTTCAACGACGAGCAGGCGACCGCGTTCAACGACCTCGTGCGCGCGGGCCGCGTGACGACGACGCTCGGACACACGTATGACTACGACGAGTCCGGGCTGGCCCACCGGCTGATGGAGCAGGGCGCCCTCCCCCAGGGCAACGTCGCGGTGCTGATCAACGCGCCGCAACGCGGCCTGACCGATCTTCCCTAGGTCTTCGCGGCCCCGGTGGTCGGCGAAGGCTCCTGGACGAGCTCGACCAGCACGCCGCCCATGCTCGCCGGGTGGACGAACGCGATCGTCGTGCCACGCGAGCCTCCTCGCGGTGTCTCGTCGATCAGTGCGACGCCCTCGGCCCGGAGGCGCCCGAGCGCCTCGGTCACGTTCGCGACGCGGTACCCGAGGTGATGCACGCCCGGGCCGCGCTTGTCGAGGAACCTCCCCACCGGCGTGTCGGACCCGAGCGCCCCGAGCAGCTGCACGTACGACTCGCCCACCGCGAACAGGACCTCCTCGACGCCCTGGTCCCGCATCCGTGCGCGGTGGGTGGGCTCGAGGCCGAACGTGCGCCGGTAGCGTTCGACCTCCTCATCGAGATCCGAGACCGCGATCCCCACGTGGTCGATCTGGGTCAGCATCACGTGCTCCGGCGCTTGCGACGCTGGCTCTCGGCGAGCCTCGGCTGGATCCGTTCCATCAGCTCGTGCGCCTGCTTCACGTGGTAGGCGGGCAGCGTGAGCGCACGGGTCACGGAGGCGACGGCCTGGGCTCGCAGGTCGTCCTCGGGCTTGGTCCCGTCGCCGCGGGACGGATGCAATGCGTAGAACTCGATGATCTCGAGGAACTGCTGGAGCGAGGGTGTCAGGCCGCCGCGTTCGTAGGCGTAGATCGTCTGGCGCGCGGCGGGGAAACCGCCGGCGGCCGCCGCGTCCTGGACAGCCCGATAGCCGGCGGCCCGTCTGAGGCCCCTGAGCATCGCGCCGATCGCCCGCGCGTCCTCCCTGGTCACGGGCTGGAGCTTCTTCCTCGCCATCGCCACGCACGATAGCGGCTGACGGATCCGCGGGCAGCGCTCCACCCTCGTGGACGTCGCGTGGAACCGGCCTTTCGGCGTCCCCCTCTAGGCCGAAGGTCTGATGCACCATTCGGGGCTCGTGCATAGGATGAGGCACGCCGTCGGACATGAATGAGGGGCTGACGTGAAGCAGACGAGCCGATCGACCGCATCCGTGCTCCACGGTTCGGACGTAGCAGCGCAGGGCCGGGCAGACGTCTCCAAAGTCCGCGAGAAGACGCGCAAGCGCCGCCTGGCACGGCTCATCGTCGTGCTGCTGCTGTTCGATGCGTACCTCTGGTACCGCTATCTCACCGACAACCCATTCAAGATGCCGACGCTCGGCCCCGAGGCGATCATCTTCGCCCCGATCGTCCTGATCATGATCATGATCGTCGCGATGATGGCGATGCCGCTGTTCAGCGGCCGATCCCCCCACCAGATCGTGCGGCCGGAGGAGATCGAGGTCGGGTTGGACGAGGTCCGGGGCCTCGACAACCAGGTCGACGAGGTCGGGCGAACGCTCGACGTGTTCCTGGGATACGCGACGTTCCGCGACGAGCTGGGCGGCAACCCCCGTCGCGGGATGCTGTTCGAAGGCCCTCCCGGCACCGGCAAGACCTACCTGGCCAAGGCGATGGCCAAGCAGGCCGGCGTACCGTTCCTGTTCAGCGCCGCGCCCGCGTTCCAGTCGATGTGGTTCGGGATGACCAACGCAAAGATCCGCTCGTTCTTCCGCCGCCTGCGCAAGCTCGCGCGCAAGGAAGGGGGTGCGATCGGGTTCATCGAGGAGATCGACGCGATCGGGGGCGAGCGCGGGGGGATGAACGCGAGCCCGGATCCGACCGGACTCGGGCGCGTGGCATCGTCGTTCATGGGCGCCGGCGGCTCGGGCATGGTGAACGAGCTGCTGATCCAGATGCAGTCCTTCGACCAGCCGCCGTTCGGTGCGCGGTTCAAGGCGCGGATGATCGAGTGGGTGAACGGTTTCCGCAAGCCCGAGCAGCGGATCCCCGCGGCGAAGCCTACGTACAGCAACATCCTGTTGATCGCGGCGACGAACCGAGCCGACAACCTCGACCCGGCGCTGCTCCGGCCGGGGCGCTTCGACCGCCGGCTCTACTTCGACCTCCCGTCGAAGTCGGGCCGTCGCGAGCTGATCGACTTCTTCCTCGACCGCAAGAACCACCACCAAGTGCTCGACGACGACCACACGCGTGAGGACCTGGCCCACGAGACGTTCGGCTACACCCCGGTGATGATCGAGCACCTGCTGGACGAGGCGCTGCTGATGGCGCTCCGCGGCGGGCGCACGGCGATGAACGTGCAGGACATCCATGAGGCCAAGCTGACCGAGGAGCTCGGCTTCAAGCAGCCCGTCACCTACACCGAGACCGACCGCGTCTCGGTCGCCACCCACGAGGCGGGACACGCCACGGTCGCGTACTTCCTCGGAAAGGGCCGGCGCCTCGAGGTGCTCTCGATCATCAAACGGCGGATGGCGCTCGGGCTGCTCGCGCACGGGGACGAGGAGGAGCGCTTCACGCGCACGCGCACCGAGATCGAGTCCGGCGTCGCGATCGCGCTCGGCGGGCTCGTCGCCGAGGAGGTCTTCTTCGGCGAGAGTGGGACCGGTCCCGCTTCCGATCTGCAGCACGCGACGACGCTCGCCGCGCAGATGGTCGGGTCCTTCGGGATGGCGGGCTCGCTCGTGTCGTTCGATGCGATCGCGGAGGGTCCGATCGGATCCAAGAACCTCGTGGGCAAGGTGCTCGCCGACGGCCAGGGCAAGGCACGGGTCGAGGAGATCCTCACCGAGCAGAAGGAGCGGGTCACCAAGCTGCTCGAGGAGAACCGCGACGTGGTGATCGGCCTGCGGGATTCGCTGATCGCCCGGGACGAGCTCGTCGGGGACGAGATCATGCAACAGATCGAGCTCGTGCTCGATTCTCGGAACCCGGCCGCGAGGTAGGTCGGGGCACGGTCCGCGCTGCTCGTCTTCGCCTACGCACCGGGTCCGTGCTCGCGGAACACCGTTGGGCTTCGGCTTCGCTCGACGACGCGCGGACCGCACCCCTCCCACCCCGGCGACGTCCGGCGGTCTCCTTGTAGGGTCGCGGGATGACTACTCCGGCGGATGTGCTGCGGGCGATGTTCGAGCATCATCTGTGGGCTACCGAGACGCTGATCGACCACCTCGAGCGACTCCCCGCCGAGCAGCTCGATGCCTCGGTCCCCGGAACGTACGGATCGATGATCGACACGCTCACGCACATGATCGACGGCGATACGCGGTACCTCCTGCGGTTGCGGGATCCCACGCCGCCGCTGGCCGACGATCGGGTCGGGATCGCGCTCACGCAGCTCCGCTCCGAGATGCCGGAGCATCGGCGCCGGTGGGACGTGGCGCTGAACGAACTGGAGGCCGGGGCGCTGCATGCCTCGATCCTCGCGCGGGAGGACTACCCCGACACGGACCCCGCCGAGTCGATGCTGCTGATCCAGGCGATCCACCACGGCAACGACCACCGGACGCAGATCTGCTCGACGCTGGGTGCGCTCGAGCTCCCGCTGCCCGAGATCGACGGTTGGGACTTCTGGGCCGATCGGAACCGCAGCTAGCTTCGATGGATCCGGGGGAGGAGCTCGTCGACGTGGTCGACGACGAGAACGGGGTCGTGGGCGTGGTCCCGCGCAGGATCCTTCGGACCGAGCACCTCCTGCACCGGTGCACGTACGTCTTCGTCCTGAACGCCGCCGAGCGGCTCTACGTCCACAAGCGCACGGACACGAAGGACGCCTACCCCGGGTTCTACGACGTGGTCGCCGGTGGGGTGAACGCCGCCGGCGAGTCCTACGAGGGATGCGCGCGCCGGGAGCTCGAGGAGGAGCTCGGGGTCGCGGCCGAACCCATCTTCCGATTCCTGCACCGGTACGAGGGCCCGAGCGGCCGGGTCTGGGGCGGCGTGTTCGACGTCGTGTGGGACGGCCCGATCGTCTGGCAGCCGAGCGAGGTCGTGTGGGGGGCGTTCGTCCCGTTCGACGAGGTGGATGCGATGATCGCGCGCGAGCCCTTCTGCCCGGACGGGCTCGAGGTCTTCCAGCGGTGGCGGATGGAGGCTTGGCCGGACTGACGCTTGGGCGTCACCCGACGCGACCCGGCCGGACGGCCGGGCGACGTCTTATCCCGTTCCGCGATCCACGAGCGACCCGAGCCGGCGTGCCACTCGACGGCCCGGTATCCGCAGCAGGCGGGCGGCGAGGATCACCATGAGCGCCAGCACGTCGGTCGCCGACGGAGCGGCGGGTGGGCGGGCGGTCGATAGCCCGGCCGTCACGACCGGGCTCGAGACGATCACCATTGGTTCGGCGCCGAGCTCGTAGGGGTATGCCGGAACGATCACCGTCGTCGACCTCGCCGCATCCGCCGCTCGCTCGGAGACGTCTGCACGGCGTTCCGCCGCCTCGAGCCACCCGATCAGGTCGGATATCGGATCCTCGGCCTGCCCCGACGGTAGGTAGTGTCCGAAATGGACGTGCGGCGGCCCGCCGATCGCGTCTCCGGAGTTCCCGCAGTACCCGATCACGTCGCCGACCTCGACCGGGGAGCCGCTGTCGACCGACGAGTTCCAGTCGGACAGGTGCGCGTAGTACCAGTAGCCCCCCTCGGGCAGGAACAGGCGCGCGATCCTGCCGCCCAGCGTGTCCACGTCGAACTCGACGCGCCCCGCGGTCGCGGCCAGGACCGGCGCCCCGTCCCGGCAGAACACGTCCTGGCCCTCGTGGAGATGGAACCCCCCGGCGTACCGCGACGCGTGCCACGAATCGGTCCATGCGGCCGGGCCCTGTACGATGAACGGCCGATACACGCGCCTGGTCGCGACGCCCTTGCTCATCCCGGCCTCTACGAGCTTGTCATACACGTTGTCGAGCGCCGCCGTCGAGTACGTGCCGCCGATCGAAGATGCTGTTTCGGGTTGCAGCGCGCGGGTCAGTACGTGCGCCGAACGGGCATCGATCTCATCCGGCAAGCGCTGCGCCTTAGGTGGCGGGGTCAGCCACTGCCCTCCGGGAACCGCGAGCGTCGGTGAGGGCAACGGAGGCTCCGTCGCGGTAGGCGTCGGGTTGGGATACGTCTCCCGGGAGTCCGTGGCTGTCGGCGTCGCGCTCGTGTCTGTGGGCGACGGATCGGAGGGCGCGACCGTGTCTGAGGGCGAGTCGGTGGGCGCGATCGTGTCCGTGGGCGATGGAGCGGGGGGCGCGCTCGTGTCCGTGGGCGATGGGCACGGCTCGGTCGGCGAGGGCGTCGGCGTTGAGCTCGGCTCGGTCGGCGAGGGCGAGGGGCTGTCCGTCGGCGCACAGGTCTGCGTCGGGGGCGACGTGGTCTCGGTGGGCGTCGGTTCGATCTGTGCAACCGCCCGGCCCCCCAACGAAAAGCCGAAGGCGGCCGTCCCCGCGAGCACCGCGAGGACGCAGGCACGACGCCGGACGGCGATGCCTCGACGCCGCGCCGCGGTCACGCGTCGCCGATGTCGCTCGATCACCGATCCGTCATCTGTCCGGTCATGCTCCCCGACCCTATCGCGTTTGCCGGGCATCCTCAGGCCCGGGATGACCCGGCGAGGAACGAGCCGGGACGTCGAGGTGAACCGCCGACGAACCGGCTCGCCTCTCGGACGGCCGACCGCCTCCTCCTCGCCGGAGGTTCAGCCGAGCCGGCGAAGGGGCGTCACCACCTCCGTTGCGAGCCGTTCCTGTTGCTCGTCGCGCCGCCCGCCGACCCAAAAGTTGAGGACCGTGAACCCCAGGTCGAGGGGCTCGAGTGCTCGCTCGACGATCTCGTCGGGTTCGCCCGTGACCCGTCGTTCGGGATCTTCGGTCGGCGGGGCGCCGATCCGAGCGCTCACGTTGTACGCGTACTCGAGCGAGTCCGGGTCGCGCCCGGCCTGCTCGGCCGCTCGTCGGACGAGCTCCATCTTCGGCTTGACCTGGGACGGGGGCGCCGGGCCCATCGAGGGGATCCAACCGTCGGCCACGCGCCCGGTGAGCTCGAGCGCCTTCCGCCCGTAGGTCCCGAGCCAGATTGGGATGCGGTGGGAGGGTTTGGGCTCGAGCATCGCCTCCTCGTTGCGGTAGTGCCGGCCGTGGTACGTGAAGGGCGACCCGGCCCAGACGCCGCGGATCACCGTCATGCCCTCCTCGAGCGCCTCCACCTTCTCGAACGGTGTTCGCACCGGGGCGCCGAACCCGGCGAACTCCTCGTCGTTGCCTCCTCCTCCGAGACCGAGGATCAGTCGGCCGTCCGAGAGCCGGTCGAGCGTCTCGGCCATCTTCGCCGTGAGCGCCGGCACGCGAAACGGGAGGCCGAGGACGTTCGACGCGACGTGGATCCTGGTCGTTCGGGCCGCGATCCACGTCATCAGTGTCCACGTCTCGAACGATGGGTTCCCCCCGTGGGGGTGATCCCAGATCGAGACGAGGTCGAACCCGAGCTCCTCGGCCGGCCGTGCCTGGGCGACGGGATCGGAGCGGCCCGACGCCGACGGGATGATCGAGACACCGAACCGTGGCGTCGGAACCTCCTGGAGCTCCGGGCTCGCCGGCCCCGGATGCAGGGGCCCGCGTAGACTGAACCCACCGTACCGAACGGAAGGCACGAGTTGGCTCCGTCCGTCATCGTTTCGGGTGCTCGAACGCCGGTCGGGAAGTTCCGAGGCTCCTTCGCCGGGATGTCCGCGGTGGACCTGGGCGCGATCGCGATCCGGGAGGCGCTCGCGCGTTCCAAAGTCGCGGCCGATCAGGTGGACTACGTCGTGATGGGGCAGGTGATCCGCGCCGGCACCGGGCAGATCACCGCGCGTCAGGCCGCGATCGCCGCCGGGATCCCCAAGGAGGTCCCGGCGCTCAACGTCGACAAGGTGTGTCTGTCCGGGACCACGGCCATCGCTCTCGCCGACCAGATGATCCGCGGGGGCGAGGTCGACCTCGTCGTCGCCGGCGGCATGGAGTCGATGTCCCAGGCGCCCTACGTGCTGCCGGGCGCCCGGGAGGGTTCACGCCTCGGACACGGAGAGATGGTCGACACGATGATCCACGACGGGCTCTGGTCGACGTTCACGGGGAAGGTCATGGGGGATTCCTCCGACGCCGTGAACGCCGAGCTCGGCATCGGTCGTGAGGAGCAGGACGCCTGGGCCGCGCGCTCGCACCGGCGGGCGAACGCCGGCTGGGAGTCGGGCGCGCTGGCCGAGGAGGTCGTGCGGGTCGAGGTCCCGCAGCGAACGGGAGCCCCCGTCGTGGTCGAACGCGACGAGGGGATCCGCGCAGACTCGACCCCCGAGTCGCTCGCCGCCCTGAAGCCCGCGTTCGCGGAGGGCGGGACGATCACCGCGGGCAACGCGTCCCAGATCAGCGACGGCGCGGCCGCGCTGGTCGTGACGAGCCCCGAGAAGGCCGCGCAGCTCGGCCTGGACCCGCTCGCCGAGATCGTGGCGCACGGCATGTCCGCCGAGCGCTTCCCCTACCTGCACACCGTGCCGGCGATCGCGCTCCAGAACGCCCTCAAGAAGGCCGATCTGGACGTCCACGACCTGGGCCTGCTCGAGGTGAACGAGGCGTTCGCGGCCGTCGCGCTGCACGTGACGCGGATCCTCGGGTTCGACGAGGAGCTCGCGAACGTCAACGGCGGCGCGGTCGCGCTCGGGCACCCGATCGGCGCGAGCGGCGCTCGCCTGGTCCTCACGCTCGCCCACGAGCTGCGGCGCCGAGGCGTCGACCTCGGCGGAGTGGCGATCTGCGGCGGGGGTGGGCAGGGGGACGCGCTCGTGCTCCGGCGCCGCTGACATGGGCGATCTCGAGCGCTTCGAGTTGCCCGAGGAGCTCGAGGAGTTCCGCTCGCTCGTCCGAGCGATCGCCGACGAACGCATCGCGCCGCGCGCGGCCGAGATCGACGAGATCGACGAGTGGCCCGAGGATCTCTACAAGCTCCTCGTCGAGCACGACCTGATGGGCGTCGGCTATCCGGAGGAGCACGGCGGCTCCGGCGGTGGGTCGCTCGCGTTCGGCGTCTTCATCGAGGAGCTGTCGCGTGTTTCGGCGGGCGTCTCGCTCACGCCGCTCGTCTCCAAGCTCGGCGTGATCCCGCTCGTGGTCGCCGGCGACGACGAGAAAGCCAAGCGCATGACCCAGGGGGTCGCGCGCGGCGACCTCCTGATGTCCTACGCGCTCACGGAGCCCGGGGCGGGTTCGGATCCCGCGGCGATGACGACGCGGTACGAGCGCGACGGCGAGGGGTGGGTGCTGAACGGCACGAAGCGATTCATCACCGGCGCCGGCGTGTCGCACGCGTACGTGGTCTTCGCGACCGGGGATCCCTCGCTGCGATCGAGAGGCGTCTCCGCGTTCCTCGTGATGAGGGACGACCCCGGGGTGGAGTTCGGGCGCAAGGAGGACAAGATGGGGATCCGCGGGTCGCCGACCCGCGAGGTGATCCTGACCGACGCCGCGATCCCGGCCGATCGGCTGATCGGCGAGGAGGGAAGCGGGTTCGGCTACGCGATGACGACCCTCGACTACTCGAGACCCGCGATCGCGGCGCAGGCGCTCGGCATCGCGCAGGGGGCGCTCGACGTCGCGAGCCGGTACGCGACCGAGCGGCACCAGTTCGGCAAGCCCGTCGCCGAGTTCCAGGGCGTCTCGTTCATGCTCGCCGACATGGCCATGCAGCTCGAGGCCGCGCGCATGCTCGTGTACAAGGCGCTCGCCCTCTGCGACGCGAGCGATCCCCGGATGACTTACTTCTCCAGCGTCGCGAAGTGCTTCGCCTCGGACGCCGCGATGTCGATCACGACCGACGCGGTGCAGGTCCTCGGCGGCTACGGCTACATGCGTGAGTACCCCGTCGAGCGGTTCATGCGCGACGCGAAGATCACCCAGATCTACGAGGGCACCAACCAGATCCAGCGCGTCGTGATCGCCCGGGAGCTTCTGAAGGCGCTCGACTGACCGAGCGGGTCCCTGGGGCGTCCGAGGACCGCGGTACCCTGCGTGACGTGGCGGAGGCTCAGGCACGGGAGGGAACGGCTCGCGTGCTCAGCCTCGACCTCGTTGAGCGTGACCACCTGGACTCGGCCGCCTCTTTCGTGGTGGACCTCCTCGAGCGGCCGGCCTCGGAGATCCGGGTGCTCGAGGGTCAGCTCGGCCTCGACGAGGCGGTCGTCGTGCCCGGGCATCCCGACGCGTTCGAGCTCTCACCGGTCACGCCTGCCGAACCCGGCACGGTCTGGGCCGTGGACGGGGGGTCCTGCACGGTGGCCGACGGGCGGTCGTTCCAGGTCGCGGCGTTCCGGGCCGCCCGGGTCCGGTTCCAGGACGGGCGGACCGTGGACGTCGAACGGCCGCAGCTCGACGTTCGGGCCGTCGAGCCCGAGGAGATGGCCAGGCTCGCCCGGGCCACGCTCACCGAGCTCTGCGGGTACGAACCCGAGCGCCTGCCGGACCTTCCGAGACCCGTCGACGCCTTGCGCGAGTGGGCCGAGTG
The DNA here is from genome assembly GCA_036745475.1 of Actinomycetota bacterium. Lineage (GTDB taxonomy): Bacteria > Actinomycetota > UBA4738 > UBA4738 > HRBIN12 > DASSJM01. The sequence goes on along the minus strand of DAIOFZ010000001.1, from coordinate 43,086 downwards.
GGGAGCGGTCGGGCGAACGGTCCGCGAGGCTGCCCCCGGGGACCTGGTGCTGGTCGATGGCTCACTGCACGGCGGCCCGCTCGTGCCGCAGCAGATCGTGCGGCGCGTGCACGAGGAGGCCGTGGCGCGCGGCGCGTCGCTCGCGGCGGTGGTCAAGGCGTCGACGTTGTACTGGGGCCGGAACGCGCCGCTCGTGACGCTGCTCAAGCGCCGCGGCGACCGGGAGGTCGGGCCGTCGCGGTGGGCGGCGCGGATCTCGACGGATCCGGTGTTCGGCCGGCTGTACGTCGGCGACATCTTCGTCGCCCACCTTGCCCCGACCGCGGCGCACGCGTTCCGGGTAGACGTGGCGCGCGGGCCGGCCCCGGCGCTCGAGGTGCTCGGCCGGCTCGCCGGGCTCGCGGACGACCCCGCGTTCGTCGGGTACCCCTACCCGCTCGCTCGGGCGCATCAGGCCGCCCGCGTCACGGGCTACGACGTGGTGGACGTTCGGCGGGCGTTCCGGGAGGCGCTCTCGCGTCGCGGGATGGCCGAGGACGATGTCGAGCTGCTGTTCCAGGACTTCCACGAGGTGTTGAACCGGTGACGGGGGGCGCGGGGGGCTCAAGGAGCGAGCGCGAACGCGCGAGCGGTAGCCCCCGGTCTACGGGGGGCTACAAGGGCCGGATCTTCGGGAGGAACGTCCTCGAGTCCACGTTCCGCTCCTTCTACGGGACGGACCTGTTCCTCGGCGAGCTGCTGGCGGCCGAGGATCCCGAGCGCGGCCGCCGGTTCCTGTTCCGGGTGATCCAGGTGACCTACGGCTCGGACTCCTCTGATCCCTCCTGGTCCGAACGCACCGCGGGCTCGTACATGTCGGGCGACGTCGCCGGGACCGAGTACACGCTTCGAGACCCCGAACAGCGGCTGTACAAGGTCGCGACGTGCCAGCCGCTCGGGTACATCGACGCGGCGGGCGCGTTCCGCAAGCCGAAGTCGCTCCCGGCGCAGTTCGCGAGGGTGACGGCGCCGACCGTCGAGGACTTCGACTTCCTGCGCGAGCGCATGGGCGACGTTCGGGTCGGCCTGCTCCGCTCCGGCGAGGACACGATCGACCTCGAGATCGGGGTCCAGGGCGACACGCTCACGTCGCACGTCGGCGTCTTCGCCACCACGGGTATGGGCAAGTCGAACCTGATGAAGGTGCTCGCCGGGCAGATCCTCGCGTCCCAGGGTCGGTACGCCTGCCTGCTGTTCGATCCGCACGGCGAGTACCTCGAGGGCGGGAGCGGGACGCGCAAGGGGCTGCGCTCACACCCGTGGGCGCTGGATCGGCTGAAGGTCTACGCGACGCGTGCCGCGGGGGCGGGCGCGACCTCGCTCCGGCTCTCGCTCGCCGAGCTCACCCAGGGGGACCTGCAGACCGCGTACGTGTGGAGCCACGCCCAGGAGGACGCGATCTACCGGCTGATCCGGTACTTCCACGAGGAGTGGATCGTCAGGGTGGGCGAGGAGCAGGACGTCGCGTCGCTCGCCGAGGACCTCGGCGTCGCGACCAGCACGATGCAGGTGATCCAGCGGCGCGCGCAACGGATCCTCGATATGCCGTGCATCTCGCGCGACGCGTCGCAGCCCTCGCTGTCGGCGCGCATCGTCGACGAGCTGATGGACGGGTTCGGCGTGCTCGTCGACACCAGCGGGCTCTCGTCGATGGAGGAGATCCTCGTCGCGTCGGTGATCACGCGGACCGTGCTCGATGCGTACGCGAACCTGTTCCTCGAGGATCGAGACCGGTTCGCGGCGCTGCCGCCGACGCTGATCGGTCTCGAGGAGGCACAGCGCGTGCTGTCGCGAGTCGCCCGCTCCGACGAGAACGTGTTCCCGCGGCTCGCCCGGGAGGGACGGAAGTTCAAGGTCGGCCTGTGCGCCGTTTCTCAGCAGCCGAAGCTGATCGACGACGAGCTGCTCTCGCAGTTCAACACGTTCTTCATCCTCGGCCTCGCCGACGAGAAGGACCGGAACATCCTGCGCGGCAGCTCCAAGCAGGACATCTCCGACCTCGGGCCCGAGATCCAAACGCTGATGCCGGGCGAGGCGATCGTGACCAACCTCGAAGCGCCCTTCGCGCTGCCCGCGCAGATCTACCTGTACGAGGACTACCTGAAGTCGGTCGCCGGGCCGTCACCGCTCCCGCCCCGGCCCCCGGACGCCTCGAAGGGGTTCACCGAGTAGATGGCGCGCCTCGTCGCGCTCGGGGACGCGCACCTCGGGCGTTCGCATCTCGCGCACCTGCGGGACGACCGTGGCCGCAACGTCCGGGAGGAGGACTTCCTCCGCTCGTTCACGTGGGGGGTCGACGAGACGATCCGCCAGAAGCCCGACGGATTCCTGTGGCTCGGCGACATCTTCGACCACGCTCGCCCCTCCTATCGGACGTTCGCGCAGGTCCTGGCCGGCCTGCAGCGGCTCGACGACGCCGGCCTGCGCGGGGTAGCGATCAGCGGCAACCACGACACCCCGCGGATCCGCGGGACGGGCTCGCCCTACGACGCGCTCGAACGGGTCTTCCCCGGCGTCGCGTTCGCGTGGCGGATGGAGGCGGTCCGCGCCGACGTCGCGGGGGTCGCCGTCCACGCGGTTCCGCAGACGCTCGCGGTCGACGACCTGCGCGAACAGTTGAAGGTGGCCTCGGGCGCGGTCCGGGCGGACACGACGAACCTGCTGATCGCCCACGTGGCCCTCACGTCGCTTCCCTCTCGTGCGTACCGCGACATCAACGAGCTCGAGGTCGAGGAGTCGGCGTTCGACCGAGCGTTCGACCTCGTGGTCCTCGGCCACTACCACGCGGTGCAGAAGATCTCCAGGCGCACCTGGTACGCGGGCTCGACCGACACCTTCTCGTTCGCCGACTCGCCGGGGACCTCGAAGGGCCTCGTCGTGATCGACACGAACTCGGGGGCTGTCGACCACATCGAGAACCCGCACGAGCGCCCGCTCGCGACGGTCTCCGTCGCGGCGGCAAGCCTCTCGGCGGGCGAGCTGGTCGACGCCGTGGAACGCGCCGCGAAGGGGACGCCCGACGGCGCCGTCGTCCGCGTGTACCTGAACGAGGTCGACCCCGCGTCCTACCGGCAGGTCGGGCTCGAGCAGTTCCAGGAGGCGGTGCCCGGCGCGCTCTGGGTCCAGGTCGAGCCCGAGCTCGGGGCGGACGCGATGGCCGTGCAGGGCGGCCCGACGATCGGTTCGATCGAGCAGGAGTGGGTCTCCTACGTCGAGCTCCAGGATCTCGCCGGACTCGAACGCGAGCGCGTCGTCTCCCTCGGCGCGAGGTTCCTCGAGGACGCGCGCGGCGAGAGCGCATGAGGGTGCTCGAGCTCTCCCTGCGCAACTACCGGGTCTTCGAGGAGGTCGACCTCGAACTGCCCGCCCGCGTGATCGGGATCTTCGGCGCCAACGGCGCCGGAAAGTCCACGCTGATGGAGAGCATCGCGTTCGCGTGCTACGGCGTCGATGCCGCCCGGACCAAGAAGCAGGAGATCCGGACACACGGCGTCCTCACCGACTGCGAGGTCCGGCTCGTGTTCGAGCACGCGGGGCAGCCGTACGAGGTCCGGCGGACGATCCGGGGCAAGGGCCATGCCCCCGAGGCGGAGTTGTTCGGCGGGGGCGTGACCCTGGCTTCGGGCACCAGCGAGGTCGACGCCGAGATCCGCGGCCTGCTCCACATGGACCTGCAGGTGTTCCGCGCCTCGGTCTACGCCGAGCAGAAGCAGCTCGACGCCTTCTCGGACGTGACGCCGGGCAGACGCAAGGAGATGGCATTGCGTCTGCTGGGGATTCGGCCGGTCGAGGACGCCCGCAACGCGTCGCGGCGCGAGGCGAGGGCGACCAGGGAGAGCGCGGACCAGCTCACGGGCGCCGTTCCCGACGTCGCCGCGCTCGAGGCGGATCTGAAGGCCGCGAAGGACGTGGTGACGGAGGCCACCCATCTCGCGAAGGCGGCGGCCGCCCATCTGAAGGAGGCGGTCGCCGTGGAGAAGGCGGCCAAGAAGGCGTTCGCGGGGTCGGACGCCGTGCGCCAACACATCGAGAAGCTGACGGTCGAGCTCCGCTCGAAGACCGAACAGAGCCAACACGCGGCGGAGCAGCTCGAGATGCTGGTCGAGCGCGTCGAGCGGATGAACGCCGCGGTCGAAGAGCTGCCCGCCATCGACGACGAGCTCGCGGGGCTGACCGGGATCGACGATCGGCTGCGGCTCGGCACCGCCCTGATGGAACGGGGGGAAGAGCTCGCGCGGACACAGGCGCGGCTGGACGCGATCCCCCAGACCGACCGCGCGGCCGTGCTCTCGGCGCTCGAGGCCGCGGCGGGCGCGGTCGGACGCGCTCGGTCCGCCGTCGCCGGTGCCGAGGCCGAACGGGCACATCGGTCGACGCTCCTGGAGCAGGCCCTCGAGCGGCTCGAGCGCGCGACGGAAGCCGATCCGACCCAGCCCTGCCCCACCTGCGGCCGCCCGCTGGGAGACGACTTCGCCTCGTACCTGAAGCACTGCAAGGCGGAGGTCGCGGGCGCGAAGAGGACCGCGGCGACCGCCGCGGCGGCGGTCAAGAAGGCGCTCGCCGAGCGAGCACGGGCGGAGAAGGGCCAGGTCGCCGCGAACGAGGCGGGAGAGCGCTCGCGAGAAGAGGACGCGCACCGGTCGCAGCTCGCCGAGCGGATCGGATCGCTCTCGGCCGAGGTGGCCACGCTGTCGGAGCCCTTCGGCGGGGCCGTCCCCGAGCTCGACGAGCTTCGGGCGAGCGCCGAACGCGCGCGAACCCTCGGCACCCGCGCGGCGGAGCTCCGGACCGAACGGCAGCACCTCGCGCAGGCCGAACGCGACCTGGACGCCGCGCGGCGGCGGAAAGAACTCCTCGACCGCGAGCTCGCCGAGCTGGCGGAGGAGGCCGAGGGGCTTGCGTTCGACGAAATCGCGCACGAGCGCCTGCACGACGAGCTCGAGGAAGCGATCGCCGCGCTCGATCAGGCGCGGGAGACCGAACGCGGGGCGAGCGACGCCCTGAAGGACGCCGAGAAGGCGGAGGCCGGCCTCGTCGCCGCGTTGCGTCAGGCCAAGGAGACGCAGGCCAGGGTCGACGAGCTGCGTTCGGACGCGCGGTACGTCGAGCGGGTGGCGCTGTTGCTCGAGGGGTTCCGCAACCATCTGGTGGCGCGCATCGGGCCCGAGCTCTCCCGCGAGGCGGAGGCGCTGTTCCGCGAGCTCACGAACCACGAGTACGACGACCTCAAGGTCGACGAGGAGAAGCTCACGATCCAGATCGCCGACGGGGACTCGTACTTCGCGATCGATCGCTTCTCCGGTTCGGAGACCGATCTCGCGAACCTCGCGCTCCGGGTGGCGATCTCGACGCAGCTGTCACGCCTGTCGGGGGCAGACGTCGGGATGATGGTCCTGGACGAGGTGCTCGCCTCGCTGGACGAGGAGCGGAAGGATCTGATGGTGCAGGCACTCGCCCGGCTCTCGTCGCGGTTCCACCAGCTGTTCGTGGTCACGCACGCCGAGCAGGTCAAGGATCAGTTCCCCGCGACGATCTCCGTGCAGAAGGTGGGACGCCGACGGAGCATCGCGGTCCTGGTGTAGGGGGGGCGCTCGGCTCAGCCGAGGGCCGCGGCAGTCTCGGGATCGGCGCCATCCGCCGTGCCGGCGTTCCGACCGCTGGGCAGGAACGCCCGGACCACCCCCGTCCCGTCCGAGAGCCGCTCGGCCCTGGCCCACCCCCCGTGGAGCTCGGCCAGGAACGCCGCGGCCGCCTCGGCGGTTCCGTCCCCGTTCAGGGGGGTCCCGCCCTCCACCGAGATGAGCACGCCGTCGGGGGATCGTTCGAGGGCGAGCGCGATGCGATCACCGGCCTCGGTGCGCCCGACGACCGAGGTGAGCAGGTCGTCCACCAGGCGCTCCACGCGAACGCGGTCGACCATGATCGTCGCCGGCTCGACAGCGACGTCGAGGTCGCGGTCGTCGGCGAACGGAAACTCGCTGACCACGCGGCGCACCAGCGCGTCGATATCGGTGCTGCGGCGCTCGAGCACGAGCTCGCCACGCGTGAGCCGATCCGCGTCGAAGATGTCACGGATCGCGTGCTCCATCCGCTTGGCCTGCGTCATCAGTTGATAGAGCAACCGCTCGTCGTCCTTGCTCTCCTGTCCTGTGGACAGGGTTCGGGCGAGTTCGAAGATCGCCGACAGCGAACGCTTCACGTTGACCGAGAGCGCGTCCGCGACCTCGGTCGCGGCGCTGGGAGTCATCGACGGGGCCTCCTGGACGAAGGATCCGAGCTCGTCACGATGCTCGACGGTCTCCTGGAGCCGGGCGAGCGATTCCCGGGTCTCGAGCAATCGCGCCCGGGCATCGGCGGCTTCGACCTCGGCCTCGACGGCCTGCGACGCCACCTGCTCCTCGAGCTCCTCGTTACGTTGCACGAGCGCACTGGCGAACATCGCCGCGGCGTCGAGCTCGCTTATGACGGCAGCGAGCCCGGCCGTCAGGTTCTCGACCTCGGCTCGCGCGCCCACGAGCTCCGGGCTCTCGTGCTCGAGGGTGGCGGCGATCTCCGCTGCCTCGGCCCGCTCGGCCATCTCGTCCGCCCGGACCTCCGCTCGTTCCGCCCGGGCCGCGAGCTCCGTGACGAGCCCTTCGGCGCGCTCGGCGCGATCTTCTTGCTCGTGCAGACGGGTGTCGCCCGCCTCGATCCGGCCGGAGAGATCGATCGCGCGGGCCTCGGCAGCCTGGGCCCGAGCCTCGGCTCGCCCGACCTCCCCCCCGAGCTCCGCACCTCTCGCGTCCCGAAGTTCGATCTCCGCGGCGAGCTCCGCCGCCCTGGCCTCTGCCCGCTCGACCTCGCCCTCGAGCGCGTCGGTCTTCGCGGTGGCGGCCTGCAGCGACATCCAAACTGCGTCGAGCTCGCTCCGCGCCTCGGCGAACTGCGCGTCGCGATGCGCCAGCTGATCCTTCGCCGTCTCCAGCGCCGCCTTCGCCTCCTCGAGCGCGGGGGTGCGGTCCGGCCGGGACTCGAGCTCGGTGACCCGCTGCGACAGCTCGGACACCCTGGCCTCAGCGCTGGCCGCACGCACGACCTGTTCGTCCAGCCGCCAGGTGAGCGCCGTCGCCTCGGCCATGGCCGCTTCCGCTTCCTCGTGCGACGTCGACAGATCCGCCGAGATGACGTCGAACGAGGAGCGCGCCTCGGCCGCTTCGGCCAGGGCTCGCTCCTCGTTCGACCGTGCGATCTCGAGCGCGGCCTTCGACGCCGAGAGCTTCTCGCGCGCCTCGTCGAGCGCCGCGGAGCCGAGCTCCTGCCCCCCGCGAACGACCTCGAGGTCGCCGCGGGAGACCGCCAACTGCTGCCCGAGCGTCTCCACCTCCTGCAGCGCCGCGCCGAGCTCCTTCTTCGTCCTGTCGAGCTCGGTGCGGGTCTGCAGGAGCTCGCTCGTGAGGTCCGGCCGGTCTCCGATCTCGCGGAGATCGGCGTTCATGTCGAGCACCTTGGCCTCGGCGTGGGCGGCTCGAGCAGCCGATTCCTGATACCGGTCGCCGAGCTCCGTCATCTCGCGGCCGAGGATGTCGAGGTTCGCCCTCGCGGCGTCCAGCTCACCGCGGAGGCGTTCGTCGAGACCCCGGAGGGCATCCCGCTCGGCGGCGATCGCGTCGCGTTCCGCCGCGAGGGCATCGCGCTCGGCGGCCGCGGCCTCGCGCTCGGCTTCGGCCATCCGCCCCGACTCGAGCTGCCGCTGCGCCTCCTCGTGCTGGTGCTTGACGACCGCCAACTCTGCCCGTGTGGTCTGGAGCTCGGTCTCGATCAGCCGAGCGACCTTCTCGCGGACGGTCACGCCCGCACGGAGCTCGGCCTCGGCGCGCGCCGCCTGTTCCTCGGCGGCCCGGATCCTCGAGTCGACCTCACCGACGGAGGCCTCCTTGGCGGCCAGCGCGTCCTTGGTCTGGGCGAGCTCGCCTGCCACGCGCTCGAGCTCGCTCCGCAGGTTCGCCTCCGCGGTCCGTGACAGCTCGAGCGCCCCCTGCACCTGCAGCAGGGTCGTGCGCTCCCGGCGTAGGTCGTCAGCGCCGAACCCGCCGGATCGAGAGGTCTCACGGCCGGAGGAGGTGCGGATGGCCCCGAGCAGTGCCAGGAACGCGAGCAGGCCGGCGGCGATCGACGCGTAGATCCAGGGCCGACCGGCAGACGAGGCCTCGTCCGGACGGATGACCTCGGCCACGAGCCGCGTCCCCTCACTCACCACGACGGCGACGAAGGCGTGCAGGGATCCGTCCCTGGTCTCGGTCTGGGTCCCGTTCGAGAGGGCACGCGAGATCTGGGCGCTGAGTCGACCGTCCTGGGTGCCGATCAGGGAGGGATCCGCCGCGAACACGACGACCGCGTCGGTGCTCCAGATCGTGACCGATTCGCTCGGGTCGAGCAGCCGCTGCTCGACGAACGAGGAGATCTCGTCGGCCCGGGTCCCGCCCATCGGGCGCTCGACGTCCTCGGTCGTGAGCCTCGACGCGACGGCCTCGGCGGCATGTTCGGCGGTCCGACGCGTTTCGAGCGACAGCCGGTCGTCCACCTCGCCGGCCTGCAGATACGCGAGCGCGGCCGCACCTGCGAGGGCAAGTGCGAGCACCGCGGATGCCACTCTCCGCGCTCCAACGGCAACGCTCACGCTCAGGTCCTGCCTTCCGTACGTCGATCGCCGCGATCGCTCCCTGTATCGGCCGGTCAGGGGGCCGACGTAAGCCCTTCGCCGCACGAGTTCCGCGGCGGTCCGTCGACCGGTGGACGGGCGACCGGGCGACGGGGCGGAGCCTTCGAGGGTTCGCTCAGCGCCCCCCGAGGTCGTTCGGGACGACCTCGGACCAGACCTCGTCCCACGAGGTCCCGTTCCAGCGCAAGGTCGACTCGCGGAACGCGCTCGGGCAGCAATGCGGGTCGTCTGCGTGGAAGACGGCCTCGCGGATCCGGAGGTCACCGCCGGAGATCGCGATCTGCGTGTCGCACACGTCGCGGCGGAAGATCTCACTCGCGTCGCCCAGGGTGGAGGCGATCACACGGTACGTCCCGCAGGCGCCGCTGCCCCCGACGTCCTCGAAGCTCAGGACGTCGGCGATCGCGTCATCCGTCAGCTCGCCGGCGTCGACGCGGATACCGAACACACCGAAGCGCGCCGGATCCGTGAAGGCGTACACGGCGTGCCAGCCCGCGTTCTCGGGTCGCTGCCACACGATGAGCCCGTTCCGCCGACGGAGCGGGCCCCCGTCCGACCAGGTCAGGACGATCTGCTCGATCGGGTCTCGAAGGGCGACGCGGCTCCCGTGGCTCGCACCGGGGGGAAGGAGCGGGGTGAAGTCCCCCGACGCGATCAGCGCGAGGTCGTCGGCGTCGTCCACGATCGCCGGCATGCCTTCGGGCAGCCGAACGTCGGGATCCTCGGCGGGACCGGGGTCCGGGATCGAGGGCTCGGCGCTGGGTGTGGGTGACGGCGTGGTCTGCGTGGTCGTCGGAGCGATCGTTCCGGACGGTGTACGGGGCGGCTCGTCCGAACCCGAACAGACCGCCCCGGCGATGGCGAGGATCGCGACGAGGGGGAGGAGTCGACGCACGCGGGGCATGCTACCGGCGCCCCGCCGCCTAGAATCCGCACGTGGGGCATCTCGAACCCCGACGCGTGGCCTCGAGCCAGGTGACGCTCGTCCAGCTGATGGAGATCACCGACGCGAACATCGCCGGGCTCGTCCACGGGGGCGTTGTGATGAAGCTCGTCGACACCGCCGCGGGGCTCGCCGCGTTCAAACACGCCGGGGGCATGTGCGTAACGGTCTCGATGGACGAGATGTCGTTCCTCGCGCCGGTTCACGTGGGGGACACCGTGACCGTGGAGGCGTCGGTGAACGACGTGGGGACGACCTCGCTCGAGGTCGGCGTCCGCGTCGAATCCGAGGAGCTCGAGACGGGCACGAGGACCCACACCTCCAGCGCGTACCTCGTGTTCGTAGCGCTCGACGACGAGGGCAACCCGAGACCGGTCCCGCCGCTGATCGCCGAGACCGAGGAGGAGCGGCGTCGTCAGCACGAGGCCAAGATCCGGCGCGAGACCAGGATCGGGCATCGTGAGGCGATCGCCGAGCTTCGCCGAGGCGTCTGAGAGCATGGAACCGTGAGTGACCCGTTCGCTGCCCGGACCCGACTGGAGACCGGAGACGGTCGGATCGAGCTCTACCGGCTCGCGGAGGTGGCCGAGCTCGATCGGCTCCCGCACACCGTCAAGATCCTGCTCGAGAACCTGCTCCGCCGGGCCGGTACCCGCGACGTCTCGGAAGATGACGTCCGAGCACTCGCGTCCTGGCCGCGGGAGGCGCCGCGCGCCGACCTTGCCTTCATGCCCTCTCGGGTGCTGATGCAGGACTTCACGGGCGTGCCCGCGGTCGTCGACCTGGCCGCGATGCGATCGGCGATGGAGCGTGCCGGCGGCGACCCGCCCAGGGTTTCCCCGCTGGTGGACGTGGATCTGATCATCGATCACTCGGTGCAGGTCGACCTGTTCCGCTCGCCGGAGGCGTACGAGGCGAACATCGAGTGGGAGTACCGGCGCAACGGGGAACGGTACGCGTTGCTGCGATGGGCACAGCAGGCGTTCGACGGCATCCGCGTGGTCCCGCCCGGTGCGGGGATATGTCACCAGGTGAACCTCGAGCACCTCGGGCGGGTGGTCGCGGTGCAGGACGGCGTGGCGCTCCCGGACACGCTCGTCGGGACGGACTCGCACACGACGATGGTGAACGGGCTGGGGGTCCTCGGGTGGGGCGTGGGCGGGATCGAGGCCGAGGCCGCGATGCTCGGCCAGCCGATGTTCCTGCCGACGCCGCTGGTCGTGGGGGTCCGGGTCTCGGGCGCACTCCCGGCCGGCACGACGGCGACCGACCTGGTCCTCACGCTCACCCAGATGCTCCGCGAGCACGGCGTCGTCGGGAGGTTCGTCGAGTTCTTCGGGGACGGCTGCTCGACCCTCGAGCTCGCGGATCGCGCCACGCTGTCGAACATGTGCCCGGAGTACGGTGCCACCTCCGCGTTCTGGCCGGTCGACGGCGAGACGCTGCGCTACCTCGAGCTCACGGGTCGCGGCGACCGGATCGACCTCGTCGAGCGCTACACGAAGGAGCAGGGCCTGTTCCGGCGTGACGGGGATCCCGAGCCCACCTTCACCGAGGTCCTCGAGCTCGACCTCGACGCGATCGAACCCTCGGTCGCCGGGCCGAAACGACCGCAGGACCTCGTCCCGCTCTCGCGCGTGTGGGGCTCGTTCGTCGGATCGTTCCGAGACCGGCTCGAACCCGACCCCGACTCGAACGAGGTCGGTCGGCTCCTGGAGGAGGGCGGGAACCCGGACGTCGCGGTCGATCTCGACGAGACCGTGGAACCGGGGACCGAGGAGCCGGTCCCGCTCAACCACGGCGTCGTCCGCCACGGTTCGGTCGTGATCGCCGCGATCACCAGCTGCACGAACACTTCGAACCCCGCCGTGATGATCGCCGCCGGCCTGCTCGCGAAGAAGGCCGTCGAGGCGGGGTTGGACACCAAGCCGTGGGTCAAGACGTCCCTCGCTCCGGGTTCACGCGTGGTGACCGAGTATCTCGACGCGGCCGGGCTGACGCCCTACCTGGACAAGCTCGGCTTCTCGCTCGTGGGGTTCGGATGCACGACCTGCATCGGGAACTCCGGACCGTTGCCCGACGAGGTGGCGAGCGCGGTGACGGACAACGACCTCGCCGTGGTCGCGGTGCTCTCGGGGAATCGCAACTTCGAGGGTCGGATCCATCCGCTGGTCCGAGCGAGCTACCTCGCCTCGCCGCCGCTCGTGGTCGCCTACGCGCTGGCCGGACACGTCGAGGTCGACCTCTCGAGCGAGCCCCTGGGGACGTCGGCGGACGGCACGCCGGTCTCGCTGCGCGACTTGTGGCCCTCGCCCGAGGAGGTCCGGTCGGCGATCGCGGCGTCGGTCTCGGCGGAACAGTTCGATCGCGAGTACGGGCGGATCTTCGACGGCGACGACCGGTGGCGCGCCCTCCCCACGCCCGAGGGTCCCGTGTACGCGTGGGATCCGAACTCGACCTACGTGCGGGAGCCGCCGTTCTTCGCGGACCTCGAGCCGGCACCGACCGAACCCGGGGACATCGCCGGCGCGCGGTGCCTCGTCAAGGTGGGTGACTCCATCACGACCGATCACATCTCACCGGCGGGCTCGATCAAACCGGATTCGCCCGCGGGGCGGTACCTGGTGGACCACGGCGTCGAGCAGCGCGACTTCAACTCGTACGGCGCGCGGCGCGGGAACCACGAGGTGATGATGCGCGGGACGTTCGCCAACGTCCGTCTGCGCAACGACCTGGTTCCGGATCGGGAGGGTCCGTGGACCACCCACCTGCCCGACGGCGCGCTGATGACGATCTACGACGCGGCGATGCGCTACCAGGAGGAGGGTGTTCCGCTGGTCGTCCTCGCCGGCAAGGAGTACGGCAGTGGCTCCTCGCGCGACTGGGCGGCCAAGGGTCCCGCGCTCCTCGGCGTCCGGACGGTGATCGCGGAGAGCTTCGAACGGATCCACCGGAGCAACCTGGTCGGGATGGGGGTGCTCCCGCTGGAGTACGTGGCGGGGGACTCGGCCGCGACGTTGGGGCTCGACGGGACTGAGACCTTCAATGTCTCGGGGATCGAGGGTGGGATCGAGCCGGGGCAGCGCGTGCGGGTCACCGCCCGCCGCCCGGTCGGCGAGGAGACGGCGTTCGAGGCCGTCCTGCGCGTCGACGGAGCCGCGGAGGTGGACTACGAACGGCACGGCGGCATCTTGCAGATGGTGCTCCGTCAGATGCTCGCCGGCTCGTGATCAGGAACCGCCGTCTCTAGCCCGAGCCATGCCCACCCGAGCGTTCCTTCGACCAGTGTCCGCTGAGACCCGCTAACGATGCGCACCTGATCGTAGTGCGAGGCGCTCGCCTACACGGTCCAGGAAGTCCTTGACCGTAGCCTCGGCAACGCGGTGCATTAACGCCTTGTCGAGCGCCCGTCCGATCATCCCCAAGGGGGGACGGTAGCGAGCGCTCATCGACAATTGCGTGCGCGTGGCTCCGAGCGTGGCGATCTCGATGTCGGCCTCGAGTTGTGGGACGGGGCCGACGCCGTGGTTCGCCTTCCAGGTGATCGGGAGCATCGTCGACTCGGATCGGACCGAGACAGGTTCGCCGATATCGATCACTACCTCCCGGTCTACCCGCCGGTCGTTACCGACCTCGAACCCGACGTCGACGAGGAGTCGCTGGCCCTGGTCTCCGGCTTCGGTCGCCATGCCGGGCAGCCACGATCCGGGGTGGGCCAGCAGCGCGCGCTCCACCTCATCGAACGGGAGCTGCAGCTCGAGGTAATACCGGATGAACACGGGACCGAGGATGCGGCCGGCGGGGATGTGCCGAGGAGGGCCGAAGGGCCTCCGACGGGTGGGACGTAAGACCCAAGGCGAGATCCCCGACCAACCTGAGACTTCGAGGCATGGCTGAGCAAGAACTTCGCGGAACGGCCCTGATCGTGGAGTCCGACGAGCAGGAGGGGGAACGGCTCGCCGCATGCCTCGAGGACGATGGGTTCGAGGTCACTCTGTGCCCGGGCCCCTCAGGACCCGACTACACGTGCGTCGGCGCCCGAACCCTCGAGTGTCCACTCGCCAAGGGAGCCTCGGTCGTCGTCCTCGACATGAGCCTCGACGGTGATGACCTGATCGAAGGGACGCCGGCTGAAGAGCTCCTCGACGTGTACCTCCTCGCCGGCCACCAAGTGATCGCGCTTGGCCTGCAGCCTCACGACGAGGTCCCCGGCCGATCGGTCCGGTTGCACCGCCACCCCGAGTCCGATGAGCTCATCAGGGCCGTGAGGGCGCTGGTGCCGGCGCATCGGGTCGACGTCTTTTAGGACCCAGCGATGCCAACGAGGAGGTTGATATGTCCAGCCGTCTGCGACGGTACGCGGCGCTCGCCGCACCCTTGATGATGACGCTCGCTGCAAGCAGCTGCACCGCGGCGGGCGAGGAAGCCCCGGAGGAGGGTGCCGCGTCCGCGCCCGCCACGGTTCAGGTCTCACTCACGGAGTTCGCGATCAGTCCACCCATGATCCACGCGTCCGCGGGCGAACCACTGACGTTCGAGGTGACGAACGAGGGGACTGCGCCGCATACCTTCGCGATCGATACGGGCGAGGAGGTGGAGGCGACGGCAGAGATCCCGCCGGCGGATAGCGCGACGCTCGAGATCTCGGCGCTGGAGGCTGGGACCTACGAAACCTTCTGCACGATCGCAGGCCACAAGGAAGCCGGCATGGTCGGATCGCTGATGCTGCAACAGGGCGCGGTTGCCTCGGCCGACACGACGGGCTCGACGGGCGTGACGGGCGGGACCGTCAGCACCGAGGAGATGCTCGACGGACACGAGGCCGGCGTCGCGGCCTTCCCCGCGGAGACCGAGGGGCAGGGGAACCAGCCAGTCGAACCTCGGAACGACAACGGCGCGAAGGTCTTCGACCTCACGGCGCCGGAGGTGAGGTGGGAGACCTCGCCCGGCGTGTTCGTGGACGCTATGGCGTACAACGGAACCGTCCCCGGCCCCGAGATCCGTGTGAACCGGGGCGACCACGTGCTGATCGTCGTCCACAACGACATGTCACAACCGACGATCATGCATTTCCACGGCCTGACCGTCCCCAACGACATGGACGGCGTGCCGTTCATCACGCAGGATCCGATCGCGCCTGGCGGCTTCTTCACCTACGAGTTCGATGTGGTCGATCCGCCTGGCATGTACGTGTACCACTCGCACTTCAACTCCACGGAGCAGGTCGGGAAGGGTCTGTACGGTGCCTTCTACGTTCAACCGCCCGGCGATGACTGGGGCTCGTTGTACGAGGGAAAGGTCGACGTCGAGCACACCCTGTTCCTCGGTGACGGGCCGACCGGTTTCGTGTTGAACGAGAAGGAGTTCCCGGCCACCCAACCGATCGTCGCGGAGCTCGGCGACTCGGTCCTGATCCACCTCGCGAACGACGGCTCGCAGATCCACCCGATGCACCTGCACGGGTATCACTTCCAGGTCATCGCCGAGGATGGGTTCGTCTTAAGCGGGTCGAATCGCTATTGGGCCGACACACTCATGATCGCGCCCGGACAGCGATTCGACGTGTTGGTGGATGCACGGTATCCGGGGATCTGGGCATTCCACTGCCACATTCTTCCGCACGTCGAAGGACCACATGGGATGTACGGCATGGTGACGGCGCTGGTCGTCCAGTAATCGGAGGGTTGGAGTGAGAGCGCGATCCTCCTGTCTGAGCTTCTGATCCCCGGACGAACGGACCCTGGGAATAGGGTCCAGGGTCCCTGCCGAAGCGAAGGTGGTGCTCTCAGATTCTTGGTGGGAGGTGAGCCATGAACGATCTGAGGTCGGAGCGCCAGCCGGCCGAGACCGGGTGGCTGGGCAGCGTTGGGGACGCGATGTCGAGGAAGTTCGTCCTCCTGTCCCCGGGCACACGGGTCGAGGACGCGCTCATCTGGTCGGAGGGAAGGGGCGCGGCTTGGGGGGTCGTCGTCGAAGAGGGCCGCGTGGTCGGCAGTGTCACGGTCTCCGACCTGGCCGCGTGCTGGGATGTGTCGGCGCGGGCGGCGCCGGCGTGGTGGAGCGCTCCGGCGCGCATCGGGCGCGGTCAGCTGCACGTCGCAGACGTGTGCACGACCGAGACGCTGGTGGGAGCGGACGAGTCGCTGATCGTCGCGCTCCTCAGGATGGACGATGCCGGAGCCGATCATCTGATCGTCGTGGAGGGAGACGGCCGGCCGGCTGGGGTGATCTCGCGACGCGATGTGATCGCGGCTGCTCTCGCGCGCGGCATCCGGGACCCTGGATCCAACGCCGTCCTTGCCGCTGAGGCGTGACACAATGCCGAGCGGTGACCTTCACCCGATGACGGGCCAGGACGCCCTATCGCCAGCGGATGTGGCCTTCCTGGTGGAACCCGAGGCGTCGCCAAGACGACCGCTCCTGTCGTCACCACCTTCGTGCTTGCTGTGGTCGCCGGAGCCTTCATCGCGCTCGGCGGGGTCTTCGCGATCACGATCGGGACGGGGTCCGAGTTGGGTTTCGGACCGACACGTTTGCTGGCCGGCGTCGGCTTCTCGCTCGGCCTGATCCTGGTGGTCGTCGCGGGGGCGGAGCTGTTCACGGGGAACAACCTGATCGTGATGAGCACGGTGACCGGCAACATCGGCGTCCGGCGACTGCTCGCGAACTGGGGCGTCGTGTATCTGGGGAATGCGATCGGCGCCCTCTCGGTGGTTGCGATGGTCTACATCGGCGAGTGGTGGCGGGGCGACGACCTCGGGATCGGTGTGACGGCGCTCTCGACGGCGGCGGTCAAGACCTCGTTACCCTTCTTCGTGGTTCTGGCCCGAGGCATCCTGGCCAACGCGCTCGTCTGTCTCGCCGTCTGGCTTGCCGCCGCGGGGCGCTCGGTGATCGACAAGGTCGCGGCGATCGTCTTCCCGATCTCGGCGTTCGTTGCCGCCGGATTCGAACACAGCATCGCCAACATGTTCTTCATCCCGATGGGGCTCGCCCTTCGAGGACAGGCCGAGGTGGTGGAGGCGGCGCGCCTGCCGAGTGCCGAGCTGTCGACCCTCGACGGTGCGGGACTCATCAACAACCTGGTCGCGGCGACGATCGGCAACGTCATCGGGGGAGCGCTGCTCGTCGGGCTGGTGTACTGGTTCGTGTACGTCCGTCCCACGAGGGCGGCGTGATGTCGCCCCGCCGCAACTCACGATGTTTCGCGCGGCTCTGAACCGGCGCCGGGACCCAAGCCGTCGCGTCCGGCCGGGCGGGACGTTCTCATGTATCCGGCGGCCCCGAGGAGCCCGGCGCTTCCGAGGGACGCCGCATGCGGCGGTCGGCCGCGGCGATCAGCTCCTCGAGCGGGACCGGATGTTCCGGGTCGTACGATGCCGCCCCGACCGACAGGGAGGGCCCGGTCTCGCGCCCCGTGCCGGCGTTGTGGGACGCGACGGCCTCGATGATCCGCTCCAACACGAGCGCCTCCGAACCCGGTTCGGCCCCCGGGAGGAGCACGCAGAAGGCCCCCGAGTCCACCCGCGCCGCGACATCGGAGACCCGGACGGCCGAGCTGATCACCGTGGCGGCGTCGGCGACCGCCGCCTCGCCCGGGCTCTCGCCGTCCTGGCCCACGCGGAGGAACACGATCAGGACGGGATGCTTGGACCGGTCGGCCAGCCGGAAGTGGTGGTTCGCGAGCAGGTCGAACCCTCGGGCGTTCAGCAGCCCGGTGACCTCGTCGAACGCCTGCAGCCGGCGGAGTCCCGCCTCGACCTTCCGCAGGGTGGCGGCGTAGCGGATGGCACGGGCGACCAGATCGGCCGCGGCGTCCGGAGGCACGACGTCGCTCGCCCCGGCCCCGAACGCATCCATCGGCTCGGCCAGCGCGTCGCCGACCACGATGACCGGGACCTCGGGCGCCCGCTCGCGCAGGGAGCCGATCACATCGGTGCCCGTCGCGTCGGGCAGGTCCAGCGAGGTCACCACCACGTCGATGCCGCCGTCGGCCAGGCTCGCGAGCGCGCCGAGGAGGTCATCGGCACGTTCGAGCGTGCATCCTTCGAGCGCGCCCGGGTCGACCCCGACCGCGAGGACGGACAGCTTCCGGTCACGGGCAGCGCTCATCCGCACAAGCCTATCCCGACCGCGTCGGCGGTCGCCGCTACTTCCTCATGTCGGGTCGGCCGAGGGCGGCGCGGATCGACGCCAGCGACGATGGATTCTCCAGGCTCGACAGGTCGCCAGGATCGTCGCCCACGACCGTCGCGCGGATCGCCCGCCGGAGGATCTTCGCCGAGCGCGTCCGCGGGAGCTCGGGGACCACGAGCACGCGCGCCGGGCGGAACGCCTTGCCCAGATGCCCGGCCACGAGCGCCGAGAGCTCTTCCGCGAGGCCGTCCGAGACCTCACCCTTCGCGACCACGAAGCACCAGATCGCCTCGCCCTTGACCTCGTCCGGGACGCCGATCACGGCGGATTCGGTCACCGCAGGGTGCAGCGTCAGGATGCTCTCGACCTCGGCCGGGCCCAGGCGCTTGCCCGCGACGTTCATCGTGTCGTCGCTCCGTCCGTGGAGGAACCACTGGCCGTGCTCGTCGACGCTCGCCCAGTCGCCGTGGCACCAGACATCATGGAACCGGCGCCAGTACGCGTCCAGGTAGCGTTCGGGGTCGCCGCGGAGGCCCCTGGTCATGCTCGGCCACGGCTTGCGGCACACGAGCTCACCGACCTCGTCCGGGTCGGCCACCGTCCCATCCGGTCGGAACACCGCGATGTCCATCCCGAGGGCCGGGCCGCGCAGCGAGCAGGGTTCGAGCGGGCTGATCGGGTGGGGCGACAGGAAGCACGCGCCGACCTCCGTCCCCCCCGACAGGTTGATGATCGGCAGCCGGCCCTCGCCGACCTCCTCGAAGAACCACCGGTAGGGCTCGGGGTTCCAGGGTTCGCCGGTCGATGCGAGGATCCGCAGCGACGACCGGTCGTGGGATCGGACCGGCACCTCGCCGGACGGGATCAAGGCGCGCACGAGCGTGGGCGAGACCCCGACGTGCGTGATGCGGTGCCGCTCGACCATCGACCAGAGCCGGTCGGGCCCGGGGTGGTTGGGAGCGCCGTCGTATAGGAACACCGTCGACCCGAGTGCGGTGGCTCCGACGATCTCCCACGGCCCCATGATCCAGCCGAGGTCGGCGAACCAGAACAACAGATCGCCCGGCTGCACGTCGGTCTGATACGCGACCTCCTCGGCGATCTTGACCAGAAACCCGCCGTGGACGTGGATCGCGCCCTTCGGCCTGCCGGTCGTCCCGCTCGTGTACGCGATGAGCAGTGGGTGCTCGGGATCCAGGTGGGCGGTCTCGAACCTGTCCGCGTTCGCCGAGAGCAGGTCGTCCCACCGGACGTCGCGCGCAGCATCCCACGGAGCGTCCGGCCGGCCCAGGCGATCGACCACGACGACGTGCCGAACGGAGCCGGCCACGGCCACCGCCTCGTCCGCGGTCTCCTTCATCGGCACGACCTTGCCGCGCCGAGGGAAGCCATCCGCCGTGATCAGCACCGCGGCCTCGGCGTCCTCGAGCCGCTTCGCGATCGCGTCGGCGCCGAATCCGGAGAACAGGGGCAGCCACACCGCGCCGAGCTTCGAGCACCCCATCACGGCCACCACCGCCTCCGGGGTGGGCGGCAGGAAGATCCCGACCGCGTCGAGCGCTCGCACGCCGAGCCCGGCGAGACCGTTCGCGAGCCGGTCCGAGGCCTCTCGGAGCTCCCGATACGAGATGCGGCGGGTCGTTCCCTCCTCGCCCTCCCACGCGATCGCGGTGGCGTCAGGCGTGCGCTCGGCCCACCGGTCGACGCAGTTGTGCGCGAGGTTCACCGAGCCCCCGCCGAACCAGGTCGACCACTCGATCCCCCGGGAGGTGTCGAGGATCGATCCGTAGGGCTCGAAGAACTCGAGCCCGAGATCGCGGATCGCGGCGTCCCAGAACCACTCGACATCCGAGGTCGAGCGTTCGATCAGCTCCTCTTCGGTCGTGATGCCGTGGGCGCGCATCAGCCGCGTGACGTTCGCCCGCTCCACCACCTCGGGCGAGGGTCTCCACACGAACGTCACGGCCTGCCCCGCTTCCTACTCCGAGCCCACGGGTACCCTCTGGTACGCGGGAACGGCGCCGTTCCCGAACCCAGCCTATGACCTCGACGAACCCGACGACGCCGACGGAGGACGCCCAAGACCCGAAGGCGTCCCGCGCGCATCCGCACGTCCGACGGGTGTTCCTGGCCGGGACCGCGACCGTGTCCGCCTTCGTCACCGTGGTCGCCGCGCTCGTCATGGGCTCCTACATCTGGACGAGCAAGCAGATCCACTACATCCCCCCGCTCCCGTCGACGCCCGGCGCCACGGGCCCCGCGGACGTCGCGGGCAGGTGCGACGAGCACGCGTGCAACTACCTGCTGCTCGGGAGCGACTCCCGCAAGGGCCTGACGCGAGAGGAGATCATCGCGTTCGGCACCAACGCGCACATCGGCGGAGAGAACCGCTCGGACACGATCATCCTCGTCCACACGCGCCCCGACCGGAAGGAGGCGATCTTCCTCTCCTTCCCACGAGATCTGTGGGTCGACATCCCGGGGATGGGCGAGGGCAAGATCAACTCCGCGTTCGAGGGGGGCATCGACGGCGGTGGTCCGCAACGAGTGGCTCGAACCGTGAAGAGCATCACCGGGATGCAGATCCACCACGTCCTGTACGTCAACCTGCTCGGGTTCCAGCGGGTCGTCGACGCCCTCGGCGGCGTCGACATGTGCGTGCCGTACCCGATGGTCGATGAGCTCTCGCTGCTCGACATCCCAGCCGGATGTCAGCACTTCGACGGGCCGACGGCGCTGGCGTACGTCCGGACCCGGCATCAGCCGTGCGACACCGTGCCGGACTTCGCCCGGATCAGCCGGCAGCAGCAGTTCCTGCGCGCGGTGATCGCGAAGCTGTTGCAGCCGGGTGAGCTGCTCCACCTGCAACAGCTCGTCCCCGACCTGCTCGGGAACCTCGTCGTGGATGACGGCCTGAACCCTGCCGAGCTCGTCTACCTGGCGGGCCTGCTCCAAGGCGTAGGGACCGACAACGCGGACTTTCGCGCGCTGCCCACGGTGCCCGAGGGGATCTACGACTCGAGCGGCACGTTCGTCTCCATCGTGCGGGCCGTGCAGCCCGACGCCGACGAGCTCGTGCGCAGGATCCGCGAAGGCCGGCCGCTCGGGGACCTCGGCCAGGAGCTGGCGCAGACGCCGCCTTCGCCGGCCAACATCGTGGTCTCGGTCGTCGATCGCGACGGGAGTCCGGTCGCGACGGACGTGTTCGACATCCTGACCGAGGGTGGCTTCAACACGTCGCCGGGCGTGGTCGATCTCACCAAGATCCGGCCGCCGACCAAGGGCTCGATGATCCTGTACGCACGGGGCGCCGAGCCGATGGCGAAGGTCGTCGGCACCTACTTCGGCAATCTGGGGCTCGTCCCGGCGCCACCGGGGACGCTCGCGAAAGGGCAGGACGTGGCGGTCGTCGTCGGCGGGCGCTACGAGATCCCGCCGCCGAGCACCGACGAGCCCGTGGAGTGCCCGACCTAGCGCCGAGCGGCTCGAGGGTCGGCGCTGGGCCACGAACGTGCTGACCGCAGTGGCCGAAGCTCCGCGCGCCCCGATGGAAACGCCCGCACGATAGGTCGATCTACGAACGCCGGGCCAGCGCGTCGTCCAGGGCGCCGAACGCGACCTCGGGCACGTACTTGCCGCGGACGAGGTCCCGCCCGTTGCGGCTGAGGTTCGACCAGGCGGCGTCCTCCTGGACCACGAACTCCAGCGAGGCGATCATCCCCTCGCGATCGTCCGCGATCAGCAGGTGCTCGCCCGAGGTTACGTCGAGCCCGGCCGCGCCGTCGGGCCCGGTCACGACGGGGAGGCCGCGCGCCAGCGCGTTCAGCACCTTGACCTTGGTCCCCGAACCGCCGATGCCCACGTCGACGAAGCATCGAGCCCGCCGGTACAGCGCCTCGTCGTCCTCGATCGGCCCCGCGAACTCTGCACCGCGGCTCCGATGGATCTGCCGCACGAGCCGCTCCGGCGCCCCGGCCCCCGCCACGACGAGGCGGGCGTCCGGCACACGATCGAGCAGCGCCGGGAAGTCGTCGCCGAGGAACCGCGAGAGCCCGTCGGTGTTGGGCGGCCAGGAGAGCGTGGCGAGGAAGAGCAGCACGGGTTCGGGTGGTGGGGTGAGCTCGGGGCGGTCGAGCAGGGCGGGGTCGGCGACGTTCGGGAGCAGGGCGATCTGGGGACCACGGGGGACGAGGGCAGCGAGGGTGGACCGGTCCTGTTCGGAGACCGCGAACACGACGTCGAACCGCGCGAGCAGACCCGCCTCGTACCGCCGGACCCGCCGGGCCTCCAGCCGGACCAGGGGCCTGCGGACCGGGTTGGTCTCGAGCTCGGCGTGCCGGCGCCACATCACGTGCTCGGCGTTGTGCTCGTGGAGCAGGCGGATGCCCGCGAACCCCTCGGGCACGTACTGGGCCATCAGCCAGCCGTCGACGAAGACGGCGTCGTGATCGCCGGGCTCGAGGAGCGTGGCGACGTGCTCGGCCATCGTCGAGCTTCGGTTGCGTTCGATGCTGAGCGGCACGCCGGCGGCGTAGCTCGACAGGAGGTGACGAACCGATCGGTCCCGCTCCATGGGGATCGAGACCACGCCGCCCTCCCGCATCCAGGGCTGTTCGTCATGACCGCGGAAGCATGCGACCTCGACCTCGTGCCGGACGTCCAGGTACGACAGGACGGCCGCCGACTTGATCGTCCCGCCGCCGCGTGGCTCGCCCAGCTGGCGCGGCGTCAGGAACAGGACCCGCACTCAGCGGGCCCGATCGAACAAGGCGAGAACCGGGAAGGCGACGGTCGCCCGCAGGATCCGCGGGAGCCGTCGAGGCTCGAGCGACAACCGCCACAGCCATTCGAGCCCGAACGTTCGGAACGCGCGGGGCGCGCGGCGCCTGGAGCCCGCCCACATGTCGAAGGCGCCGCCGACGCCGATCATGATGCGGACCGACGGGAACGTGTCCGCGTGGCGCTCGATCCACCGCTCCTGCTTGGGAGCGCCGAGCCCGACGAGGACGATCGTGGGCGCGGCCGAACGGATCACGTCGACGGTCTCGTCCTCGCGCTCCATCGAGCGAGCGATGCCGTCCTCGTCGATCGCGACGCCCGCGCCGGCGACCACGACCTTCAGCCCCGGGAGTGCGCGCCATCGCGCCGCCGCTCGTTCGGCGACGTCGGGCGAGCCGCCGACGAACGCCACGGTGTCGCCGCGCTCGGCGGCCAGGCCCAGCACCATCGCGGCGATCTCCACTCCCGGCCAGCGCCGGACCGAGCGGCCGCTCCGCAGCGCTTGCACGATCGCGACGCCGGTCCCATCGGGGAGCGCGAGGTCGGCCGACCGCAGGAGGTCCGCATAGGCGGGATCCTCTCGGGCGTGGAGGAGGATCTCGGGGTTCGGCGTGAAGATCCGGAAGGCGCGGTCGCCCTCGAGGAACCCGGTCGCGACGCCGCGGAGGTTCTCGACGGACGCGAGCTCGTCCAGCCGAACGCCGAAGATGACCGAGTTCACGATCCCGCGTCCTCGCTGCGCGTGAACCACGAGTACAGCTCTTCCGCGCGCTGCCGGAGCTTCTGCGGCGCCTCGGCGGCGTACCGCTCCCGCATCTCCGACTTCAGACCCTCACGAACACGGGAGGGCCGTGGGATGACGCGCTCGAGCCGCTCGCCCTCGCCTCGCCGCGTCCGCCAGTCCTGGTCGATCTCGCGCATCACGCGTGCGACGTTGTCCTCAGTCGGCTCGAACTCGGCGTACGTGGAGCCGAAGCGCGCGTTCAGCCGCCGTGTGATCGCACCGAGCTCGCCGCCGATCACCTCGTCGAACGTCCCGACCACCAGGTCGCCGCGATGGGGCACGAGCGGCTCGTAGAAGGCGCAGAACCCCCGGAGCAGGTCCGCGTACGTGCGCGCGGGATGGCGGATGCGGCTGCTCACCACCGCGCTCTCGGGCTCGCGGATCAAGGCCAGCGCCGGGATCCCCAAACGGATCCCGGCGATCACGTGCCCCGACGCGTGCGTGTGATGCGCGACGCGCAGGCTCCTCGGCTCCTGCGCGAGGCGGAATGCCGCGATCGCGAACGACGACGCGCATCGCGGGTAGGACTCGACGAGGAGGTCAGTCCGCGAGTCGACCAGTTCGCCTTCGCCGCGCAACCGAGCCAGCGGCACTGCCAGCGAGGGGTAGGGAGCGAGTCGCGTCATGACCGAATACTTGATCCGGTCCACGCCTGGATGCTACCGCTCGGGCGGTCGGGCCGGACCGCGTGCGTCGCCCGGCGAGCGGCGATACTGCCCGCGTGCGGATCGCGATCGACGCTCGTCCCGCCTCCGATGCCGAACCCACCGGCGTGGGCCACTACACCCGGCGGATGCTGTCGCACCTGCCGGGGGCCATGCCGACCGACGAGCTGGTGGCGTGGCACCCGCATCCCGGAGGCTCCGACCTCCCGGGCGCGCCGAACCTGACCGAGCACGTGTCGCGGATCCCCGGCCTCCTCGAACCCGTGTGGCGGCGTCTCGAGCTGCCGAGGCTCGAGGGGATGGTGCGTTTCGACGCGCTCCTCGCGACGAACTTCCTCCCGCCCCCGACCCACAGCGACGCCGTCGTGCTGATCGTCCACGACCTGGCGTTCGAGGTGATGCCCGAGGTCGGCCCGGGGTTCGGCGAGCGATGGCGGCGGCGGTTCGACGGGTGGCTGCGGCGCAGCGCCGGGGTGATCGTGCCGTCGGCGAGCGCTAAGGCCGACGTGCTCCGACGCCACCGGCTCGACGAGGGCCGCGTGCACGTGATCCCCCACGGGGCGGACCCGTTCGAGGCGCCCGCGCCGGTGGAGGCCGAACGCGTGCGCGCTCGTTTCGGGATCGGTGGGCCGTTCGCGCTGTTCGTCGGCGGGATCGAGCCGCGGAAGAACCTCGGCGCGCTCGTCGAGGGGTTCGCGCGCGTGGGCGACGCGGATCGGTGGCTCGTGATCGCCGGCGGTCGGACGTCCTGGGCACCCCAGGGCACCGAGACCCTCCGCGCGCAGGTCGCCGCGCTCCCGAAGGACATCCGACGGCGGGTCGTGCTCACCGGCTACGTATCGGACGAGGAGAAGCGTGCATTGCTGGCCGGCGCGACGGTGCTCGCATACCCGTCGCGGTACGAGGGGTTCGGGTTCCCAGTGCTCGAGGGGTTCTCGGCAGGTGTCCCGGTGCTGACCTCGTCCGCGGCCTCGTTGCCCGAGGTCGCCGGCGACGCCGCGCTGTTGGTCGACCCGAACGACGTCGACGCGATCGGGGAGGGTCTCGTCCGGCTGTTCGGCGACGCCGGCCTGCGCGACCGGCTGGTCGCCGCCGGCCGCGAGCGTCTCGCGATGTTCTCGTGGGAGCGGGCGGCCGGTGCGACGGCCGAGGTGCTCCGGCGGGCCGCCGGCCGCCCGGCCGGCCCTGGATAGACTCCGGTCTCCATGCGGACCCCCCTGCATCGGCGCGTGCTCTCGTGGGTCGCCTCCGTCCTGGGCCTGGCCCTGATCGCCGCCGCGTGCACCGCGAGCGGGGCCGAGCCACGGGCGACGAGCTCACCGCCCGCGTCACCAAGTCCGAGCGTGAGCACCGCCGGGAGCCCCGACGCGTTCGACGCGACCGCGCTCGAGACCGCGACCCCGATCAAGCACGTCGTGTTCCTGATCAAGGAGAACCGATCGTTCGATCACCTCTTCGGCATGTTCCCGGACGCCAACGGCGTCTCGACCGGGATGGCGTTCGGGCAGCCCCGAACGCTGACGCGCGGGACCGACGGCCGTGTGCCCGGCGACCTGCCGCACTGCTACACGTGCGCGCTCGCGGCCTGGGACAAGGGGGAGATGGACGGGTTCCTGCAGGGCGACCACGCCCCGTGGGCCTACACGCAGCTCCACAAGGACCAGCTGCCGAACTACTGGCACTGGGCGCGGCAGAACGTGCTGTTCGATAACTTCTTCGCGAGCGCGCAGGGTCCCTCGTTCCCGAACCACCTGTACTCGATCGCGGCCACCTCCGGCGGGGCGCACGACAACCCGCGGCGAACGCCGAGCCTCACCCACGGCTCGAACACGTTCGGCTGCGACGCGCCGCCGCTGCAGACCGTCGAGGTCTACGACAGCGAGGGGCGGATGAAGAAGGTGCCCCCGTGCTTCGACTTCCTGACCGAGGGCGACCTGCTGAACGGCGCGCGGATCCCGTGGGCCTACTACGCGGCGAGCGAGGACCAGAAGG
The DNA here is from genome assembly GCA_036745475.1 of Actinomycetota bacterium. Lineage (GTDB taxonomy): Bacteria > Actinomycetota > UBA4738 > UBA4738 > HRBIN12 > DASSJM01. The sequence goes on along the minus strand of DAIOFZ010000001.1, from coordinate 17,050 downwards.
GCTACATCTGGTCGGCGTACTCGGCGATCCGCCGCTACCGGATGCACGAGGACCGGTGGCAGAGGCACATGTTTCCGGCCGACGAGGTGGTGAAGGACATCCGCCAAGGGCTGCTCCCGCCGATCACGTGGATCACGCCGAGGTTCGAGCTGTCCGAGCACCCCGAGTACAACTTCTGCCACGGCGAGAACTGGTCGACGAAGGTGATCGACGCGATCATGCGCTCACCGATGTGGGACTCGACCGCGATCTTCCTCACGTGGGACGACTACGGCGGCTTCTACGATCACGTGCCGCCGCCGCAGGTCGACGACTTCGGGTTCGGGATCCGCGTGCCGATGATCGTGCTCAGCCCGTACGCGAAGCAGGGCAAGGTGAGCGGCGAGCTCGGCGAGTTCTCCAGCGTGCTCCGGTTCATCGAGGACAACTGGGACCTGACGCAGCTCACCAAGCGGGACAAGCAGGCGACGCCGATGCTCTCGGCGTTCGATTTCGAGCAACGGCCGAGGGAGCCGAACCCGCTGCCGCTCCGTGACGACTGCCTGGGCCCGATCTGGGCGCCGAACGACTAGCGCGTCACGCCTGCCTCGGCGCTGCGTCGTCGAGCGCGGGCGAGTCGCGTTCGCCCGCGCAGCGTCGACACGTTTGTCAGCGCTTCCGGGCCTTCCAGACCTCCTCGTTCGGCCACCGCCGAGCCCACTCGTAGGTGACCCACGGGTAGTGGGTCGTCGACCCCTCGGGCGCCCGGAGCTCGACGAGGTTCTCGATCTCGAAGCCGTTGGAGCGCAGCAGTCGGATCCACTCGCCGTGCGGGATGTGGAACTCGGTCGACTTGTCATCCTCCCAGTCGAACCGGTGCATGCCGAAGTGGTCGCGGTGTAGGCGCTCGTCCACGGGCGCATCCTCGTTCAGTGGCGAGCAGATCGCGCACAGATATGAGTTGCCGAGGAACGCGAGCCGTCCGCCCGGCCGCAGGATCCGCGCGGCCTCGGGGATCCACGCGTACGGGTCGCACCAGATCGCCGCACCGTACTCGGAGATCGCGTAGTCGAAGGTCTCGTCGGGGAACGGCGTGCGCTCAGCGTCGCCGTGGATCAGCGGGAAGGCCAGGTCGAACTCGGCCTGGAACCCACGAGCGGTCGCGAGCTGGACCGGCGAGTTGTCCAGCCCAACCGGCCGAGCTCCACGCCTCGCGAGCCAGGCCGAGACGTAGCCGGTGCCACAGCCGAGCTCGACCGCATCCAGACCCTCGACGTCGGCGAGCATGCCGACCTCGGCCTCGGGCACACCCCAGGTACCCCACGAGGGCTCGTCGCTCATCCAGGCCTCGCGTCCGGACTCCACGAACTCCTTGGCGAACCGATCCCAGGCGGCGCGGTTGCGGATCACGTGGTCGTGGGTCACGGCCGAACGATACTGGTCGTAGCTCGAGCGAAGGAGGCCGACCGTGATCGCACGGCTATGGTTCGGACGCACGAAGGCCGAGGACTACGACGGGTACCTGGCGTACCTGGAGCAGAGCGGGGTAGTAGAACTCCACGCCACAGCTGGCAACCGTGGGGTGATGGTGCTGCGCCGGCTCGACGGCGACGAGGCCGAGTTCGGCGTGATGTCCCTCTGGGACTCCCTCGACGACGTGAGGGCGTTCGCCGGCGACGACGTGGAGGCTGCTCACTACTACCCGGAAGACGCGCGCTTCCTCCTCGAGTTCGAACCGACGGTGAGGCATTTCGAGGTCACCCGGGAGAAGTAGGCCTCGCCCGAGCTTTCCGAGCGGGCGGTGATCGGGCTGATGACATCCGAGCCGGTGCTACCCTCACGCCCGTGACCAGCGAGAACGATGCTCGCAGCGCGCTCGAACGCGAGATCTATTGGGCCGAGGACGCCTCGGCTCGGTCTCGGATGGACACGTCCGAGGTGCGCGATCTGCTGCACGACTTCGCGATGCTCATGCGAGCCGACGAGAAGCAGGCCGTCCCACGAGGCGAGCCCGAGCTCGGGTCCGGCTCGCGTACGCGGCGGAAGGCCAAGGTCCTCCAGTTCCGGCTCCTGCGACCCATGCGCCGCCGCAACGACCGGCTGCTGGCCGAGTTCGGCGAGCTCGCCGCCGCGCTCGCCGACCGGGTCGTCGCGCTCGAGACCGAGGTGAAGGAGCTGCGTTCGAAGCTCGGGGAGGCCGAGTGAGGATCGCGGTCGCCCACCCCCAGACGCCGTTCGTGCGCGGGGGAGCCGAGACGCACACCGAGTCGGTCGTCGCCGCTCTCCGCGAGGCGGGGCACGACGCCGAGGAGGTGGTGGTCGCCGGCAAGTGGTACCCGGCGACCGAGATCGTGCACCAGATGGCGGTGTGGCGCGCCCTCGACCTGTCCGAATCCAACGGGCTGCCGATCGACATCGTGATCGCGCTGAAGTTCCCCGCGTACCTCGTCCCTCACGAACGCAAGGTGGTGTGGCTGATCCACCAGCACCGGACCGCGTACGAGCTCTGGGATCACCCGGAGTTCGCCGACCTCGGCAAGCAGATCGAGGGGCCGCAGGTGCGCGACATGGTGCAGCAGAGCGACCGGATCGCGCTCGGGGAGGCCAAGCGAATCTTCACGAACTCGAAGAACGTGCAGGACCGCCTCTGGAGCTCGCTCCGGCTGTCGAGCGACGTCTTGTATCACCCGTCGCCGATCGTCGAGGCGCTCCTGCCGCTCGAACCCGGACCGTACGGTGATGCGATCGTGTTCCCCAGCCGGCTCGAAGGACTCAAGCGTCAGGCGCTCGTCGTCGAGGCGATGCGGCACGTGAGGACCGGGGTTCGGCTGGTGCTCGTCGGCAACGGTCCCGACGGGGACGGCCTCCGTGAGCAGATCGAGAAGCACGGGCTCCAGGGCAAGGTCGAGCTCGCCGGTCGCGTCTCGGACGAACGCCTCCACGAGCTCTACCTCGGAGCGCTCGGCGTGTACTACGGGCCGTTCGACGAGGACTACGGGTACGTGACGCTCGAGGGGTTCGCCGCGCACCGGCCCGTCGTCACGCTCACCGACGCGGGTGGACCGCTGGAGTTCGTGACCGACGGTGAGACGGGACTGGTCACCCCGCCCGAACCGCAGGCGATCGCCCACGCGTTCGACCGCCTGTTCTCGAACCGCCCGCTCGCGAAGAAGATGGGCGAGGCCGGCAACGAGAAGCTGCGCGCGACGGTCCCGGGCTGGCCCGACGTCGTCGCGCGGCTGACGGGGTAGCCGTGAACCGAGTGACCACCCCGATCGTCGGCGCGGCCCGCAGGCTCTACCGCTGGGACCATCGGATGGACCCGCGGGTCGCGTGGCTCTCGCCGATGCCGCCGGCCCGCAGCGGGATCGCGACCTACTCGCAGGCGGTGCTCGAGGGGCTCGAGCGGATCGGCTACACCCCGGGCAAGCACAAGATCCAGCCGTACTGGCCGATCAAGCACAAGCACTGGGCGACGGTGCCGTGGCACACGATGGCCGTCTACCACCTCGGCAACAACCTGGAGTTCCACGGCGACATCTACGACCTCGCGATCCGAACGCCGGGGCTCCTGGTGATCCACGACCTCGCGCTCGACGACTTCGTGATGGGGATGGTGGCCACGGCGCAGCCGTTCGGGCACCAGGCGTTGCGCGAAGGCCTGCTGCTCGCGCCGCGCCTCCACGGGTTCGAGGAGGCCGAACGCAACGAGCCGCTCCGCGTCCCCACCATCGCGCACGCCGCCCGGAACGCGCGGGGGATCGTCGTCCACTCACCCTTCGTCGAACGCTATCTTCGCGCGTTCGGCTGCAAGACCCCGGTCTACGTCGTGCCGCATCCGGTCATCGAGAAGGCACATGACGTCCGCAGGGCCGAGGGACGCGCGCGCGTGATCCGCGGTTCGCTCGAGTCCATGGGGATGCGCACGCTGATCGGGGTGTTCGGTGACCAGAACGCCGCCAAGCTGATCGACGTCGTCCTCGAGGCGATGGTGCACCTGCCCCAGGACGTCCACCTCGCGCTCGTCGGCCGCCGGATCCCAGGGTACGACACGGAGCCGCTGGTGCGTGCGAGCGGTTTGGGGGCGCGCGCGTCGCTGCACACCGACGTCTCGGACGAGGACTTCCTGGCGTGGATGTGCGCCGCGGACGTCGCCGTGGACCTCCGGTTCCCGCACCGGGGGGAGGTTTCCGGGGCGCTCTCGCGCTCGATGCAATGCGGGCGCCCCACGGTCGTCAGCGGGACCGGGACCTACCTCGACCTCCCCGAGGACGTCGTCGTCTCCGTGCCGGCCGGGCGGCTCGAACCTCGCGAGCTGGCCGAGGCGCTCCGAACGCTGGTGGACGATCCCGGACGCCGCCGCCGGATCGGCGACGCCGCACGTGAGCGCATGGAGCGGCTCGCCCGGTCCGAGACGACCGCCCACGTGTACGCGGAGGCGATGGACGCCACGATGGCCCTCCTGTGGGACCCGGCCCGGCGCGCGCTCGCCCGGTGGGGCGGTGCCCTGGTGGACCTCGGGATCACCGAGGAGGGGCTCTCGGAGGGCTACGGCATGGCCTACGCCCGAGCGCTCGACGAGTTCCGACCGTCCGCGTCGAGCGCCGCTCACGGACCTCCGGTCGCGGAGCCCTAGGGAGCGGCAGGATCGCCTGCTCCAGCCCCCTGCGGACCCGTGACGATTCCGTGCATTCTCCACGGGTGGCGCGGGGGCCGTTGCTAGACTCGCCACGCAGGCTGGCACGCGCGGCGCGAGCCGACCGCGAGCCGACCGGCCACGAGCCGCCCACACCCATGGCAACAACCACGGAGACCGTCGAGCGCACCTCCGAGTCGCCGCACCTTCGGGTGGGCGAACGCCTCCGCATCCTGGCCGCCCACCGCGAGATCCTGGCGAACCTGGTCCGCAAGGAGCTCAAGGTCAAGTACGCGGCCTCGGTGCTCGGTGCCGTGTGGTCGCTGCTGAACCCGCTCGTCTACCTCGCGGTCTTCTCGTTCGTGGCGAAGGTCCTGGGGGCCGGGATCGCGAACTACCCGGTCTACCTGCTATCCGGACTGCTCGCCTGGAACCTGTTCTCGGCCTCGATGGGCAGCGGCGCGCGGGCGGTGCTCGACAACGCGAACCTCGTGAGGAAGGTGGCGTTCGCGCGCGAGATCCTGCCGCTCTCGGCCGTCGGCGTCGGCCTCGTCGACTTCGCGCTGCAATCGGCGGTGTTGCTCCTCTACGTGATCGTGTCGGGCTACGGCCTGCATCTGCCCGAGCTCGCGCTGTGGCCGCTCGCGTTCGTGACGCTCCTGGTGCTCACGGTGACCCTGTCGCTGTGGTTCTCGGCGCTGAACGTGCGCTACCGCGACGTCGGGCACCTGCTGAACATCGCGCTGCTGGTGTGGTTCTGGGCGACCCCGATCGTCTACGCAGAATTCCAGGTGCAAGACCTCGCCCAGCGCGGGACCTGGTTCGGGATCCCGCGGCTGGCGTTCTACATGCTGAACCCCATGGTCGACGTCGTGGCCGGCTTCCACAGAGCGCTCTACGTCTTCGTGCAGCCGGTCGCGGCCCAGGAGCCGGTCCTGTTCGACGGGAGCCTGGGCTGGGTCGCCGGGGTCCTGACGATCACGCTCGTCGTCTCGCTCGTCGGGCTTCGCCTCGCGTGGGGCTACTTCTTCAACCGTTCGGGCGACTTCGCGGAGGAGCTGTGAACGCCTCCGCGATCGAGGTCGCCGATGTCTCGAAGCGCTTCCGCATCTACCGGGACAGGCCGACGTCGCTCAAGCAGCGTGTGCTCTCGTCGCGGAGCCGAGCCGAGGACTTCTGGGCGCTCCGGGACGTCGCGCTCGACGTGCGCCAGGGGGGGACGTTCGGGCTGATCGGGCACAACGGCTCCGGCAAGACGACGCTGCTGAAGTGCGTCGCCGGGATCCTGCGGCCGACCTCGGGGACGATCCGCCAGCGCGGGCGGCTCGCGGCGCTGCTCGAGCTCGGCGCGGGTTTCCACCCCGAGCTCACGGGGCGCGAGAACGTCTACCTGAACGCCTCGTTCCTCGGCTTGTCTCGCCGGCAGACCGACGCCGCGTTCGACGACATCGTCGCGTTCGCCGAGCTCGAGGACTTCATCGACAACGAGGTGAAGTTCTACTCGTCGGGCATGCTGGTCCGGCTCGGGTTCGCGGTGGCGGTGCACGTCGAGCCCGACGTCTTGCTGATCGACGAGGTCCTCGCGGTCGGCGACGAGGCCTTCCAGGCCAAGTGCCTCGACCGCGTCCGGGCGTTCCAGCGCGAAGGACGCACGATCGTGCTCGTGACGCACGCGCTCGACACCGTGATCGAGATCTGCGACCGGGCGGCGATGCTCCACCACGGCGAGCTGCACGCGATCGGCATGCCGGCCGACGTCGTGCGCGAGATGCGCTACGTCCTCCTCGGAGTGACCGATCCGAACTTCGTCCCCGAGGAGGGCACACGGGAGGCGGAGATCGCCGAGGTCCAGATCGTCCGCCCGAACGGGTCGAGCGAGGGCGCGATCCTGCGCGGCGACCCGCTCACGATCGTGATCGACGTCCGCCAGCACGAGCCGCTCGACGAGCTGGACGTGGACTTCGCGGTCTTGGACGGGGCCACCAACCATGCGGTCCTCGACGCTGGCACCTCGCGCGCCGGTCTGGATCTCGGGCGGTTCGAGAAGAAGCGGGTGCGTTTCCGGATCGAGGCGTTCCCGTACGAGCCCGGGAAGTACTGGGTGACGGTCGGGTTGTCGAACCGCGCCACGGGGCACCTGTACCACGTGCAGACCCAGCGCTACCTGTTCGAGGTCGTCGACGCGCCCCGCGTGCAGGAGCGCGTCCAGGTTCCGGTGGCCGTGGAGGTCGAGGACGTGTGACCGAACCCAAGACCGACCCGGTCACCACCCAGACGAAAGGGATCCCTCCGATGTTGATCGCGCTGATCCTGTTCTCCGTCACGCTGGCCGCGGTCGCGCAGCTGGCGCTCAAGCACGGCATGAACCTCGTGAACGACGAGCTCGCGCCGCAGACCTTCTCGCTGAACGGTCCCTCGCTGCGGGAGGTCGTCGGCCAGCCGTTCGTCTGGGCCGGGCTGTTCCTGTTCGGCCTGTCCGCCCTCGTCTGGCTGGTGGTGCTGTCGAGGGCCTCGCTCTCGTTCGCCTACCCGTTCGCCGCGCTCACGTACGTGCTGATCCTGCTCTTCGACCAGTTCGTGCTGGACGAGACGGTGCCGCCGCTGCGTTGGGCGGGGGTCGCGTTCATCGGCGTAGGCATCATCCTCGTCTCGCAGACCCAACACACGTGACCCGATGAAGGCCGTCGTGCTCGTCGGCGGTGAGGGCACACGCCTGCGCCCGATCACCGAAACCCTCCCCAAGCCGCTCATCCCGCTCCTGGACCGGCCGAGCCTCGACCACGTGCTCGACCACCTGGCGGGCCACGGCGTGCACGAGGTCGTGCTGTCCAGCTCGTACCTGGAGGGGACCTTTCACACGTTCATCCAGGCTCGGGGCGGCGACCCGTCGATCACCTGGATCACCGAGACCGAGCCGCTCGGCACGGGCGGCGCGATCGTGAACGCGCTCGGAGCCATCGGCACGGACGACCCCTTCTTCGCGGTCAACGGCGACATCCTCACCGACCTGGACCTCACCGAGATGCTTGCGAGGCACCGCGATCGGGGCGCGGTGGCGACGATCGCGCTCACGCACGTCGAGGACGCTCGGCCGTACGGCCTCGTGCCGTTGGACGCCGACGGGCGGGTGCTCGAGTTCCGCGAGAAGCCCTCGGAGCTCGTGCCGGGCGACATCAACGCGGGTACCTACGTCCTGGACCCCGTCGCGCTCGAGGGCTGGACCCCCGGCGAGAACGTCTCGATCGAGCGCCAGATCTTCCCGTCGCTCATCGCCGCAGGTCGACCCCTCGCGGGGTTCCCTTCCGAGGCGTACTGGATGGATCTCGGGACGCCGCAGGCGTACCTGCAGGCGCAGTTCGACCTGCTCGACGGCCGGGTGGACGGCCACCGCTCGTACCCGTCGCCGTACGTCGACGGCGACGGCCGGATCGACCGCGGCGCGACAGTGAACGAGCATGTCGTCGTCGGGCGTCGCGCCAGGATCGAGACGGGGGCGCGGGTGAGCGACACCGTCCTGCACGAGCGTGCGGTGGTCGAACCCGACACGATCGTGGAGCGCTCGATCCTCGGTCCCGGCTCGAGGGTGATGCGGGGTGGTTCGGTCCGCGATTCCGTGCTGGGCGAGGGGGCCGTGGTGGGCGCCGGCGCCTCGGTGCGCGAGGGTCGGGTCCGACCAGGGGAACGGGTCGAGGCGTGACCTTCGGGTCGGCCGGGACGTTGTGATACGGTGCGGCCCGCCCGAACCATCCGCATCGAACCCTTCGGAGCATGCGCAGAGCCCTCATCCTCGCCATCCTCGTCGCCCTCGTGGTCCCCTGGGTTGCCGGCGCGAACCCTGCGGGCGCAGGACCGAACCGCGAGCCCGACGAGCCGTTGCAGTTCCGGATGTTCGGTGCCGGGTTCGGGCACGGCCTGGGGCTCTCGCAGTGGGGCGCCTACGGCCTCGCGGGACAGGGATGGGGGCCCTCGAAGATCCTCAGGCACTTCTACTCGGGCACGCGCGTCGCGGGAGGGAGCGGCCCGCCGGCGAACCTTCGGATCGGGCTGGTCCAGGGCAAGGATTCGATCCGGCTCGAGGCGCAGGCCGGTTCGATCGAGATCCGGATGGGCGACCCGCAGACAGGTTCGACGGTCGCGACGATCCCCGCCGGTGAGACGTGGCGTGTTCGCGCCGCGAGCAACGAATACCTGATCGCCAACCAGGCCGGCGTCACGGTCGATCGCGTCGGGGGGCCGAACGACCCGATCTACCTTGTCTACGAGTCGCTGGACTCGAGCGTGCGCATCCCCGAGGCGGGGCACACCTACAACCGTGGGTCGATCGAGCTCGGCCAGTACTCGTGCGCGGGGGGTTGCGCGATGCGACTCGTCCTCACGATCGATCCGCAGGGCTACCTCTATGGCCTCGGCGAGGTTCCGAGCTCGTGGCCGATGTCGGCCCTCAAGACCCAGGCGATCGCGGCGCGGACGTATGCCTTCACGAAGGCCGCGGCCTCGCAGCACCGGGCGGTGTGCGACTGTGCGCTGTACGCGAGCTCGTACGACCAGGTGTACGTGGGCTGGGACAAGGAGGCGGGCGTCGACGGCGACCGGTGGGTCTCCGCGGTGGACCAGACGGACGATCAGGTGGTGCTGAACGGCGGGCAGACGATCCAGGCCTTCTACATGTCCTCCTCGGGCGGGTACACGGAGAACAACGAGAACGTGTGGGGCGGCACGCCGATCGACTACCTGCGCGGGGTGTGCGACCCCGGGGACTACACCTCCGAGAACCCGAACGCCGTCTGGGTGCGGACGTTCACTCCCGCGGAGGTGACGGGGCATCTCCGGCTCGGCATCGGGACCGTGACCGGGTTCACCAACGTGGACCGCGGCGTCTCGGGCAGGATCATGTCGGTCACGGTCAAGGGCGCGAACGGCCAGGACGCGATCAGCGGCGACAAGCTGCGTTCGAGCCTCGGCCTGCCGGACGACCGGCTGTGGATCAACGCGGACCGGAGCATCACCGGCGAGATCCGGGCCAAGTACGACGGCCTCGGCTGCTCGCCCGGGCTCCCGACCTCGCGCCAGGTCTCGGTGGCCGGCGGCGAGCGGCAGAAGTTCGAGGACGGGACGATCTACCACTCGGCTTCGACCGGCGCGCATGTCCTGCGAGGCCTGGTGCTGAGCCGCTATCTGTCCAAGGGCGGCCCGGTGGGTCGCCTCGGGTTCCCGACCTCCGACGTCCACAGGCTCCAGAACGGGAACCTCCGGGCGAGCTTCGAGGGCGGCGTCATCACCTGCGACCCCGACGACTCCAGCTGCAACGTCACCTAGGACCGTCTGACGCTACCTCTGGAACAGCGGGCCGAGCAGCCCGTGCGGGGCCTCCGGCGCGACCGAGGTTCCGCGGAACGCATCGATGAACGACGTCGTCATCGTGACCGCCTGGTCCGCCGAGATCGTTGCGGGGCACATCCACCGCGTGTTCCAGGCGAGCAGCGCGAACGCCCGGTCGTCCGGGAGCGCGGGGTAGGGGGCCATGATCACGCGGCCCTCGTCCCGGGCGATCGCCGCCACGCGGTCGATCGTCTCCTGGGCGAGCCCGTCTTCGGCGGCGGGGCGGTAGTAGATGATCACGTAGGCGTGCTCGAGGTTGTGGACCGCCCGCGCCTCGGGGACCGGGATCCGGTAGACGTGCGGGTCCGGCGGCAGGGGCGACGCGTCGTGGGGTCCGGCCGCCGCCGGCCGATCGGGGTAGTCGAACGACTCACCCGGCGCGAGGTGGACCCGCGACGGGTCCGGCACGACGGGCTGCTCGAGGTCGCCGCACCCCGCCGCCGTGACCGCCGAACGCGCCGCGGCCGAGACCTCGCCGGGGCCGGCCGTCCGGAAGAAGAGCAGCCAGCCCAGCGCGATGAAGCCTGCGATCGCCGCGAACCGCATGATGCCCCACGGGCGGCGCTCCGCGGGTTGAACCGTTCGGCTGCGCCCGGACGAGGGTTCCGGCTTCGTCCCCTTCGGGCGGGATCCCCCCGCCGGTCGGGGACCGGAGGGTCGGCGCCTGCGTTTCTTCGCCAACGCGGCGCCGCTACGGGTTGATCGAGGAGAAGTCGAACGACGAAGGGATCGGGTCGGGGAGCTCGGTCGGGGTTCCGTACGTGACCACGATCACGGTCTGATCGTCCAGCTGCACGTCCTGCAGGCTGCCGTTGACCTCCTCGCCGTCCACGAACACCTGGAGGCGGTTGTTCCTCTCGTTGCAATAGGCCCCAAGGCAGCTCGGCGTGAAGCGGACCCCCCACACGCCGAAGAACTCGCCGAGCGTGAACTCGCGCGATTGCGACGATTCGAGATGCACCAGCCCCGTGTCGTCGTGGGTGTGGATCGACTGGATCGTTCCCTTCGAGGCGTCGATCCCGATGTCGGTCGGGACGGGTTCCTTGGAGGCGTGAACGAAGATCTCCACGTCCGCGTGCTCGTGCATGGTCGTGCCTTCGGCCGGGAGGCCGAGCGCGGTCGCACGCGCGGCCGACTTCGCGGCGTTCGCGTCCCAGGGGGCCTCGGTGGTGAGCTCGCCGGGGAGGGTAACGCCGGACGTTCCCTGATCGTTCCGGTTGGTGAAGACGAACACGCCGGCCGCCACGACGACGGTGATCCCGGCGATCCACGCGAGCTGGCGCCGACGCTGGGCGCGCGCGATCCTGCGGCGGGCGGCCTCGCGTTCGGCGCGCGCGAGCTCCTTCTTCTCGGCCCGAGACCGCTGGGGACCGGGGGCCGGCCCGGGCGAGGCCGGGCGCTGCCGCCGTGGCTCGGCCTTGAGCTCCGACCCCTTCGGGTCCGGACGCCCGTCGGGAGCTGACTCCTGTGGAGCCGTCGGGCGCGGCCGCTCCGCCGTCCGGGTCGAGGAGGCCGCCGGTCGGTTCCTCGAACGGTTCTGGGGCCTGCGCCGCTTCTTCGCCATGACCTCAGCGTCCTCGGCCGGTCAGAAGGCCCTGCCCGCTTCGGGCGCCTTGCCCTCGTACGGCTGCTGTTCGAACGGCGGCGCCGCGTACGACGACGTGAACCCGAAAGCGGCAGCCAGGTTCACGTTCGCGCACTTCTGCACCGTGTGCCAGGCGACCAACGCCATCTGGGTTCCGGCGGGAAGCGTTCCGGCGGCTCCCTCGTCGGGATAGTCGTACGGGGCGACGATCACGCGGCTGCCCACTTCCCGGTCCTCGTAGAACGTGCGGATCCGGTCGAGCTCCTCGCCGGAGGCGTCGGGCGAATACCAGACGATCGCCGCGCCGTGCTCGAGCGAGTGGATCACGCGGTCGATCGGCGGGGGGGTGCTGTACACCCCGGCCCCGTACGGGATCGCGTTGTGCGGTCCGGACGCGGGCGGCACGGACGGGTACGTCCTGAGTGGCAACGAGGCGACGACATGAGCTCGATCCTGGGTCTTGGGCTGGTACGGGCCGACGTCCTCCACCGGGGCGCAGCCGGCGATCTCCCTTGCCTGGTCGACGTTTTCGAGGAGGTCCGACGGCGTGGCCTGAGCCTCCTGCGGCCTGGTGAGGGCGAACGCGGCCACCCCCGCGATCAGGACGACCACGACGCCGATCGCGACCCGGCGGTTGCGGCGGCTCCTGGCCATCTTGCGCTGGAGCTCGACGCGCTGACGCCTGGCCTCCTCCTTGCGCTCGGCCTTGGTCAGACGCTGCTTGGACGTTGGGTTGGACATCTCAGGTCCCGCTCGAGGCGGACCACAAGGATAGCCACGAAGCGGCCGGGTTGGCCGGGCGATCGCTCGATGAGATCTCGCGGTTCGTGAGCCTTGCGGCGGCCCATCCGCCTCCCTATGCTTCGGCCGACTTCCCCGGGGGCTCGGGCCGGCGCATCGCCGGCCGGAAAGGGGGAGGCGTGGCGGACACGGACACCAGCACGGGGAGCGTGGTTCGCGTGGGGCCGCCGCAGCGAGGCGGGCTCGACAGGTTCTTCAAGATCACCGAGCGCGGTTCCACCGTGCGGATCGAGATCATCGCCGGTATCACGACCTGGCTGACCATGGCCTACATCCTGTTCGTGAACCCGGCCATCCTCGGCTTCGCGGGGGTGCCGGACCTGCAGCCGCTCGGGCTGCCGTTCGCGCAGGTCCTCACCGTGACTGCGCTGGTCGCCGGGGTGATGACGATCCTGATGGGGGTCGTCGCGAACTACCCCTTCGCGCTCGCGGCCGGGTTGGGGCTGAACGCGTTCGTCGCCTTCACGCTGGTTGCGGCAAACGGCCTCTCGTTCCCGCAGGCGATGGGCGTCATCGTCGTCGAGGGCATCGTCATCACGATCCTGGTCCTCACCGGCGTCCGCGAGGCGATCCTGAACGCGATCCCGATGGACCTCAAGCGCGCGATCGGGATCGGCATCGGGGCCTTCATCGCGCTGATCGGTCTGGTGAACGCGGGGGTGGTGACGAACACGGGCGCCACGCCGCTCGCCCTCGCGGGCGAGCTCACGACGTGGCCGATCGGCATCTTCGTCGTCGGGCTCGCGCTGAGCGCCGCCCTGGTGGCACGCAGGGTCAAGGGCGCCCTCCTTATCGGGATCCTGGTCTCGACGGTGCTGGCCGTCATCGTGAACGAGACGAAGGACCTTTCGATCTGGGGCAACGGGGTTGCGGCGATCCCGGACAAGGTTGTCGACACGCCGGACTTCGGGCTGGTGGGCGCGTTCTCGTTCGACTTCTTCTCGGTGCTCGGGACGGCGACCGCGCTCGCGGTGGTGCTCTCCGTGATGCTGTCGGACTTCTTCGACACGATGGGCACGGTGATCGGGCTCGGCGGCGAGATGAAAGTGCTGGACGCGAACGGGAGGCTTCCCGGCATCAAGCGGGTCCTGCTGATCGACTCGATCGCGGCCGCGGCCGGCGGTGCCACGTCGGCCTCATCGAACACCACCTACATCGAGAGCGCATCGGGGATCTCGGAGGGCGGACGGACGGGGCTCGTCGCGGTGGTGGTCGGCGCGCTGTTCCTGCTCGCGATGTTCTTCTCGCCGATCGCGGGCGTGATCCCGCCGGAGGCGACCGCGCCGGCGCTCGTGCTCGTCGGCTACTTCATGATGGTGCTCGTCAAGGACATCTCGTGGTCCGACCCCGGGATCGGCATCCCGGCGTTGCTCACGATCGTGATGATGCCCTTCACCTACAGCATCACCAACGGCGTGGGGGCGGGGTTCCTCTCGTACGTCGTGATCGCGGTGCTTCGCGGCAGGTGGCGGGACGTCCACCCGCTCCTGTACGTCGTGGCCGCGATCTTCGCCTGGTATTTCGTGCACGGGGTGGTCTAGGCCGAGGGGTTGCGGGCCGGCTCACTGGGTCCGCAGGTGCTCGGAGAGGTCGAGCGGGGGCCGCGGCGGCGCGGCCCCCGGCGGCATCGGCCCGACCGCGACGGTCCCGAGCGCGAACCACTCGTCGGACATGCCGAGCGCGGCGCGGCTCTCCTGCTGGCAGAACAGCGTCGAGGAGATCCAGCACGAGGCGAGTCCCTGCGCCGAGAGCGCGAGGAGCAGGTTCTGGATCGCTGCCCCGCCGGACAACAGGAACATCTCCTGCTCGGCGTGTGAACGCTCGGCGTCGGCGTAGGGATGGGCACCGCGGAACCGGACCCACGGGACGATCAGGGCGGGCGCCGCGCCGAGCACAGCGTCGCTCCTCGCGATCCGGCGTTCGATCGTCGCCTCCGGCGTCCCGTCCCGTCGCAGGTCCTCGCGCCAGGCGTCGGCGATCGCGCGGAGCAATCGCCGCTTGGCCGCCGCGGTCCAGATCGCGGTGAACGACCACGGGCGCGTGTGATGCGGCGCCGGCGCGGTGCAGGCGGCGCGGACGGCCTCCTGCACCGCCTCGCGTGACACCTCGCCGTCCCCGAACGCCCGGATCGTCCGGCGCTCCGAGATCGACAGGAGCGGGGACGTCCGGAACAGATCCTCCTCCGGGGGGCGGACCATCTCGGCAGCCGGTACCGATGCCGGCTCGAACCCGACACCCCGGACGATCGCCACCGGCACCCGCGCCGCCTTGCCCATGGCCAGCCCGCTTGCGGCGGCCACCTCGTCGGCGAGCGCCACGACGGTCGCCTCGAGCCGACGGCCGTGGTGGTCGGCGCTGCCGCGGAGGTCGACGAGGGACGGGATGCCGGCGCAGCCGATCGAGACGTTCACCAGACCGCGCCGCCAGGTCCTGCCGAACGTGTCCGTGATCACGACCCCCACATCGACGCCGAGCCGTCCGCTCAGGTCACGGCGGAGCCGTTCCGCGGAGGCGTCGGGGTCCTCCGGGAGCAGCGTGAGGAACCCCTCCTCGACGTTCGACGCGTCGACGCCGGCGTTCGCGCACACGAGGCCGTGGCGCGTCTCGGCGATCACGAGGTCGCCGCGTCGGGCGACGACACGGCGCGTCTCGTGTTCGACCCACGCGTCGCGGCCGCGGGCCTCCTCGAGGACGACGCGACCCTCGGCCTTCGACACGATCTTCTGCGTGACCGCGACCACGTCCCCGTCGCCAAGACCGATGGCGCCGAGCGGTCCGGCGAGGAGCGCGGCGAGATCGTCGCCCGGTCGCACCTCCGGGAGCCCCTCGACGGGCAGCACCTGGATGCTCATGCGGAAGGGGTCGCCCCGATCACCCCAGCAGACCGAGCGCGAACCGCGCGAGTGCCTCCGCCTTCGCGTCGTCGGTCATGATCGAGTCGGTCGCGCCGACGCGCACCCCGGTGGCCTCGATCCGAGGGATCAGCGCGCGGTCGACGTCGTCGAGAACCCAGGCGCCCAGGAGTCCCCGGTAGCACTCCGCCGCCCCGGCCGCGGTGACCTCGGCGCCGGCCGCCGGCATCAGCCGGTCCGCCATCCCCGCGAGCGGCGCGCCGGCCACGATCCCGCTCACGCCGACGACGTCGTTGCGACGCGCCCCGACGGCGTCGCGGATGCCGGGCACCGCGAGGATCGGACCGAGCGAGGCGACCGGGTTCGACGGGCACAGCACGATCGCGTCCGCGTCCGCGAGCGCCTCGATGACGCCGGGCGCGGGTCGCGAACGTTCGGCGCCCTCGTACCGAACGGCCTTCACCTCGTCGCGTCCCCCGCGCCGGACCCAGTATTCCTGGAAGTGCAGGTCGAGCTCCTCGCCGTCGGCGACCACGGAGATCCGCGTGGTCACCGGGTCGTCGCTCATCGGGAGGATCCGCGGCACCACGCCGAACCGGCGGGCAACGGCGGCCGTCGCCGAGGTCAGCGTCTGCCCCGCCGCCCGGAGGTTCGTCCGGAACAGGTGGGTGGCGAGGTCGAGGTCGCCGAGGTTGAACCAGGCCTGCTCCGGATCGAACGATCGCAGCTCCTCGGTCGCGCGGAAGGTCTCGTCGCGGCGTCCCCATCCGCGTTCGCGATCGAAGACGTCGCCGAGCCAGTACGTCACCGAGTCGAGATCGGGCGACACGTGCAGCCCGTGCATCGTGATGTCGTCGCCGGTGTTCGCGATCACGGTGACCGCTTCCGGCGCGACGGCGCGCACGAGCCCACGCAGGAACTTCCCCGCGCCGATCCCGCCGGCGAGCGCCGTCACCCGCATGCACGGCAGCGTAGTACGCTCGCGAACGGATGGCCGAGGCCACGACCGCGCACGCGCTTCGGCGCGCGCTCGCCCGCGCAGGCGCCGGCAAGGCGCTGTCGGTCGGCGAGATCGAGGCGCTGCTCGAGGCGCGCGGCCCGGCCCTGCGACGGCTGATGTCCCTCGCGTCGCACCTACGCGGGCTCGGACACGGCAGCACCGTGACCTACTCCCGCAAGGTCTTCGTTCCGCTCACGATGCTGTGTCGCGATCACTGTCATTACTGCACGTTCGCCAAACCACCCGCAAGGCTCGAACGGCCGTTCCTGTCGCCCGATGAGGTCGTGGCGATCGCCGAGGCGGGGCGGCGTCTCGGTTGTAAGGAGGCGCTGTTCACGCTCGGCGACCGGCCCGAGGAGCGCTACCCGGTGGCGCGCGCGTGGCTCGCCGAACGCGGCTACCGCTCGACGCTCGAGTACGTCCGGGCGGCCGCGATCCGGGTGATCGAGGAGACGGGGCTGCTCCCGCACCTGAACCCCGGCGTCATGTCCTACCAGGACATGGCGAGGCTCAAGCAGGTCGCTCCCTCGATGGGGATGATGCTCGAGACCTCCTCGGACCGCCTGTCCGAGCGCGGCGGGCCGCACTTCGGCTCGCCGGACAAGATCCCGGCCGTCCGCCTCCGCGTGATCGAGGACGCCGGTCGTCTGGCGATCCCGTTCACGACGGGCATCCTCGTGGGGATCGGCGAAACCCTCGCCGAGCGCGCCGAGTCGCTGCTCGCGATCCGCGAGCTGCATCGGCGCTACCGACACATCCAGGAGGTCATCGTCCAGAACTTCCGGGCGAAGCCCGGAACGGCGATGCACGACGCGTCC